>CANONN010000002.1 GCA_947567625.1 uncultured Roseburia sp. | reverse complement strand
TAAAAAAGTAGACATTTTTGGCTGTGCACGTAGTGCATTGTGATACCGCTTACTGGCAGGTAGAAAGGGAACGAGGGAAGATGGTTTACGATAAGATCATTATCGGTGCCGGGTTATATGGGCTTTATGCAGCTCTTTTTTGTTGTCGCAAAGGGCAGAGCGTCCTTGTGTTAGAGCGTGATCCGCAGCCGTTTCAGAGGGCAACTTATATTAATCAGGCGCGTGTACATCAGGGTTACCATTACCCTCGATCGATTTCTACAGCGATGAAATCAGCGGGATATTTTGAAAGATTTTATAAAGACTACGGTTTTTGTATTAACAGGGAGTTTGATAAAATTTATGCAACCTCCAGGCAATATTCCTGGTCAAGCGGCGAACAATTTCAAAAATTCTGTCATGCTGCAGGGATTCCCTGTGAAGAGCTTAACCCAGAGCAGTTTTTTAACGGTACGCTTTGTGATGGGGCATACCGTACAAGAGAATACACTTATGATGCGATGCTCCTGCGCGATTATTATCTGGATGAGCTGTCGAAATATCATTCTGTGGAGATACGGTATCATGTAGATATTACTGCCATAGAGCGGCATACGGATGTGTTTTTGATCCGGTTGGAGGACGGAAGCGAATATAAGTCGCGCTTTGTGTTCAATGCCTCTTTTGCTTCGACAAACCAGATTTTGGATATGGCCGGCTATGAGAAGTTTAAAATTAAATATGAACTCTGTGAAATTATTTTATGTGATGTCAATGATAAGCTGAAAAATTATGGGTTTACGGTCATGGACGGCCCCTTTTTCTCAATCATGCCGTTTGGGAAAACGGGATTTCACTCGCTGACATCGGTGACCTTTACGCCGCATACGACAAGTTATGAAGAACTGCCAACTTTTTCCTGTCAGCAAAAGAGCGGTGATTACTGTTCGACAAAGCAATTGGGAAATTGCAATAACTGTCCCGCCAAACCTGCGACAGCTTTTCCGTATATGGCGAATCTGGCAAGAAAATATTTACGGGAAGAATATGCTTTTTCGTATAAAGATTCTTTGTTTTCAATGAAGCCGATTCTCATGAGTTCTGAGATCGATGATTCGAGACCGACCGTTATTCGGACCTACGCAAAGCATCCGACTTTTGTCGGCGTGTTATCCGGCAAAATTAATACAGTATATGATTTAGATGAGGTGTTGTCTGATGGAGAGTAAAGAAAAAAATTTTGTCTCTGTTGTGATTTATGTACACAATGCAGAAAAGTGGATAGCGAATTTTCTAAGTACCGTGATACCGGTGGTGGAAGAATATTTTGAACATGCCGAGGTGATCTGTGTGGATGACCATTCCGACGATGGGAGTGTGGAACAGATCAAGGCTTTCCGCACGTCAGAGGGGAATTTAAGTATTTCTGTGCTGCATATGAGTTATTTTCATGGCGTGGAAGCTGCCATGAATGCAGGCGTTGAATTGTCGATCGGGGATTTTGTATTTGAATTTGACTCGCCGATACCGGACTTTGACGGACAGGAGATTATGCGGGTATACCGCCGTGCTTTGCAGGGATATGATATTGTTACCGCTGTGCCAAAGCAGCGCCAACGATTGACATCGCAGCTGTTTTACAAAGTATTTTGTCATTTTACAGAAATTGCTGCGAATATGCATACGGAACGCTTTCGCATATTGAGCCGAAGAGTGATTAACCGTATAGACAGCATGAATAAAGCAGTGCCATACCGAAAGGCAGTTTATGCAAATTGCGGGCTCAAGATGGATACCATCGTATATCAGCCAATAGAAAAAGGGTTGGCGGGCAAAAAAATGACGGACAGAGAAGAAAGAAAATACCGCAAGGGCCTTGCACTGAAGGCGCTGATTTTATATACCGATGTGGGCTATAAGTTCGGTGTAGGAATGACCGTTTTTATGATGCTGGTATCAATTGCAGTTGCGGTGTATTCACTTGCAATTTATGCATTGGCTCGACCGGTGGCGGGCTGGACGACAACCATTCTCTTTTTTTCCGTTGCTTTCTTTGGACTCTTTGCGATTTTGACGATTGTGATCAAGTACCTTCAGATGCTTGTGGAACTTGTGTTTCGGAGAAAACGCTATAGTTTTGAGAGTATAGAAAAATTAACAAAATAGAGGGAGGAAGCATCGATGAACATATTGGTTGGATATACGGGGTTTGTCGGAAGTAATATCTATGCAAATGGTGTGTTTGATGCCGTGTATAACTCAAAGAACATCGGCGAGGCTTACGGAACGAAGCCGGATTTATTGATCTATGCAGGACTGCGGGCAGAAAAATATTTGGCCAATCACGCGCCCGAAAAGGACTGGCAGCTGATCCGGGAGGCGGAGGAAAACATCGCACAAATTGCGCCCCGAAAACTGGTACTGATCTCCACCATTGATGTATTTCAGAATCCAAGAAACGTGAACGAAGAGTCGGTGGTCGAAACAGATTCAGGCATGGCCTATGGATACCATCGTTATCAGCTCGAACTTTGGGGGCGCAAGCACTTTGCGGATGCTTTGATTATAAGACTGCCCGGATTGTTTGGAAAGAACTTAAAAAAGAATTTCCTATATGATTATATCAATATCATTCCTTATATGCTGCGAGAGAGCAAACTGGAGGAGCTCTCAGAAAGAGATGCAGAATTAAAACAATATTATCAGAATCAGGGAGACGGGTTTTATAAAGTAAAAGATTTGGATGAGAATGTGCGTAAGAGATTGCAACAAAAATGTCAATCGCTTGGATTTACCGCGCTTGATTTCACTGACAGCCGAAGCGTGTATCAGTTTTATCCGCTAAACCGGCTGTGGTCGGATATTCATATCGCACTGGAACATGATCTGCGGATTTGGCATCCGGCGACGGAACCTCTTTCGGCCGGGGAAATTTATCATTTTTTAAGCGGTGAAAATTTTGTCAATGAGCTTACAGGAACGCCGGCATATTACGATTACAGGACACGCTATGCTGAGATATTTGGGGGACGGGATGGGTATATCTGCGATAAAAAAGCGGTGTTGAAAGAGATAAAGGAGTTTGTGGAAAATGAGAGAAATGGTAGGCAGGATACCCATTAAAAAGTACATGATATGGGGAGTAAAAGCAGCAGTTTTTTTATTCCTACTGGTTGCGGTTGCACAGTCACTCATCATCAGGGGGACAAAACCGTATGAAACAATCAGGCATTATTCGAGCCGATTGGAGTTTACGGAAGCCCTGAATTTGTCTGGACACAGGCTGGTGACTCAGAAATTTGAGGCACAAGGCAATCATCTGATGAGTGTGGATGTCTATTTTGGTGAGCTCAAAGGGCAGCAAATGACAATTGGCCTGACAGACGGCAAAGGAAAAGAATTAAAAACCGTGGAAGTCAATTTAAATGATTATACGGCCAATGCCTGGAATACGGTGGCAGTTGATGATACGGATTTATGCCGTGGACAAGAGTATGGCATCACATTTCGTGCAGAGGAAGGATTGGACAGTGTGTGTGTCGCAGCAAATGTCACGGCGCCGGCCGTTTACGGTTCGTGTTATGTGTCCGATGGCTTGGTCAACGGAACGCTTGCGGTTGGATTTAAGTTCGTAGATCAATCTTGGAGCGCGGGAGGCATCATTAAATGCATCTTGCAGTTATTTTTGTCTGTGTTGTTGTTGACAGCGCTTGGTTACAGTATCCTGAAATTTGAGACGTTATATGATGCTTTTCGCACATCTGAAAAAAAGCATGGGCTGGGATATGCCGTTTTTGGCTCTGTTCTATTTGCCCTACTGCATTGTCCTCTGGACTCTATGCGAAATGAAGTTACAGATTTTAAACGGATGATAGGGATTGCGTTGTTGGATAATATCGACGCGTCCAAAAGAAACAGTAATTTTTTTCACTGGTTTTTGCTGTTTGCAGTCGCCTTGGCCCTGTTTTTTTGTCTGGCCAATTATTTATGCCAAAAAGAACGCGGGACAGAGGGAGATAAGATGGCTACATTTCTCGATCATTTTATTGTCCTGGCAAATGTAGCGGTCGGAATCAAATGTTTTACCTGGTTTCATGATTGTGAAAACAAAGTGGATTTTTTTGATTATTCTTTGTTCCTGCTGATCTTATTGCTGCTTATGGCGGCAGGATATCTTTTGTTTCATCTTGAAAATAATATCACAGTCAATGTGTATGCGAAACTGTTAATGATGGCTGTTTCTTTTGCTTATGTCATCGCCGTCCTCTGGCGTCAAAGCTGGGAAGATGGGATGCTGCTGCTTGGCGTTCAGGTTATTTTGCTAGTATGCTGTCTGTTTATGGCACGTTTTCATGGCAGATGGTTAGGAAGTGATAAATGTTCCGTTCGTTTGGGTGTTTTGGCAGTACTGTTCAGTTTGTTGCCGTTTTTGACTTCTTTTTGCATTGAGCTGTTTCATATTTTAAACCAGCATAATGTCTTTGTGAGTAAAAGAGACAGCTTCTATGCAGTTGTTGTTGCCGTTTTGCTCGGTATTTCTGTGGCAGTGTGCGTAATCGCGCAAAAAAAAGGTTGGAATACCGATAAGTGGAAGAAATGGTCATATCCGTTTCTCGTGTTTGGCGTATCCTGTCTATCTGCGCAGATTCCCCTCGTACAGGTCTGCCAGGCAGATCTTATGGAGTCTGCGAATTCCAGTGTATTGATCAGTGATTTTATAAAGTTTGGTACGATACCTTTGGTAGAACACTATGGCGGGCATATGATGACCAATGTTTGGGAAGGGCTGCTGTACGGCTGGATAAACAATGACTATGCCGGGGCGATATTTAGCCCGTATGCGCCGTATATTCTCACAATCAGTGCCCTTTGCTTTTTCTATCTTGTAAAGTATGTGTGGAACGAAGATATGGCGTTGTTTGCGGCATTGTTTTTCCCGTTTTATAGCGTCTGGCATTATTATGGACTGGGGATGCTGGTGTGTCTTGCCATCATAGCTTACATGAGAAAAAACACATATGTCAGAGCCATATGGGTGTGGTTTGCAATTATATGGTGTGTTGTTTACCGGCTGGATCTGGGGTTTGCATTTGGCATTGCCGCTGTGATCGCGCTGACTGCCTATATAGCGGTGGACAAAAACAAGAGAGCGGCCAAGCAGCTGATAGGCACCCTTGCCGGATGGGGGGCAGTCTGTCTTAGTGTGTGGTGTGTGTTATGCGCGGTGAACGGGATTTCTCCGATACAGCGATTAAGGGAATTTCTGGCGATTAGCAGTTCAAATATTAACTGGGCATATGTTGGTATCGGCGATACTGCAAGCGGGGCCTTCACATGGGTATACATGATTTGCCCGCTTGCTTTGATTGCCTGTCTTATGTACACATTGTACGCAAAAACGATGCGGGAGCATACGGACCGCAACAGGTGGATGCTGCTGCTGTTATTGGGATTTGCTTATCTGGCAAATTTTTCGCGCGGCCTGGTGAGGCATACATTAATGGAGGGTGCGGTTCGGGTTACGGCTATGTGGACCTGCTATGTATTTCTGGCTCTCTTTATCAGTTGCTGGAGGAGAAATAAGAAAGTGTTTCTTCCGACATTTGCGATTTTGATTCTGGGTCATACGATGATAGTGGGAGCCACGAATTTTACGGAGCAATCAATTGTGGAGCAGGCTGCCCAAAAAACAGGAACCTTTGTTGATGCATGGTATACGAAGGGCAATGTGCAGGACATGGTATCTGATCGGAACGATTTATCCCAGGGGCAGACAGATTGGCAAATGTATGGACTGTCTACAGAGCGGGCCGTCCGAACCGTTTGGGATGATGCTCTCACAGAAGCAATAAAACCATATCGGGTCGTCATGGATTTGTTGTTGGATGAGGACGAGACCTTTGTAGATTTTGTCAATGCATCCTTTGTCTATTCCGCATTGGAAAGAAAAAACCCGGTATATGTGTCACAATCTCCACTTCAGCTGTCGGGGGAATTTGCACAGGAGATGTTTTTAGAGGAAATGAAAGATATTCCTTTGGTAGTCATGCCTGGCGATTCCGTAAACAGTCATTGTTCCAGTGAGCTTGACGGCATTGCAAACGCGTATCGATATTATCGGGTGTCGGAATATATATATCAGCATTATGTACCGCTATGTACTTACGGCTCAGTATTTGCCGTCTGGTGTCTGCCGGAGCGCTATCAGGAAATGACGGATAAGCTGGCGGACGGAGTGGATTATACGGAGCAATTTATTTTGGGCAATGAGGTGGCTGTGAATGATTGTGTGTTGTCGAAAGATGGGAATCAGGTGCGGGCTTTGTCCGGCAGCACAGACCCGTTTCTGGCGGAGCTGCAAACATGTATCGACACGTCGGATTATGTTGGTCTCCCTATAACGATTTGCGTGGGATACGAGACAGATGTAAGTGGACAGATGCAAATGTATTATACGACAGATGCGGGTGAAAATTACACAGAAGCAAAAAGTGTGTCCGTTTGGGCTGCGGCAGGCGCCGGAATAGCCGAATTTACCGTTCCCGTGACGGAATTTACAAGATTACGTCTGGATTTGCCGGCGGACGGCGTGGTGCGGATTGACCGCATTGCTGCGAGCATGAGGGACAGTCTCATTACATGGGGATATGACGGACCGACAGCCAAGGAGGACGGAACCTATGCCTACAGCGGGGTTTTACATCATTATACGCTTCGACAGCTTCCGCGGATTTGGGCAGAAACAGATCAGGAGGAAGCCTGTGAAAATGTGGTCGTGGCAGAACTGACGGCACAGGGAAATTTGTTCGTGTTTGATAAGGAGAGCGTGGTTCCGGGAAAGAACGGCAATTATCTCATGATTCATGCGGTTTACGATGGCATGGATCAGGGAGATTTGTACCGCAGTGATGATGAAATGACGGATGTGCTTGTTAAAGCAGGGAATTATGAAAATGGCACATTTACAGAGAAGTATCGGTATCGTATGACGGTGAACGAAGGTGAGCACGATTATCTGATCAGGGTGAGCGCAGACTATTACTGGTATTTGCGGGAAGTAAATGCGGTTGTGATCGAGGCGGACGGTTTTTTGCATGATGTAAAGATGCATATTTTAGAAGGAGATTGACAGGATGAAACTGGCGATATCGAATATTGGGTGGACGGCCGAGTATGATGCGGTTGTGTATGATTGGATGAAAGCTTACGGATATAGCGGTTTGGAGATTGCGCCGACAAGGATTTTTCCCGACCAGCCGTATCACAGAAAGAATGAGGCAAAATTATGGAGGGAGGCGATAAAGCAAACATATGGATTTTGTATTCCCTCCATGCAATCCATTTGGTTTGGAAAACAGGAAAAATTATTCGGAACGGATGAGGAGCGAACGGTACTGTCAAATTATACGAAAGAGGCGATCGCGTTTGCCGCCGCAATCGACTGCAAAAATCTTGTGTTCGGGTGTCCCAGAAACAGAAACCGGCCCAAGGGGGCGGATGAGAAAGAGGCGATTTCGTTTTTTCGGGAAATGGGCGACTTCGCAGCGAAAATGGGAACGGTGATCGGAATGGAGGCAAATCCCGAAATATATCATACGAATTATATTAATGACACGTCATCAGCGCTGGAGTTAATACAAATGGTTCAGTCAAAAGGATTTCTTCTCAATCTTGATGTTGGCACGATGCTTTGCAAGGGCGAGCGCGTTTCGGAACTTATCGGTAAGGTGCATCTGATCCATCATGTCCATATCAGCGAACCTGGCTTAATGCCGATTCAAAAAAGGGATTTTCACCAGGAGCTGTGCGAGGTATTGCGAAGCGGGGGCTATACCGGATTTATTTCGATTGAAATGGGAAAGGTTGATGATATTACTGTATTAGACAAGACGATGCAGTATGTTAGCAGCATTTTTTTGAATGATGGCATCTGATACATGGAAGAGGGGGATGATGGTACTATGGTTTTTGAGCGGCAGGAAGGCGTACCGAAATTTGTGTGCAACGAGTATCGGGAAAAATCAAAAGAGTATGTGGTTTTGATTCCGATCATCAACGAAGGAGAGAGAATACGGAAAGAATTGGCGCGCGCCTGCAAATATGATATCGCCGATTATGCAGATATTGTGGTCTGCGACGGCGGGTCGACAGACGGCTGCACAGAAGAATCGGAACTTCGCAGGCTGCGGGTGAATACGCTTCTTGTAAAGCAAGATATCGGAAAGCAGGGTGCGCAGCTCCGCATGGGAATCTGGTGGGCGTTAAGACGTGGATATCGCGGATTGATCACGATTGACGGCAATAATAAGGATAGCATTGAAGATGTTCCCCAATTTATCAGCAAATTGGAGGAAGGCTATGATCTGGTGCAGGGTTCGAGATTTGTAAAGGGGGGAAAAGCAATTCATACGCCTCTCATACGGACCTTGTCGGTAAGACTGCTTCATGCACCGATTATTTCCCTGACTGCCGGACAGAGATTCACGGATACGACAAACGCATACAGAGCGTATTCTGCAAGATATCTGAGGGACGAACGTGTACAGCCCTTGCGCGATGTATTTATGACATATGAATTGTTGGCATATTTGTCGGTCAGGGCGACACAGATTGGACTGAAAGCTTGTGAGATACCTGTAACGAGAGCATATCCAAAAAAGGGAAAAACACCCACGAAAATAAGCTTCCTGCGGGGAAACGGCGAGCTGCTCAAAATACTATTTCAAAATTTAAGAGGGCGGTATCGTCCGTGACTGATTTGCTATGGAGACGTTGAGTGGTAAGACGATCATATAGGGATAGTTTTCTGCTATTTTATATGAAGAAAAGTTATCCCTATAGATAAATGGTCTATGATTCGGTGAAATTCATAAACGGTAAATGAAACGAGGGGTATCCTGCCTGGGCAGTAATTAGCGAAATAATGGGCCTTGTATAAGATAATAGCAAGGCAGGGGCATTTGTGTTGAGTAATTTATCAAAATAATCCTCTTTATCACATGTAAAGTTTCCTGACATAACTATTAAAATTTGAAAAGGATAGTTTGCTGAAGAATTACCAATCATTAATTGCAAACTAACTAATGCTTCTTTACCTTGTTCAATAATGCCAATATGTACTTCGCTTTCTATAGAGAAACCGGTAAAAAGTTGTTCATCAAAATCCTCATTTATTTGAAAATTTAGTTTTACGAGTTGAGGATCCGAAAATTGGAAAAAACTTTCTTTCATTTTTACTCCTTATGCAGCATCAAATAAATTTATAAAGGATAAATCTTTTTCATTCTTATTACGAGCATTGTTTAAATCATAAGATATGATATAATTGGAATTTGAACAGGAACAATTATTAGTAGTATTTAAACCGGTTGTCAATCTTTGTGATGGATATTTGATAAATCGCTCACATGTATAGGAAGATGTTTTTGTAAAGTTAAAACAAATAAATCGTAAATATTTTGAGATTTCCTGATCCGTTTTTAGGAACACTCCACGCTTTGGGAGAATATTTTCAACCGAATTATCACAAGTAAATATTCTTGATATTTCATTCCCATTTTTGTATAGAATTTGAATCCAATGATTCTGTTCAAGTTCAAAGACGGTATTTATATCTATTCTATTTGCGATTAGTTTTATTAAAGTTTCAGGTGTAATTTTACATATAATCCATTTCAAGGATAAACGGAATTCATAACAAATACATAAATAACGATTACCATTTAAATCTTTACATATAAATATGATATTTTCATCTTCAAATTTATTAAGAACTTTTTCTAAATATAAATTTCCAATTTGAATTACGTTACTAAAATATAGTTCATTCATTATTCACCTCATTAAAATCAATCCATGGAGTTGCATTTTTATAAAGCCACCAGTCAACATGAGAATTTTTAGTTTCTGTTTTTCTTTCTGACGTTTTTTGAATTAATCCATGACAAGGGTTAGATATCCCCTCTAATAATATCCGCTCAGGATAAGTGTCTTTTAAAGTAACTTCAAAATAGTATGTAAGATCATCGATATCATAATAACATGATACAGAAAGTTGAACCATATTATTCTTACATTTTTCTAAATACTTTTCTGGATTTCTAACAGTTTTTAAACCCTGTTGTATTTCATCATAATAATTCAGAAAAGCAGTTGTTTTGTCTTTTCCATATTTGCCGACTCTATATATGTGTAGGGAATCAGGTTTCCCGTTTGATATTATTAATTTAACCGAATTTTCTGAAAAATAATCAGGAAATACAAATAATTCATTTCTCATAAGATAAACTCCCATCATTTGTAGTATTATAATTGTATATCAACGATATAATAAAAGGCAGAACGTTTGTTTGACATGTTTGACCATCTAAAGTGTTGGAGTGTTTGCTGCTTAATCATATCCAATATACCGGAGAGGCAAAGCAGGTGGATTGATGATATGATTACATTAAAAATTGGAGAACGAAAGATATAAACCATGCAGCTTCAATCCTGAAAATTTATGATGAACTTTTTATAGTAATTCATAATGCGCGTTTCCATTTTTTCATCAAGCTCTTTTGCCGTGTAACCTTCGTAATGCAGGTTCCATGAATCGTAGTCAAACGTATCACTGTACCGCTGCATATTAATTTTGAAGTCTTTATAATAGAAGCTGATATCATCGATTACATCTTCAGAATGGAAATCGAGCTCGTTGTCAATATAGTTTTTAATGTTGTAATGCATAAACAACACTTCGATGTCCCATGTGATTAAATCATGCACATCAATATCAAGTTTATCAAAATCTACGCCGTATTTTTCAAAGGCACTTATCAAATTACAATAATAATAGGGCTCCTTTGACAGATACATTTTGTAAAATAGTTCAAATGCGTAGGGGTCTGTTCTTAAACTTAAAAAAACGTCACCGGTGTAATTGTCATATTTTTCATTTATTTTTTGCAGGATTTCTTCTACTTCCACATCATCTATGCTGTCATTGATATAGAGATGTTTCAGATCGTTTGTAAAAACGTCGAGGCTGGCATCCATTTCCACAATACTTTGATCGATACCCGATACACGATTGTCAAGCCCCTCGATGCTTTCTTTTAGTTCTGCCAGTTGTTGGCTGTAATCACTGGAAGCGGACGCGGGCGCGATGGAATCGGTTAAGGTCCCGTTGGCGCTTGTCTGCTCATAGACAAAAAAATTTTTCATATGGCGGAAAAAACTGCTGATAGAACCAATGCTGACAATGGACGCTATGATAATAAGCGTTTCCGTAACGCAGCAAATGACAATCAAGATTTTTTTCCATTTCATTTTTGAATTTAAATTACTGAAGATCAGCCAGCATGCCGCGATAAAAATGGCAATAAACAGTATTTGTATGATTGGGTTTTTGACACAGGATGAAAGAATGACGACGATCAACGTCGCAAAAATAGATAAGATGCTTTTTTATCTTCTGCTAACATAACTGTACCTCCCCGTAACAGCATAGAAAAAAGATAATCTATAAAAATATTATAACTGTTTCATCAAAAATTGCAATCAAATTTACTTTGTCCCGCACGGAACCTTCCGACGGGTTTTGAAATGTAACACGGTGGCTTATTGTTTTTGACCATCTGTTTTGCTATACTTAGAAGCGGTGAAACGATAGGATCTGCCAAAGGAAAAGCATGGCAGAAGACATGGTTGGCTGACAACAGAAGTTCGTGCGTCATATTTGACCAACCGGTAGAACAGATCATGGAGGATGAAATAAATGATACAATACAGAATTTTGCATGCGGATGAGATCGACAGAACATTGTTTCACGATTTTATCCGCCGCCAAAACGTGACCAAATGCTGGAGAAAGGAAAACGGTGCATGGACGATCAAAGATGCGCCGTTTCTTGACGACTGGACAGAGGCCGATTATCAGGTGCTGATTTCCTGTTTGCGAAATACGGCTTCGTCCGGCGGGGTTGTATTTGCCGCTTTTTGCGGCGGGAACTTAAAGGGCTTTGCCTCGGTAGAACCCGGGCTATTTGGCGGTGAGCAGAAGTATCTCGACCTCTCGAGTATCCATGTGTCCGAAGATATGCGCGGGAACGGCATCGGCGCCGCACTGTTTCTGGAGGCGAAACGGTGGGCAAAGGAGAATGGAGCGCGTAAGTTATATATATCCGCCCATTCTGCCGTCGAGAGCCAGGCTTTTTACAAAAAAATGGGGTGTGTGGAGGCGGAAGTATATCACGAAGGTCATGTCAGGCAAGAGCCGTTTGACTGCCAGTTGGAGTGCAGCTTATCATAAGGGGTGTGTTGCCGGAGGAAAGGGCGTTTCCCGTTGCAGAGGGTTCCTGTTGGGATATATAGTATTTCGTTGATTGTTGCAGCATTTTCAATTATAATGATAAAAAGAAATGCGATTGTTTGATTGGAAAGAGGTGGTAAATTTATGGCTAATATATTACCGGTATCAGATTTAAGAATTATAATGAGGTCTTGAAAAACTGTCAGGTTGGGGAGCCAGTGTTCTTGACTAAAAATGGCAGGGGTAGATTCGTGGTAATGGATATAGAAGATTATGAGCGTGAGAAAGCGGAAAAAAGGCTGCTGGAGAAACTGCATGAGGCAGAAGAAGCTGTTGATGGCGGAAAAGGTTGGCTGACGATGGATGAGTTAAAGTCTGAGGTTGGGGAGTAAGTATATGATGGAATTGTGAATGAATCCAGTAGTGGCTGAAGACATAAAAACGATGAAAGCGTTTATCGCAGAGGATAATGCCGATAAAGCATTAGAAACCGTGCAGGTGATTTACAGGCAATTTGAATATATACAGCAATTTCCTTAGGTAGGCGCAAATTTGTCCAAACGTGTGAGGTTTAAGACGGATTACAAATAGGTAGTATGGAATGATTATATTGTGCTATATAAGGTTCAGAAAGAGACCGTCGAAATTTACCGAGTAGTGAATCAATATCAGGATATTACAAAGATTTTCAGTTGATTTAAATGCAATTATTTTATTTCTTAATTATATTAATGTATCTATGAAAAATTAGAGTGCAGAAATTCTTGGTGAGAGGAGTAAAAAACAGTGAAATACGATTATCTGGTAGTGGGGAGCGGCTTATTCGGCGCGGTGTTCGCGCATGAGATGAAAAAAAGAGGCAAAAAGTGTCTGGTGATCGATAAGCGTGAGCACATCGGCGGCAACATCTATTGTGAGGATGTGGACGGGATTCGCGTGCACAAATACGGCGCGCATATCTTCCACACTTCCAACCGGCAGGTGTGGGATTATATCAATCAGTTTGCGGAGTTTAACCACTATGTCAATTCACCGATTGCAAAATATCGGGACGAGCTGTATAATCTGCCGTTTAATATGAATACGTTCAGCAAGATGTGGGGAATCTCCACGCCCGGGGAAGCGCAGGAGATCATCGCCGCGCAGATCGCCGATCTCGGTATCCGCGAGCCGCAAAACCTCGAAGAGCAGGCCCTGTCGCTCGTGGGCACAGATGTTTACCAAAAATTGATCAAGGGCTATACCGAGAAGCAGTGGGGCAGAGACTGCAGGGAGCTGCCGGCCTTTATCATCAAAAGACTGCCGCTGCGGTTTATCTATGACAACAATTACTTTAATGACCGCTATCAGGGAATACCCGTCGGCGGTTATACGCGCATTATCGAAAAAATGCTGGAGGGAATCGAGGTCCGACTGGGCGTTACCTACCGCGCATTTGTGGAGAAGAACGGCGAGGTGGCAGACCGGGTGATCTACACCGGTATGATTGACGAGTACTATGACTATAAACTCGGAGTATTGGAGTACCGCTCTGTGCGCTTTGAGACAGAGCGTTTGGAGATGGAAAATTATCAGGGCAATGCCGTGGTCAACTATACCGAGCGGGAAGTGCCCTATACGCGCATCATCGAGCATAAGCATTTTGAATTTGGCAGGCAGCCGTTTACGATCATATCAAGGGAGTATTCCAGTGAATGGCGAAAGGGCGATGAGCCTTACTATCCGGTCAACAATGATAAAAACAATGAACTGTTTGAGGGATACCGCAATCTGGCGGAAAAAGAGAGCCGCGTCATATTTGGCGGAAGACTTGGCAATTACAAATATTATGATATGGATAAAGTCATAGAAGCGGCCTTACAGCTGGTGAGCAGTCTGTAAATCGAGAGGGGAAGAACCATCTTCCCCTCTCGATTTATTTCTTTAACAGGAAACTGCGTCGTCAGACGCGTCAATGCCTAAGTTGCGGGGCAACTTGCAAAATCACGATGTGATTCTTTTTTACATCCAATTCATGCGCAGCTTTTTTGCAGATATCATGCTGTGCCCAAATCCATATTACTTCGGCGTTTTTCTTGCCACTGTTTTGGAAGGATTGCTGTAGAAAGTGAGGTTGCCGTCCTCCGTCGTGCGGTATGCCGCCACGTTGTAGTAATATTTCGTGTTTTTCTTTAACTTCTTATTCGTATAGGAAGTATTCTGGAAAGAAACGGTTCCAACCTGCTTGAATCCGCTATTCTTTTTCTTGGAGCGTGAAATCACATACCCGCTTATTTTTTTAGAGGCTTTCCAGCTCAGCTTAATCTTTTTGGCTCCGGCGTTTGCCGCCTTGAGAGAAGTCGGAGCCGCCAGATTCTTATAAGATATGCCGTCGTACCGGATGGAGTTGTATTTATTTTTGGTAAAGGTATTCGGGTAAACCGTTCCTTTCACAGAGGAGGCGTTTTTAAACAAAACGGCGTAGCGGCAGGTCTTTAAGGTGTTTTTGGATAGGACGACATCACCGGAATCAATGCGGATGCCCTCCTGCTTCTTGGCAGAACCGGTAAGTTTGTTGTTGCTGATCGTCACAGCTTTCAGTTTTTTGCTGCGGTTGACAAAAATCTGTGCCGTCTGGCAATTTTTGACGGTATTGGCGTCGACTGTCAGCGCGGATGCGGTGCTGGCGATGTGAATACCGATGGCCTTGCCGGACGAGATTTTGTTTTTATTGATTTCGCTTACTTTTGCGTCATTGTATACGACGATACTGTAATTGCCGGCAGTCTTTATGGTGTTGCTGTTGATGTCGCTTACCTTGCCCTGATTTAATTCGATGCCGTAGCGGGCGGGGGAAGTGATGGTGTTGCCGCTTACGGTGGTAACTTCACCCTGCACGATCTGGATTCCTGCCTGTCTGGAATTTGCGATGGTATTTTGCTTTATGGAAGTGGCTTTGCCGCCTGCCGCGACGGTGATCGCCGCGTAGGATTCCGTCTGGCTGCTGGAACCGCAGTTTTTGAGCGCATTGCCCTCTAGCTTGGACACCGAAGCATTTGCCAGATAGATACCGTAATAGCGGCAGCCTTCGATCGTATTTTTGCAGAGGGAGACGACGCTGGCGCTGTCGGTGACTGTCACGGCGGCGCCGATATAGTTGTATATTTTATTGTTGTCGACGGCGGTAACTTCGGAAGCGTGCTGAACGCGGATACCGCCGTTCGCCGCGTTGCCGACGCCCATGTTATTGACCGTGTTGCCGGTGATGGAGCTGGCAGTGACCCACTGAAATACAATGCCGTCTCCCTGTGGCAGTACGGAATTATCTGCGATGCGGTAATTATCGCCGACCTGGCAGAGGATACCCGCGGTCGGGAAGTATTGAATCGTATTGGCGGATAATGTGATGCCTGTACAGCCGTTCTGGGAGAGAATCCCATAGTAGTTTGTCCCTGTGGAAAATGGGCAGGTCAACGTGTTGCCGGAGACGGTTGAATGGTAGACATCCCGCATGACAACGCCGCTGGCTGCCGATATTTTATTTCCCGTGACCGTAACGCCGCTGAGATAGTAATTGCCGGCCGGCAGGGTGTCCGTGCCTGTGGACGACGGCGTTCCGTTGCTGGTGGTTCCCCACAGAAGGATGCCGCTGCAATCATAGTCCGGGACATACGCGTCGGTGCCCGAACAGTGGATTGTATTGTTGGCGATCGTGATATTCTGGTTTAAAGCGGGCGAAGTATACGTGTCCGGCAGCGTCGACGGCGCGCCGCCGTTCGCCGCGATGGTGGAAGGCAGATAAGTGTCGTCCTTGCGCGGGGCAAGAAGTGTGATGCCGCGCGGAACATTGGTCATATAATTGCCGGATATCGTACAGTTTTTCCAGTCCATTCCCTGGATGGCGGAGCTGGTGAGCATATCAAACGTGCAGTTTGTAATGGAGATATTTTCCAGAGGTAAATTCAAGATCGCATTGTGGCTGCCGATGCCGCGGGCGACGTTGGTAAACTTGCATCTGTCAATCGTGATATTCTGGCTTTTGATCAGCTCGTAATCGAAGCCGTTGATATGGCCCGGCACCAGCACGTCAAACTGAATCGCTTCATAGGTTTTCGTCTTGGCTGTCGTCTCTAAAATCTGGTTTTTAAACGTGCAGTTGAGCAGGGTGAACTGGTTGATACCCGTGACTTCCATAAAATGTGCGTTTCGGGTATTCATCAGCGTGCAGTTTTTCATGGTAAAATTTTGCGTATGTCCTACTTTTATGGTAGTGGACGACGCATTGCTTTTGGTATCCGCAACGTAATTCTTATTATATACGCAGCCGTTCGCGCCGCCGTCGATCGTGATGTTGCGGTAACAGTAGCCCGACTGTTTTACGTCATTGGATGTGATACCCGTAATTAACATATTGCCGGAATTTTTGCTAAAGATTGTCACCCCGTCCATATACAGGTAGGTGTTGCTGTAAATGCGCAGGGCTGCCGTCTGAAGATAGACGCCCGGTTCGACAATGATTTTTGTGGGCAGCTCGTCCGTCGCCTGGGTGCGCGCCTCATTTAAATATTTGCGCAGCAGCTTTGTCACGTCCGATACCGTCTGTGTGACGCCGGCGGAAGCGGGGGTGTCTTTTAAAGTGATCTCCGCGCTTGCACATTCCCCGGGAGTGATCACGCGGATGCGGTAGCCGTTTTCGATGACGTCGCTGCCGTCTGCTTTCATATCATCGGCAAGATCGATGTCTTCTTGCGACGCGATATCTTCGTTCGACAGACGGATGCCCTCCTGTGACTCGGAAGCTTCGTCCGTGGGGGCGGGAACGGATACTTGGGAATCGCCGGTTTCCAAGTCATCCGCAGCCGGTTCTGTGTCAGCGTTGGTTTTGTCCTCCGTCTCGGAACTTGTAATTTCACCCGGATCTCCCGGGAGTTCTGTACTGCCGTCCTGGGAGGGGGGAAAACCGGATTCTGTGTCCATTCCTTCCCATGATGGCTGCTGTGTATCGGTATTTTCCGTCTGTGAGCTGCTCTCGCCCGGGGTGATGGCGGCGGCGTGTACCGGCGTCAGAGACTGTGCAAAAAGCAGGCCGCACAATGAAAAAGTGAGCAGTGTTTTTTTGCGGATTAAGGTTTTCATTCGTGAACCTCCTAAAAATCGTTTGATCTGTACTTTATTATAGTATAACATTTTTTCTCTGTTTATTGTAGAAAAGATGTTTAAAATTACCTTAATTTTTCCATGATAAGGTAAAGCGTAAAAGAAGATCGCCTTGTCTCTTATTTCGTACCAAAGGCACGCGAATATTACAAAAGTGTTAGGTTTTGCAGGGTTACAATTTCCGGTAAGGTATGTTATAGTTACCATGGAAAATTTTAACGGCATGATATTAAGTTTCACACAAGAAAAACGCAAAAGCGGCGTTTTTCATACCTATTTGAGCCGCCAAAGGCGGCATGGGGATTAAGATGAGAAATCAGCCTGACTATGGAGAGTAAAATGAAGAAATGTAGAATAAATGTGATAAATATAATGATCTGGCTGGCTGTCGGCATCATGGCGGCCGCCGTCCCGATGCTTATGTATAGTTCCGACAGCGACAGTCTCAATGAGTTTTATAAGTGTGGAAAAGTCTGTGACGTCACGCATCCGTACCGGGAGAGCGATTCCTTGGGCTATCAATATTCGGCGGCGGACGGCTGCTTTTTGGTGACGGAAGCCGAGGCGCACAAACAGTTTGACACCTGGCGGGGCAACACAAAGTGGAATTACATGATTATGGAGCTGTCCCATTTGAATGTGGAGGAGCTTCCCGCTCAGCTCGTCTTTCTATCCGCTGATTGGGAGATTTTGGCGACGAAAGATGTATTGCTGCATGAGGGCGAGAATGTCATCAAGAAAAAGGGCAAGCGCTACCGCTATGTGGATATTGTGTTGAGGGACTGCCAGGGCGTTACGCTTTCCATTGACAAGCTGCAATTCCGTGTGAAAATGCTCTCTTATGACCCTGTGCGGGCTGCGGGCGTGTTTGCGGCGGCTTTTCTTATGTATTTGCTGGTGACGGGAGGGGCGGCGCTTTTGCTTCGCAGGAGCAAAAAGCGCCCTGACTGGTACCGCATCATAGAAGGACTGCAGAGCGTCTATCTGCTTGTCGGAGAAGCGGGCGGACGCTTTTTTGGCAGACTTAGAGAACGGGCGAGGGCAGCCGTAAGAACGGCGCTGTTTCTCTTCCTGATCTTATACATGATGGTTGTCATGGACCTGCATCTTTACGAGGGGGCGGACTACCTGTGTATTCACTGTCTTGTGGGCAGCGTCGTTTTTATGCTTTTGGGGTTTTTGTGTTACGAAAAGCAGCTGGTGCGAATCGCGTGGAACCGCAGGCTCGCAGGCGCGTGGCTTGTGCTGTGGCTGCTTGCCTGTGTGTCGGATGTGATTGTACAAAAGCGCTATGCCTATCAGGGCTATATTATGGTTTTTGTGCTCGGTTATTTCTATTTTATGTGGAATAACATGAGGGACAGGCGGCAGGTCTTTCGTGACCTGATTGCCGCGATTCACATCAGCTTTGCCGTTACCACGGTATTTTGCTTTCTGTGCCGGCCCTGGACGGAAGGGATGCGCTATCTCGGAAGTTATTACAGGCCCGGGATGTACGGGATGTATCTGCTGTTTGTCTGCATCGCGCTGTTGTGGTGTGTAGACAGAGAGCTTGGGCGGGACGGCTTATCATGGCGGCTGTTTCTCTTTGTGACAGAATTTACACTGGCGGGGTTCCTTTTGTGGAAGACGCAGAGCTCTTCCGGGATTATACCGGTGTTTGCGGCGTTTGTGATCTGGATGTTTTACCGGTTTGTGTTGTTAAAAGGACGTGCCAGGAGAAAAAAGACGCTGGCAGTCATCGCGCTTATGATATTGACGGCCGTGCCGGTCTCTTATGCGGGAACCTGGGGGCTTTTACATCTGCCGCACATACTGGGAACCGAGATCAAGATAAAGAGCGATGCCGATTTTGATATTACCGTGTGGAATTATTTTGAGCCAAAGACCGTCTATGCGGGGCAGGGGGAGGCCGAAGTCTCCATAATGGAACACCGTATCATCAAAAAGCTGTTTGGCGGACAGTCCCTGGAAAAGATTACTTCCATGCGCAACCTGTATTGGGCGGCGCATCTTCGCGAGATGAATCTGACCGGGCATGCGTATAAGGCGAAGATCTGGGGGGGCACCCGCTGGCCGCACAACGGTGTGATCGCCATGATGTACCGCTATGGGATATTTGCCGGGATACCTTACACCGTGATGGTGGGCTGCTGTTTCTTTGGCGGATGGCGCTATCTGCGCAGAAATACCGACTCTTACGGCTATTTTATGTTTGCCTCCATGGCGGCCTGTGTTTTTCTGATTCTTATGGAAAATCTGGAGCTTCCGTTTCTCTATCTGTGCTGGATTGTGATGTACACGCTGATGGGCGAGCTGTTTGCAAAGGAGGGCGGCAAGGCGAAAGAGCGCGCGGCCGGCGGTGCGTGTCAAGCGAATTAAGAAAATCATAAGAGAAATTTCCATAAAAACACAGTTTCGTTTTGAATAAGATCGTGATATGATGTGCAAAGAAATGGATTGACGATAAAACGAGAGGCGACAAAGAACATGAGAAAAAGGATTTTGGCAGCATTTTTGGCGGTCTGCGTGGGATTTACTGCCATCCCGGCAGAACATATGGTGTATGGTACACAAAAGCAGCAGGAGTGGCAGGGCGCAGAATCCGCGGTTACGCCGCAGGAGGGGGAGGATTCCCCGCAGACGGCTACACCGGAGCCATCGGGGCCCGGGAACGCGCAGGATACATGGGATGCAAATGAACCCGCGCCGGGGGCTGTGGATACAGAGGATAAGGGGGATACGGACGAATTCCCGACAGAGGATGCAGATACAGAGGATACGGAGGGACCTGCACAGGAGCTTTCCCCCGGGTCAGGCGATTTTGCGACGGAAAAAGGCGGTGAGGAGGATGCGCAAAAAGAGGTTGGGCTCAACTATCTGTTGGTGGAATCTCCCTACATCGAGACGCCCGGGACCCAGAATATTGTCGTGAGCATCGGCGAGGAGTACGAGCAGCTGGAAGATGTGGCGATGACGTATGTCAATCACACGACCGGAGAGCGGTTCGTCGTTCCCGCTAAGGCGGCCGTACAGGATATGGCGCTGTTTGAGCTGGAGTTTGCGGATGGAAGCTTGGCCGGCAGCTATGAGGTGTTGGAAATCACCTGCCGCTACCGGGGAGAAGAAAAGAAGTTCGATATCAAAAAGCTGGAAATGTCGGCTGTGTTCGGCGTGAATCAGCAGGTGGAGGCCAATCCCGACGACGTGCTGATCAATGAGAGCGTGCTCGAAGAGATGGAAGCCAACGTCATTCAGATGGACGGGGAGGGCAATGTGATCTCCGAGAACGTGATCGACGATATGTCCGGGCAGGGGATTGCGGACGGATTATCCAGATACACGGATATCAAAAAAGCCGGTAATCTCGTTGTGGTGCTCGACGCCGGGCACGACGATATGCACGCGGGCGCCCGCTATTTTGGCGTCGGCGAGGAGACTTTGACATTAAAGATCGCGCAGTATTGTAAAATGGAACTGGAAACTTACAGCGGCGTTTCGGTCTATATGGTGCGCGAGAGCGGCGCCTGTCCGTATGCGTACGGCGGATGGATTTCTTCCGGGACCTGTAATGAGCGGCGCGTGCAGTTCGCCGCGAGCGTGGGGGCCAATATCTATGTCAGCTTCCACCTCAACGCCAGCACGAGCAGCGGTGTCAGCGGTGTGGGCGTTTATTACCCCAACGCCAATTACCGCTATGATCTTTCGGAGATCGGCCGGGATTTGGCGGCAAGGATTTATTACAAGCTGACGGCCCTTGGACTTAGTACATGGGGACCCGGCATTATGACGCGGGATTCTTCCGATTACACCTACGACGACGGTTCCACGGCAGATTATCTGGGAGTGATCCGCAATTGTAAAAAGGCGGGAATTCCCGCGGTATTGATCGAGCACGCATTCTTAAGCAACAGCAACGATTACTATAATTATCTGAGCTCCGACGAAAAATTGCAGATGCTTGGCATCGCGGACGCCACGGCGATTGCGGAAAAATACGGCCTGTACAAGAAGGGAATGAATTCCCAGTTTACGGCTGTCTTATCGCAGTCCGGCGGTAAGATTTATCTGGAATGGAGCCAGGCGGACGGGGCTGCCTATTACGATCTGTACCGCAGTACCCAAAAAGACAGCGGATTTAAAAAGATCAAAAAGGTTACCGGGGCGCTCAATTATACCGACGCCGCGGTCGAAGCAGGTACGACCTATTACTATAAGGTAAAACCCGTATTTTCGGACGGTCGGACGGTCGAGGATTCGGCGGTAGTGTCAGGAATGGCGTTAAAACAGCCCAGAATCGTATCGGTCGAGTCCCGTGCCAGCAGACAGATCACGCTGACCTGGAAAGCTGTGGCGGGAGCGGCAGGATACTTGATTCTGCGCGATAGCGGCAACGGCAAGTATGAGCAGGTAGCGCAGGTAAACGGTAAAAAGACCAACACCTATACCGATACCGTGCCCGCCGATCAGGTGCTTTACCGCTATAAGGTGCAGGCTTACCATGTGTTTAACAACCTGCAGGGGGTAGGTACGGCCTCCGAGCCGGACGAGGGCATGACGATTGCGGTGCCGCAGAATATCAAAGTGCTTTCGCTCGACGAGACAGAGCTTGAGATTTCCTGGAATAAAGTAAGCGGTGCGTCCTATTATGAGATTTACCGCTGTACCAATATCAATGGTTCTTTCCGAAAAATTGCGGACACTTCCTCGGGAAGTGAGACAAGCTATCAGGACGACAGCGTAAAAAAAAGCAAAACGTACTATTATAAGATACAGGCGGTCGGTACGAGCGGCGATGTGGCCATCTACAGCGGACAGTCGGCGGCAGTCGGCGGCCGGACGATCGCGCGGACAAAAATTACTTCCGTCAAATCCGTGAATTCCAAGACATTGCAGATTTCCTGGGAGAAAGTCGCGGATGCCTACGGTTACCGCGTAAAGCGGAGCACAAAAAAGAACGGAACTTATAAAGAGATCAAGACGATCACATCGGCTGGTACGGTTTCCTATAAGGATAAAAAGAGATCGCCGGGCAAGACCTATTATTATGTGGTGGAAGTTTTGAGCAAGACCGGGGAAACGATCGGTTATTCGGGCGATTCGGCGGTAAAGAGTGGACGGACAGCGCCGCTAACGTCGATCGAGTCCGTGGCGGCTACAGAAAACGGCCGGCTCGATGTGATCTGGGAGGAAGTGGACGGCGCTTACGGCTATATTGTCAAGCGCGGCACCAGCAAGAACGGAACGTTTAAAAATCTTGCGACCGTGCGGGGCGATACGTTTTACGAGGATAAAAATGTAAAACAGGGCACAACCTACTATTATAAAGTGGAAACGATCAATAAGGTGGGCGGTGTGAAAGGCTACAGCGGCGACTGTGAGGCAGTCGCGGGCAAGATTCTGCCGGCAACCGAGATCACGTCCTTAAAGGCGGTGGACGGAAAGACGATTCGCCTTGGCTGGAAAAAGACTTCCGGCGTGGGCGGCTATCTGATCTACCGCAGTACCAAGAAGAACGGCAAATACGAGCAGATCGCCAAGGTCAAAGGCAGCCAGACCGTCAAATATGATGATAAGTCGGTTGTGAACGGAAAGACCTATTACTACAAGATACAGACCTACAAGAAGAGCGGGGATGCCAACAGCGTATCCAAGCTCTCCGGGGCAAAAAAGGCTTGGACGATTAAGCAGGCCGCGATATCTGCGGTGACCGGCACCAGCGGCGGCAAAGTGACGTTAAACTGGGGAGAGGTCAAAAATGCCGACGGCTACACGATTTATCGCCGCATCGGCACCAGCGGCAGCTTTAAAAAGGTTTCCAAAGTGAAAAAAAGTCAGTTCAAATATGTCGATGATGACATTAAGAGCGGGCAGGTATATTCTTACCGCATTGCGGCCAATACGACGCTGATGGGAAAGGCGGAGGGCAGGGGCGATTACAGCGCCACGATTGTCGTGCCGGTGCTCGCCAAAAACAGCATCAATTACGGAGATTTGCAGGGAAATAATACGCTTACGCTCGGCTGGACGCCGGTGCCAAACGCGACCGGCTATGAGCTCTCATGCAGCCTGCAAAAGGACGCCAATTTTGTCTCGCTGGCAAAGACGGCGCTTCCCTCGTATCAGCATCCCAATTTGCAGCAGGGCGCCACTTACTATTACAGAGTGCGGGCTTACGCCTCTTTAAGCAACGGCAGCGTGGTTTACGGCCCCTGGTCGTCCGTGCGCGAGCAGGTGGCAGGGCACACGATTATGGGGGAGAGCAGCGTGACGGTAGAGCAGATGACCTCCTATTACCAATCGCGTTTCACCTATCCGGCCGAAATCTACGCCGATAAAGGCGCGCCGGACGCGGCCACATTCTTTACCATTTTGAAAGAGGAGGCAAAGGCCGAGGGAGTAAAGACCGAAGTGCTGTTTGCACAGGTGATCTTAGAGACCGGCGGTCTGCGCTTTGACGGCGATGTGGCGGCATGGCAGTGCAACTTCGGCGGAATCGGCGCGACCGGAAACGGTGTGCCGGGAGAGGTATTTGCGGACGTGCGGACCGGTCTGCGCGCGCAGACGCAGCATCTAAAAGCGTATGCCAGCAACGAGCCCCTCAATCAGGCATGCGTCGACCCGAGGTTTTCCCTGGTGAAACGCGGCAGCGCGCCCTATGTTGAGTGGCTGGCAATCCCGAAAAATCCTTATGGCGGCGGCTGGGCGGCCGACCCGGATTATGCGGATAAGTTGCTGAATATCATACAAAATTTATAAGAAATTGAAAATATTTTGCAAGAAAGCTTTTGTTTCTGGATAAAATATGATATACCTTAATAATGAGGAATTGCAGGACAATTATGGAAGGTATATAAATGAAACAATTGATACATGACAGACAGCTGTTGATTCGCAGAATATTTTTGATGTGCTACGATATGCTGGCGGTGATTACCGCCGGCATGTTGGCGTTATTTGTGAGATTTGAATTTCACTTTACCGCTATTCCGCTGGCATATCTGGATGAATACTGGCGGCGGATTCCCTGGATGCTGGCGGTAACGCTCGTGATTTTCTGGGCGCTGCGCCTCTACTCGAGCCTGTGGAGCTATGCGGGGGCGCTGGAGATGATGTATATCGTTTCCGCCTGCGTGCTCGATGTATTGGCGGTGTTGGTGATCTTTCTGCTCGGCAGATGGGAGAATACGACCTATCCGATTCCGCGGAGTTTTTATGTGCTCTACGGCATGTTTCTCATCGCCCTCGTCATGGGATGCCGCTACTCTTACCGCGGCGTGAGAGCATTGCGCACGCTGCGCCAAAACGGGACTTACCAGCGGAACGTGTTGATCGTGGGGGCCGGTGATGCCGGCAATCAGCTGATCAAGGAGATCAAAAACAGCTATTATATCAGGAAACGCGTCGTGGGGGTTGTAGATGACGACCATTTTAAAATCGGCAGCTATATCCATGGCGCAAAAGTAGTCGGAGACCGCCACTGTATTCCGGCCAAGGTGCAGGAGCTGCATGTGCATGAGATTATCATCGCCATGCCGAGCGCGCCGCCAAAGCAGATTAAGGAGATACTCGACGTCTGCAAAGAGACCGGCTGCGAGCTTAAGCGCCTGCCCGGCATCTACCAGTTAGTCAACGGCGAAGTCAGTATCAGCAGCTTAAAAGATGTCGACGTCAATGACCTTTTGGGGCGCGAGCCCGTTTCGGTAGACCTCGACTCGATCATGGGCTATGTCTCGGGCAAGGTGATTATGATCACCGGCGGCGGCGGTTCCATCGGAAGCGAGCTCTGTCGTCAGATTGCGTGCCATCAGCCCAGGCAGTTGATTATCGTGGATATCTATGAGAATACCACCTACGATATTCAAAATGAGCTGCGGGCGGCTTTCCCGGCGCTGGATTTGGTGGTGCTGATCGCTTCCATCCGCAATACCAACCGCATGAACTTTATCTTTGAGACGTATCATCCCGAGATTATTTATCATGCGGCGGCGCACAAGCATGTGCCGTTAATGGAAGACAGCCCCAATGAGGCGATCAAAAATAATGTGCTCGGCACGCTGAAGCTGGTGCAGGCGGCGGACCGATACCATGTCAAACGTTTCGTACAGATTTCCACGGACAAGGCCGTCAACCCCACCAATATCATGGGGGCCAGCAAGCGCATCTGTGAAATGATCATTCAGACTTACAACAGACGTTCTGCCACGGAATATGTTGCAGTGCGCTTTGGAAATGTGCTGGGCAGCAACGGCAGCGTGATTCCGCTGTTCCGCAAGCAGATCGAGCGAGGCGGGCCTGTGACTGTGACACATCCCGATATCGTGCGCTTTTTTATGACGATTCCCGAGGCGGTTTCCCTGGTGTTGCAGGCGGGGGCGTATGCAAAAGGCGGTGAGATTTTTGTGCTCGACATGGGGGAGCCTGTGCGGATTCTCGATCTGGCGCGCAACCTGATCCTGCTTTCCGGCCATAAGCCCGATGAAGATATTTCCATTATTTTTACCGGCCTTCGCCCGGGAGAAAAGCTCTACGAGGAGATGTTGATGGAGGAAGAGGGCTTGACGGAGACGGAAAATAAGCTGATTCATATCGGCAAACCGATCGAGATGGATGAGGAGCATTTTTTGGAGCAGTTGGAAAAATTAAAAAATTATGTAGTGACGGAACCCGCCGATATCCGAAGATGGGTACAGGAGATTGTGCCCACCTACCATCCGGAAAATGTCTGAGGCGGGCAAAAGGAGGGGTATGGTGCGCAGGGAAGATAAGCACATACTGACGAGAAAGCAGCTGCGCTATATGAAGATCAAGCGCATCCTGGATTTTTTGGCGGCTCTGGGGGCAACGGTGGTGTTGTCTCCGGTATTGCTGGTAATCTGTATTGCGATCAAGCTGGATTCACCGGGGCCGGTGTTGTTTAAGCAGAAGCGTGTCGGTATCCACAAGACCTATTTTACGATCTATAAGTTCCGCACGATGCGGACCGACACGCCCAAAGATATGCCGACGCATTTGTTGTCGGACCCTGGGGCGTTTTTGACGAAAAGTGGCAAGTTTTTGCGCAGGACATCTCTGGATGAGCTGAGCCAGCTTTTTAATATTATAAAGGGCGATATGAGCTTTGTAGGGCCAAGGCCCGCGCTCTGGAATCAGGATGATTTAGTGGCGGAGCGGGAGCGCTACGGCGCCAACGACGTCATGCCGGGGCTGACCGGCTGGGCTCAGATCAACGGCAGGGATGAACTTCTGATACCGGTGAAAGCAAAGCTGGACGGGGATTATGTGAAGAATATGTCTTTTGGATTTGATCTCAAATGCTTTTTTGGCACGTTTGGCTCGGTGGCAAAGGCGGACGGTGTGGTCGAAGGCGGCACCGGAAGCATGGGACAGGATGACAAAAAATGATTCGATTTTTAATACTCGGTGCCGGAAGCTATATAGGCACCTATTTTCAAACATATTTGCAGGAAAATTATGGCGGTGAATCGGTCTGTGAGGTGGCAAGCCTGCGCTCTGACGCGTGGAGGGCTGCGGACTGGTCGGTTTACGACTGTATTTTGAATGTGACGGGCAGGGCGCATGCCGATATCGGGAGTGTGACGCAAAAGGAGCGGGAGTCATACTATCAGGTGAATTGTGCGCTTGCCGTGCAGGCAGCGCAAAAAGCGATCGCGGACGGCGCGGGTCAGTACATTTATCCGAGCAGCATTATTGTCTATGGGGACAGCAGTAGCCGGAACGTGATGCGCATCACGGGCGACAGCCGGCCGGCGCCTTCTAATTTCTACGGCGACAGCAAATGGCAGGCGGAGCAGAGCCTGATGCAGTTATTTCCTAAGTGGCATAAGGACGGTACGGCGCTTGTGGTGGCGCGACTGCCGATGATTTACGGGAAAAACTGCCGCGGCAATTACCGGACGCTGGAAAATTTGGCGCGCAGGCTGCCGTTTTTTCCGAAGTACGCCAATGAGCGCAGTATGTTGTATATTGATAATTTATGTGAATTTTTGTGGCAGGCGGCGAAAGGGCGCGCGGCGGGACTGTATTTTCCACAAAATGCAGAGTATGTGCAAACGGCTCGAATGGTGGCGGCGCTCGGGGAGGCGATGGGAAGAAGGGTTCGCCTGACGAGAGCGCTTCATCCTTTCGTCGCGCTGTCTTTGCGGATGCCTGGAAAGATCGGAGCAATGGCAAGAAAGGCGTTTGGCAGCCTCACCTATGAAAAGGATATGAGCGTCTTAGAAGCCGGAGACTATTGCAAATATACGTTGGAAGAAAGCATCCGCCATATGTGGGAACAAACGGGGGATGCGAAACGGGAGAACAGAGGAGGAAATAATCATGAGTAGCAGAGTGGGAAAGGGAAATAATAAAAAGACAAAGGTACAGCAGTCTTTGGGAACGACGATATTGGAGACCAGCACGTTTGCCTATGTCTTTTGGATGCTGCTCACCTATCCGGTGTTTTTTCACGATGGATTTATTGATATCGTGCGCTCGAAACTGGCATATTATAAGGGAGTGACCATTTTCTTCCTTGTGGCGGCGGTGATCGGCCTGCTGTTCTATTGGGTGGACAACGGCGTAAAGACGCCGGAAAAGCCCGCATCTTTTGCGGCGTGGCTTAAGGGTGTGCCCAAAGAAGATCTGTTTGCCGGCGTCTTTTTTGCGGCGGTGATTCTCTCAACGCTGGTGTCCGATTACCGCAGCGAGGCGTTTTGGGGCACCGAGGGCAGAAGGCTCGGGGCGATGGTTATGTTGTTGTATTTGTTTGTCTATCGCATGTGCGCCAAACATTTGCGTATGCAAAACGGAAAATATAAAGCTGCGCTGCTGTGGGCGTTTATCGCCTCCAACGCGGTGGTGATTCTGCTCGGTGATCTGCAATTTTGGGGGATAGATATTTTCCATATGTATGACAATCTGATCGAGAGCCAGTATGCGATGTTTATCAGCACGATCGGAAATGTCAATGTCAATGCGGGCTATCTCTGTCTGATTCTGCCCGTTGTCATGGCATTTTACTTTGTGAGCGAACACAAAATCAGGAAAGCGGTCTATGCCGTTTTCCTCGTGGCGGGTATCTACGAGGCGTACGCTACGGTCAGCGACAGTTGGCTGCTTGGGATTGGCGCAGGCTATCTTGTGCTTTTCTGGTTTGCCTGCAAGAGCCATGACGGCATGAGGAAATTTCTGGAACTGTGCGGCTTTTTCTGGCTGGCCAATTTCCTGATGCGGCTTTCGCTTGTGATCGGGGAGGCTGCGGGGGCCGATGCGGCGCTCTATCTCCAGTTCCGGGAACTTGGGCTGCAAAATTTTATCACAAGCTGGGGAATGGTCATCGCGACGGGAGCCTTGCTCGCGCTTTGCTTTCTCGTGTTTGGCCTGCTTGGCAAAAAGCAGGTCGCTTTTCCGTATCTTCTGCTGCGCAGAGTGGTTTTTATCGCCGTGGCTGTGGCGGCGGTTTGCGTCCTTGTTGTTTTCATTGTGGCCAATACCAGAGGAGAGGGCGAGTGGCAGGGTACGTTTGCCTTGCTCAATCATTTGCAGGTTACGGATTCTTTCGGCAGCAACCGCGGTTATGTCTGGAAGCGCTGTCTGACCGCTTTCTGGAAACTCCCGTGGTATCAAAAGATCTTTGGATATGGGTTAAATTGTTTTGGCCAGCTCATGGCGATCGACTATACGCAGGAGATGATGACGCTATACAACGGTATGTACATCGACGCGCACAATGAAGCACTTCAGTTCCTGGTGACGACGGGCATTGTGGGCGCGGTCGGTTATTTTGGCATTTTGATCGGCGCCGTGGTCAAATGTGCGAAAAAGGCGGCAGACAATCCCCTGCTGATCGCCGGTATCGCCGGAATCCTGGGGTATCTTGCCCAGGCGATGGTAAACAACCCGCAGACATTTTTAACGCCGACCGTGTTTCTGTTTTTGGGGGTATTAAAATGCATAGAGAAAAAAGAATGAAACCGGTTTTATACATGGTCATTCCGTGTTATAATGAAGAGGAAGTACTGCCGCTTACCAGCCGGATGTTTTTGGACAAGCTTATGGAGCTGATCGGCCAGGGAAAGATTGACGCAGAGAGCCGTATCCTGCTGGTGGACGACGGGAGTAAAGATGCCACATGGCAGATTATAAGCGATCTGGCGCAGCAGAACCGTTATTTCATGGGCATCCGGCAGAGCCGTAACCGCGGGCATCAGAATACTGTGCTTGCGGGTCTTATGGAAGCGAAAGATTCGTGTGATATCACGATATCCATCGACTGCGACGGGCAGGATGATATCAACGCCATGAACGATATGATAGACGCGTATATGGAGGGCAGCGAGGTAGTCTACGGCGTGCGCAGCAAGCGCAATACCGATACATTATTAAAGCGCGCCACTGCACAGGGTTTTTACCGCTTTTTGAGCTGGATGGGAGCCGAGGTAGTCTATAACCACGCGGACTATCGTCTGATTTCCGCGCGCGTGCTGCGGCATCTGGCGGATTTCAAGGAAGTCAATCTGTTTTTGCGCGGACTTGTGCCTCTGGTGGGGTTTACGAGCACGAGTGTGTATTATGAGAGGCATGAACGTATGGCGGGCAAAAGCCATTACCCGCTCGGGAAGATGATGAAGCTGGCGCTCGACGGAATCACCAGCTTAAGTATCCGCCCGATTCGCATCATTACCGGTCTGGGGCTTCTCATTTCCCTGTGCAGCTTTATCGGCGTTCTGTGGTCCATCGCAGTGCAGATGATGGGAAAGACGGTGACCGGCTGGGCGAGTATGACGAGCATTATCTGTTTTATCGGCGGGATTCAATTGATCTGCCTTGGCGTCATAGGAGAGTATATCGGCAAGATCTACATGGAGACGAAAGAGAGGCCGCGCTATATCATCAGCGAGCGCACCGGGGATGCAAAGAAAGAAGCTAGTGAGCGTCAGAAATAGAGAGGCAGCTTTGGCAGGGAGATAATAAGAAAAAGCAGAGGGATCATGAAATAGATATAGGAGGCCGGACAAGAGGTGTAACGCCGGCAGATTGAGAGGGAGAGATGAAGATAACAGTCGCAGGTGCGGGTTATGTGGGACTGGCGAACGCCGTTTTGCTGTCGCAGCATCACGAGGTGACGCTGCTTGATGTGCTGCCGGAAAAGGTGGCGATGATCAATGACAGGAAGTCACCGATCGTCGATCGGGAGATTGAGACGTATCTGGCCGAAAAAGAGCTGCGTTTGCGGGCGACAACCGACGGTGATCGGGCGCTTGCAGATGCGGATTATGTTGTGATTGCCACACCGACGAACTATGACCCGGACAAGAACTATTTTGATACCAGTTCCGTGGAAGATATCATAGAGCGGGTGAACACGGTGAACCCGGGTGCGGTGATGGTGATTAAGTCTACGGTGCCGGTAGGCTATACTGCGCAAGTCAGACAGCAGTATCATACGGAGCGGATTTTGTTTTCACCGGAGTTTTTGCGGGAGGGAAAGGCGTTATACGATAATCTGTATCCGTCGCGCATCATTGTGGGGATTCCCAGAGACAACGGCGAGATGGAGGAGGCCGCCCATGTGTTTGCAGAGCTGTTAAAAGAGGGCGCCGTCAAGGAGGAGATCGCCACGCTGTTTATGTACAGCACAGAGGCGGAGGCGGTGAAGCTGTTTGCCAACACTTATCTGGCGCTGCGTGTCAGCTATTTTAACGAGCTTGATACCTATGCGGAAGTGCGGGGATTAAATACGGCCAATATTATCGAGGGCATCGGCCTTGACCCGCGGATTGGCACGCACTACAATAACCCGTCGTTCGGATATGGCGGTTACTGCCTTCCCAAGGATACAAAGCAGTTATTGGCCAACTACGAATCTGTGCCCAACAATATCATCGGCGCGATTGTGGATGCCAACCGCACAAGGAAGGACTTTATCGCCGAGCGCATATTGGAGAAAGCGGGATATTTTCGTGACGGGGCAGGCAGGAACGGCCTGCCGGGCAGAGACAGTGTGATTGGCATCTTTCGTCTCACGATGAAAGCGGAGTCCGATAATTTTCGCCAGAGCTCGATTCAGGGGATTATGAAACGCCTGAAAGCCAAAGGCGTTGAGGTTATCATTTATGAGCCGACACTGCAAAAAGACCGGTTTTTTGGCAGCCGTGTGGTTGTGTCTTTGGATGAATTTAAGAAGAAATCTGATGTGATCGTGGCGAACCGCTTTGCGCCCGAGCTGGCCGATGTGGAGGATAAGGTGTATACCAGAGACTTGTATCACCAGGATTAGACAACCGGCAATTTTTGATAAAAGGATAACGGTGAAGAAAAGGGGATTGTGAATGGAGGAACAAAAGAAAGATATTTTTGATAAGCTGGTGCATATATGGATATTCCGCTGGTTCGAGCCTTTTTATCTGAAGCACAAGGAAGTGCTGATGTATCTGTTTTTCGGCGGTTGTACGTTTCTGATCAGTGTGCTCAGCTACAGCTTTTTCAATGTGGGCTTTGGAATCAATGAGCTGGTTGCCAATATCATTTCCTGGGTGATCGCCGTTTTTTTCGCCTTTTTTACCAACCGGATTTGGGTGTTTGACGGGAGAACAAGCGGCACGGAAGCGTTTTTTGCACAGATGATGAGCTTTCTTTGCGGGCGGCTGGTGACGCTTTTGGTGGAAGAGATCATTCTCTATCTTTTCATTACCCGCATGGAGCTTAACAGCATTGTCATGAAAGTGATTGCGCAGATCATTGTGATCGCGCTGAATTATATTCTCAGCAAATTGTGGATATTCAAAAAAAAGTAGAGAGGAGCGGATAATTTATGAAAAAAAGATGGTTGGCGATTGCCATGGCCGGCTTTATGGCAATCGGGTCGCTGTTTGTGCCGGTTCCGGCGTTCTCGGCGGAGGTTACGACGGCCGAAGCGCAGGAGAGTGAGACGATAGCCGTCCCGGAGGAATCAACGGTGGATACCATGATTCAGCCGCTTGTGCGGGAGCAGAATTGGGGCGATCGCTGGTCGATGCACAATGAGGACGGTGAATTTCCCGTCGGGCGTGTACCAAACAAAGAGGTGGAGGTAGCGCTGGATGAACTGGATGAGGATTTGCTGTATGACAGCAGTGAGCTGGCGCGTTATTCCTCTCTGCGCTCCTCCGCGATCTATAGCTCTGAGTGGGATAAATACAGGACATGGTATTTCTACAATCAGATGACAGACAATGAGCAGGAGTTTTACGATGCCCTGGATGCCGTGAGTGCAAAGCTTCTGCGTTCGACAAAGACATTGGAGGCGCGCCCTGCCTCCAATGGCGGCGCGTTTTATGCTACAGAGTTTGTCACGCATAGCAGCTTGAGCAAGGAGAAGATGAAAGAAATTTTATCGATCTTCCGCTTTTCCAATCCACAGTATTATTTTCTTGAGTCTGCGTGGCTGAGCGGGACGAACGGTGTGTTTGACTATTTCGCGCTTATCGTCTATCCTGCGTTTGCCGACGGCAATAAGCGGCTGATGGCCACCGCAGCGGTGAAGGCGCAGGCCGATGTGTGGGAGGCACAGGCGGCTTCCCTTGGCAGCGAGGCGGAAAAGGCAAAGCTGTTGCACGATTTCATTATTGATAAGGTCGAGTACAATTATGCTATTTTGGATAACGATTTTGACGAGGAGTCGGAGTATACCCAGTCGGCCTACAGCGTATTTTGCACGGACAAGACCGTGTGCGCCGGGTATTCCCAGGCGTATGCCATGATGTGTAATGCGGTCGGGGTCGATACGGTGGCGGTCACCAGCCTTACGCACGAGTGGAATAAAGTGCGCATCAATGACTCCTGGTATAATGTTGATCTGACATGGGACGACGGCGTGCCGGACCGCTACCGCTTCTTCTGGAGAAGCGACTATTATTATGACACGGAGACAGCGGGACAGAGCTATCTCCACCACCAGGAGGAGGAGATATGGGACGGTATACTGCCGCCCTGCACCGTAGATTCGTCGCAGACCGGTGATTATACCGTTCCCGGCACGCTCCCTGCGGTGACGCAGACGGCGGCCGTACCCGCGGTCGGCGTATCCTTGAGCGGCAAGACATATAAGATTACATTTAGCGGCGCTACGCCGGGAGCGGAGATATATTATACGCTGGACGGCTCCCTGCCGACCCCTGCGTCCACCAAGAGCCGCCGCTATCAAGGTGTGATTAAGACGAACAGTACGCCAAAACTTCGCTATATGGCAGTGCACGACGGCATGTGGGACAGTGCCGACAGGCAGGTGGCGATGGTGACTTATTACGGCAATCAATCCACCTCCGGCTCCATGGCGCCGACGGTCGTCTCGGTCGGTGATACGGTGAGCATTTCGTCCAATGCCTATAAACGGAGCGGGAATACATTTCTTGAGTGGAATACGAAAGCGGACGGCACCGGGATTACCTACGCAGCCGGTCAGACCGTAACCTTGAACGGCAATCTCAACCTCTATGCGCAGTGGTTTACGGGAAAATACAGGATTGCCTATGAATTAAACGGAGGCAAAAATAACAGCAAGAATCCGTCGGGATATACGCCGGGCAAAAAAGTTACCTTAAAAAATCCTACGAAGAAAGGCTATACGTTTGTGGGATGGTACACGAACAAAAAGCTGACAAAGAAATTCACAAAGATCACGGCCAAGACAAAGGGGACGTTAAATCTTTACGCGAAGTGGAAGCCGGTGAAATATAAGGTGTCCTATCAGCTTGGCGGGGGCAAAAACAGCGGCAGGAATCCCAAAACATATACGATTGCCACCAAGACCATCAAACTAAAGAATCCGACACGCAAAGGATACAAGTTTGTGGGATGGTATACGAACAAAAAATTTACCAAAAAGATTACGCAAATCAAAAAAGGTTCTACCGGTAATCTGACCCTGTATGCAAAATGGAAAAAAGCGTAATGAGGAGAACGGCTATGATATCGTTGATTGTGCCCTGTTATAATGAGGAAGAGGCGCTGCCAATTTTTTACACGGAGATCAAAAAAGTGCTTGGCAGCATGAAAACAGAATATGAGTTGATTTTCGTCAATGATGGTTCCAAAGACGGCACACTGGCCATTTTAAAGGAACTCGCAAAACAGGATGATGGAGTGGTCTATCTTTCCTTTTCCAGGAATTTCGGCAAGGAAGCGGCAATGTACGCCGGATTTTGCAATGCGCACGGAGAGTATGTGGCGGTGATGGATGCGGATATGCAGGACCCGCCCGCTCTCTTGCCGGATATGCTGTCCATATTGCAGCAGGGCGAGTACGACAGTGTCGCTACCAGACGTGTGACGAGAAAGGGGGAACCTCCGATACGCAGCTGGTTTGCGCGTCGGTTTTATGCGCTCATCAACCGGATTTCCGACGCCGATATCGTCGACGGCGCGCGCGATTTCCGCCTGATGAAAAAAGAGATGGCGGATGCCATCGTGGCGATGGGAGAGTACAATCGTTTTTCCAAGGGAATATTCGGGTGGATTGGCTATCGCACTTACTGGATGCCCTACGAAAATGTCAACCGCGTTGCGGGGGAGACGAAGTGGAATTTTTGGAAACTGTTTAAGTATGCGATCGACGGTGTGATCAATTTTTCCCAGGCGCCGCTGAGCTTTGCCTCATGGTTTGGCATTTTTATGACCGTGGTCTCGTTTTTTGCGGTCCTGTTTATTGTGATTCGCAGAATGGTCTTTGGCGACCCCGTGGAGGGCTGGGCCTCAACCGCATGTATCATTGTATTTGTGGGCGGCGTCCAGTTGTTTTGCATGGGTATCATGGGACAATACATTGCAAAGACTTATATGGAGGTGAAAAAGCGCCCCCATTATATTATCGCGGAGAGCAACCGTGCGGATTTGGATAAAGTGAGATGATGAGAGAGAAGTGGAATCGAGGACTGTTCGCAGTATTTTGCGTGACAGTCCTGCTTGGAATATTAGGGTTTTTATTATTTGGATGCAGAAAAGATATCTGGTTTTGCGATGAGGTCTACACCTACGAGATCGTCAACCGGCTCGGCAGGCCCAATGTGCTGGCCGAGAGCCAGAAATGGGTGTCGGGGTATGACGTGAAAATGTATTTTGGTGCGCCCTACCGCAGCCTGATGCTAAAAGAGATACTGGCGGATTTCCCCAAAGACAATGTGCCGCTGTACTATATCCTTTTGCGGATATGCTCGGTCCTCTTTGTGGGACGCGCCACAAAATGGATTGGTCTGGCGGCCAATTTTCTGTTTTTTGTGCCCTTTGTCGCGATACTGTTTGGCCTGTGCTATCATGTGTGCAAAAAAAAGGTGCTGGCGATGCTTTATACACTGGGGCTGGCCTTTCACCCGCTGCTGTTGTCGCAGATGATGACGATACGCATGTACTGTCCGTTTTTGTTCTTTGTGGTCGCCTCCTGGCTGCTGGTCGTAACGCTAAAGACGGAGGAAAAGAATGGATGGTGGCGCTGGCTGCTGCTTTTTCTTGTCACTGTGGGCGGCCTGCTGACGCATTTTCATTATTGGTTCTTTATCGGGTTTCTGTCGCTTTTTTATTGTGCCAGCCTTTTGCCTGGCAAAAAGTGGCGCCATCTGGCCCTGTATGTGGCCGATATGGCGGCGGCGCTGCTGGCGGCAACGCTGATTTTTCCACAGTGGATTACCAATATCACGCAGGGACACGGCGGCACCGGGATTGCCAATATCTTTGATTTCTCAAATCTGGCGGAAGAGGGACACTATCTGCTCGTGAGCCTGGCTGAGCTTTTGAGCACCTATCAGCTCCACTGGGCAGTCGTTTTATGTTTATTGCTTTTGTCTTTTGCCGCTTTTTTCTGCCGCAGGAGAGGGACGGGAGAGGGACGCGGCGTGGCGCTTGGCCTCCTTTCCTCGATCTTTACCATGGCGTTTATTGCCCACACAGTGGACGAGCGGGCGGCGCGCTATTTTTGGGCGCCGGCCGGTCTTCTCTTTCTGCTGTTTGCCTATGTGATTTATGACGACATCGCATGGCTTTGGAAGCAGCTTATGGACAAGCGGCTTATTCATGAGCATGCCGTGCGGGAAACGAAAACGGTATCAGTGCATACGGGCGAAGGCGAAGGCGCAAGCGGCTGGCCGGCGCGCATCGGGGCTTTTAGCGGCCAGGCAGGAGTGCTCGGCGCCGCGCTGCTGCTCGCGCTTGACGCCTGGCTGATCGGTTCCGATATCCGCAATGTGATGTATCTGGCCAACCGCCCTGCGGATACGAGGGAAACGCTGGAGGGATATGCGGATATCCCTTGGGTCGTCTATACGGATACCACTGACAATACGTTAAACTATGAGATGTTTTGCTCGTTTTTTGACTTTACCATTCCAGGCCATCTGTGCCGCATAGCAGGCGATGATGAGCCGTACCGGGATGAAGTGATCGCTGGCGCGGATGGGGTCATCCTTTATATCAACGAAAAAGAGAAAGAGCTTACGGATGCCGTGGCTTATTTGGAGCATTGCCGCGGAGAGAAGAGCAGCGGACTTTCTAAGGTGGCAAAGAGCACCTATTGCACGGTTTATCTTGTGCGGTGGGAAGATCTTATTGAGATATAAGTGGCATTGTAGTAAAATGTTTCTTGAGTTATTACATCTGCGGGGACAGGAGATAGATATCATGAAGCCAGTATAAACTATAGACAAACTCATCGAATGTGCACGTCTGTTTTGTGAAATGGAAAGTCTCGAAAATCATATTGAATTATTAGGTGTTACCGATGGAAAAGCTGTCGGTACTTATGTTGAGCATAAATTTCAAAGCTTTCTTCATTCACAATACGTTGTAGATGTGGGAAGTAGTGCAAAAGGCATTGATTTGCCCGGAGATGAAATTCAAACAGACATAAAGGTCACTTCTATTACTCAGCCGCAATCAAGCTGTCCGTTTCAGAATGCCCGTCAAAAAATTTTCGGTTTGGGATATAATCTATTGATCTTTGTTTATGACAAACGGGATATAAACGACACCTGTACATTAAATTTTACACATTGTACTTTTATCGACGGGGATAGAACCGCGGATTACACCATTACGAAACGTTTGCGAGAAATGGTGTACGACGGTGCAAACAAGGAGGATATTATCGGATATTTACAAGATAGAAATGTTCCTGGTGATGATATTGTTTATCATGACCTTGCCGAAGAGATTCTTGAGTGTCCTCCGAAGCAAGGATATTTGACGATAAGTAACGCATTGCAATGGCGGTTGCAATATGCAAGGGCTATTGCGTTAGATAATAGTGTCCAAGGAGTTATAAACTATGATTGGTAAACGTGAATATGGTGACTATCAAACTCCAATTGATTTTGCGGAAAAGATTTGTCATTATCTGAAAGATTATCATAATATAGAGCCATCTGCAATTGTTGAACCAACTTGCGGTGTTGGCAGTTTTATAAAAAGCAGCCTATTTTTTGATGCTAATGAGTACTATGGAATTGAAATAAATTCAGAATACTGCGATATTTGCAGAAACTCCATAAATGACAGTAGAGTGAATATCATCAATGCAGATTTTTTCGCGTTCTTGTCGAAAGATTTAATTAAAGACAAACGTCAAATTCTCGTGATCGGTAATCCGCCGTGGGTAACGAATAGCACGTTGTCTGTTCTTGATTCTAATAATATACCCATAAAAGCTAATTTCAAAGGATTTAAAGGCGTTGATGCGATAACAGGAGCAAGTAATTTTGACATTTGCGAATATATTATTTTAAAACTGATTCACGAATACAGAGATACGAATACAATCATTTCTATGCTTTGTAAAACGTCTGTTGCAAGAAATGTTTTCAAAGAACTGAAACGCAACTGTATTTCGTTTTCGTTATGCGATATAGTGGAGTTTGATGCTTTTAAGGTATTTGGCGTATATGCAAATGCCTGTGTTTTGATTATTCAACTTTCAGATAAAATGATGTCAACAGATCTATGTAATGTTTATGATTTTGAATCCCCCGGAACTATCAAATCACAATTAGTTTATATAAACGGTCAGATTCATAGTAATTTAGAAACAGAAAATTTTGACGGACGGTGTTGTTTTGAATGGCGACAAGGAGTAAAACATGACTGTGCAAAAATAATGGAACTAACCTTACATAATGGTACACTTCAAAACGGGCAGAAGGAAGTGATACATATTGAAGATGATATAGTTTTCCCCCTAATGAAAAGCAGTATGTTTAAATTACCGGTTATCCACAGTTTTTCTAAATTTGTTATTGTAACACAAAAAAAAATACGCGAAGATACAATGCATCTTGAGCAAGAAGTACCAAAAACATGGGAATATCTAAATAAAAATATGGAACTGTTTGATAATAGAAAGAGTTCAATTTATCGTGGTGCGCCTCCATTTTCTATGTTTGGTGTAGGCGATTATTCCTATTCAAAATTCAAAGTGGGGGTCAGCGGTTTCTACAAACAGCCGTTGTTTTCTGTGTTGTATTCTGATGACAATAAGCCTGTTATGATAGACGATACAAGTTATTTTATATGTTTCGACAGTTATGATTTGGCATACGTTGCAATGCTTTTATTGAATTCAGAGAGAGTTCAGAGATTTCTTACAAATATAGCGTTTTTAGATGCAAAAAGACCGTATACAAAGAAAGTTCTTACGCGCATCGATTTTGACAAAATTGTGGATTCTTTGACATTTGATGACTTGACAAGAACAGAGCAAAAATTGAAGTTGTCCAATTATGTTACGCTGTCAATGTATGATGCGTTTCAGTCATTGCTTGGCGCCAGACAGATGAGATTTGCATAGATCGTATAAGAAAAATGGAAAAGCATACTAAAAATCCGTACTGCCAGCCAACGCATTTTGAAACGCGTTCCTGGCTGGCAGTACGGATTCTTGATATTGCAGAGGTTTACGGCCCAATTTCAACGCCGTCAATTTTTACTTCCGGCCAATTGTCTACCGGGACCAGCGCGACATAAGTTTTACCTGTGTTTAAGGTGATCTCGTTGCCCTGGGTGTCGTAGTAGCGGGTCGGCGACGTCATGCTCTCTTTTTTCCAGGAAACGGGAATGGCGTTGCCGTTGGTGACATAGTAACCGCCGCCCTGGGAGACGACATCAAATATCATATAGCCGTGCTCGTCATACTGCGTAAATCCGGCGCTCTGAATCAAGACGTTTTTAAACGCGAGCTGCTTATTGTCGTTGCCCGGGTCGACATGCGCCTTACCGTACTCAAAATACAGATATTCGCCGCTGTCCTTATCGTATTCCACATAGGAACCGTTGTGCTGGAACGGTAGTTCAATTTTACCCGCCGCGATCTGATCGGTATGATCGGTCAAATCTACCTGTGCATCGCCCTTGACGAACTGATAATGAGGCCCTTCGTAATAGGACAGATATTCCCTTGATACGTCGGTTCTCTCAAAATTCTTTTCCATATCCCCGGATACGATATATTCGGTGTACTCTCTCTTTTTACCGTTGTCCACACGGGAGAATGTACCGCTGAAATGGTCGATGGAAGGGTCGGCCATATACTCGTCCACATAGAACGGCCCTCCGTCATGACAGAGTATCGCTCCCCACTCGGAAGCCAACAGTACATTGGTCGGACGCACGCTGCGGATACTGCCCAGCTGCTTGATCTTTTCCCAGTCCTTTACCAGCACCATAAAGCGGGTGATGCGCCCGTTTAGCGTACTGTTCATCATCTCATAGACGACATCCGCCTCCGACATGCCGTAATGAGGCAGCGCAATCGACTCGTTGTCCACCATAGCCGCAATCGGGCGCTGATTTTTAAGGCTCTCGTCGATCAGCTCGTTCGTCAGCTCACTGCGGTACATCCCTTCGGGCAGCACCTCCTCCTCTTCGGTCTCTGATGCCGTCTCTGTATTTTCTGCGACTTCGGTGAGTTCCTCCATCTCTGTGGACAGATCTTCCTCCCCTTTGTCTTTTCCGCAGGCTGCAAACGATAGCGCTGCTATTGTAAGCATACCAATTACTGCAATACGTTTCTTCATGATCATCCTCCATTCTTTACACTTGCATATTCAGACATGCTAATTTATTGTATCATACATTATATGCCAGATAAAGACTTTTTTCTTACCAGTAACATCCATTGTCCAGCTTTTTCTGAAAGCTTTTGCTCGGCGCCTCGGTCTTTGGCGCGCGCACCCAGTAATCGTTATAATATTTGGTGTAGGGCGAATTGTCCCAGCGCGCGCCCCTGATGCCGAACAAAACCTGCAGGGCGCCGCCGTACTGAATGGCCTGTCGGCCGGCGCGCTTAAACATACAGGCGAGATTAAAGCCAAACGTACTACAGCTTAACAGCGCGATATCGAAATCAATCTTCATCGCCTCGGTATAGAGATAATCCAGGGCATCAAAATAAGTGTCAAAATCGTCATCCGTGCCGGAAAACCAGACGGATTTCAGTGTTAAAAGTTCAAATGACGGCAGGACCTTTTGCCCCTCATAGATTTTATCCATGCGCGGGTACTGCTGTTTGATGGTTTCCACAAACGGGCTGATAATCAGCACCCGTTTGCCCTCGAGCGCCAGCGTCCAGGGCTCGTCATAGAGGAACGTTTCAATTTGCTCCAGACGGATTAACGCGGCCTGCCTGCAATAGGTGCGAATCAGATATTCTTCGATCGGATGATCCTCAAAATACGCCATGATGTCGACGTCTGTCATATCTTTTTTGGTGAGCGCACACCAGCGGTCGATTTCCTCGATACTCTCGTGAAAGAGGCTGTACATATTGCTCTGGTGCAGTCTGTTGTGGCGGAACATCCTGTATTCGTCGTAGAGCTGCATCAGGGTGAATTCAGCGCTGCCCAGCCGGCAGAGCGCGAAAGGCTGCCCGCTTTTTATTTTCTGTTTGATCAGAGTATTTGCCTCCTCGTCGGAAGGCGGCATTTTGCCAAGAAAAGGCGTGTGCATATAGGCGTACTCGCCTCCGCGCTTCGCGCGCAGTTTGTGGCGCAAATGTTTAAGATAATAGCGCAGATATAAGAATTTTTTTGTCATAGTAATCTCCATTCCGAAGCGATTTATCGCGCAGGAACGCAAGCCGAATGTCAGATTCGGCAATGCGATTTAAATTTGTGCCGAAGCCATTTATCGCGCAGGGACGCAAGCCGAATATCAGATTCGGCAATGCGGCTAGTGGCGGATGACGTGAAATAGGGACAAAAGGATAGCTCCGATTTTATGGATGGCAAGTGTAATCCATTTCACAAGCCAAGGTTCCAGGCGTCCGATTGTGAATTTCCGCAGTTCATTTAAGAGGATAGCAATTGCCATCACGGCCAGTACATAGCCAGCAGCGAGAAAGAGCAGGGCAGGGTGGGCGGCGTATGCGCCCGGATTTACAAAGTCATTCAGTATCGCGCGGATAAAGCGGTCGAGCACATAGACCGCAAGGACATCCCCGGCGATGTGGTTGACAAAGGCGCTGTGAAAACGCATTTGCCAAAACAGAAAGAACAGCAAAACGGAGGCGAGGACGATAAACAGCGAGCAGTCTCTGGAAAAGGTATTGTATACCGCATGGCCGCGCACCGTGAGCGCCAAATCCGCCGCAAAGATAAATCCTACGCACAGCAGCAGCCCTAAGAGAAGCCGGCTGGTTTTGTGGGAGTGGTTTTCATACAGCGCCAGATAGCGCCCCAGCAGATAGATCATCACAAAATGTACCAGACCCTTGCCGGCGTCCTGCATGATATCGTAAAAACCGAACGTGGGAACGGCAGAAAAAAGAAACAAAAGGGCAAACAGCAATTTGCCAAACCATTCTTTTGTCATCTTTTCCGCTGCGCGGTTGAGAAAGGGGGCCAGAATACAGAGCGCAAAGTAGCAGGTGATAAACCAGTACTGTCTGGTGAGCACCGGGAAAGCTGCCTTGACTAACGCTTTGACAGCAAACTCCTCTGTCGCAAGGGTTCCAAGGACGGAGAAGAAGATGACCATCAAATCCAGCCGTACCAGTTTTTCGATGGAAAATCGTATGCCAAAATAACCGGAGATCAGGATAAAACAGGTGACGCCGGTATTAAACAGAGAATTGACGAGTACATGCGCCGCAGTGTTTAACGTGGAGAGCGGCGTCTGCAAATCTCCGAACACATGCATCATAAGGATGCCGAAAATGCAGAGCAGTCTAAGCAGTTCGATGGCGGAGTTGCGTTCCCCGGAAGTTGGTCGTGATTTCATAGGACTCCTTTTTATGAAGCGTGATTTTGGTGCTGTCGTATTTTGCGTTTTTGCTGAAATTTGGTATTGCCGTGCTTGATGTCGGCGAGCACGCCGCGCGCTTTCAAATAGTAAGTGTATAACTTTGCGCCCGCCGAGTAGCGCTGATGCTCACAGATGCCCTGCATAAATATTTTAGTGATGCTGACAAAGTGCAGATTTAAAAAGTAAGTTTTTTGGTGTTCCCGCACCGTGTAGCAGTAGGGCCTGCCGTTTTCCCAGTGCAGATTCTTCACCGACAGGCGGCGGATGAATTCGTATTGGTTTTCGAGATAGCCGCCGGAAGCGCCCACCGCGTTGTCAAACACACAGTGGTTTTCGTCATCTTTGAGAAGATTCAGATAATCGCCGGCGGGAAGAGTCTGTATCCAAAGATGCAACAGAGCCATCTCGCCGACACCGCCGTAAATCTGATATTTGCGGTGCACATTCCACTTTTTCATAAGGAGGTCTTTGTGATTTTTGTACATATCAATACAGAAATCGCAGAACTCACGCAGGCCGTCCCTCGTAAAATAGGAAAAACCGGCGCAGGTTTTCCATTTGAGGCCGTTGCCTTTTTCGAGGAGGGGCATGTCCTGCTCGAGAGGCGTCTCGGCCGCCGCCTTGCAGCGGCGAAACGGCTCGTAGGCGCTGACATTGAGATATAGGAGAACGTCACTGTCGAGAATGACGCAGTTTTCAAAATTGTTTCGGTCCAGATATTCCAAAATCAGGTAAAACCGCTTGAAAATGCCCTCCGCCCAAGCCTGGGGGTAGAAAGAAAGATTTTCAAAGACCGCGTGGAATTCGCGCCATTTGTCGGTGATGAAATCATCCGCATTGTGCCAGTCATCGCACCAGGGCCGGTTATATTTGTCGCCCAGAAGCACGACTTTTTCGTTGTACTTTTTAGCCTGCAGGATGCAGTATTTTAAATATTCCTGATTCTTTTTGCCGCCGGACTGGCCTTTTTCGCCGGTCTCATGGTGTACGATCACGGGGATAATCACGGAAGTGGTATCTGCCATATAAATAAAACCTCTCTTTTCGTATTTTCTCGCTCATTATTTCTAGTATTTCCAAACATACTAACATTATAGCGTAACAGAAAGATGTGTCAAGCACTGGAAAGATTGACAAAAATTAACATATTTATTATCATGGAACGTATAGATTGAATAGAGAGAGCATTTTTATAAAGAGTCCAGAATGGAGATCAAAATGGGAGATATATTAGTGACGCGCTCCTCCATGCCGGAATTTGCAGAGTATGTGGAGGAGATCAAAGATATATGGGACAGCCGCTGGCTTACCAATATGGGAAAGAAGCACTGCGAGCTGGAAAAACAACTGGAGCGCTATCTGAAAGTGGACCATGTGTCGCTGTTTGCGAACGGCCATATGGCGCTGGAGCTGTTGCTTCAGGCGATGGGACTTACCGGGGAAGTGATCACCACGCCGTTTACGTTCGCCTCGACGACGCATGCGATCGTCAGAAACGGATTAAAACCGGTGTTCTGCGACATCAACCCCGACACCTATACCATTGATGCGACAAAGATCGAGTCATTGATTACGGAGCGCACGAGCGCTATCCTGCCGGTGCATGTCTACGGTAATCTCTGTGACGTGGAGGCGATCGAGGAGATTGCCCGGCGCCATCATCTGAAGGTGATCTATGACGCGGCGCACACATTCGGCGTGGAATATCAGGGGCGCGGCGTGGCCGCGTTCGGCGACGCCTCGATGTTTAGTTTCCATGCCACCAAGGTATTTCACACGATCGAGGGCGGCGCGGTCTGCTTTAACGGGGATGCGGACGGCTTGAAAGAAGATTTGTACGGCTTAAAGAATTTTGGCATCCGCGATGAGGTGACGGTCGACGCGGTGGGCGCCAATTCCAAAATGAACGAATTTCAGGCGGCGATGGGACTTTGCAACCTGCGCCATTTGGACAGAGAGATCGAAAAGCGCGGGCGCGTGGTCGCGCGCTACAGAGAGCGCCTCTTAGGGGTGCCAGGTTTAAAATTGTCTGCCCCGCAGGATAAGGTAAAGCCCAACTATGCCTATTTTCCGGTATTGTTTGACCCGTCCGTGTTTTACGCGGACCGCGATGCCATCAGTGAGAAATTAAAAAAAGAGCATATTTTTACCCGCAAATACTTTTATCCGATCACAAACAGCTTTGCATGTTACCGCGATCGCTATTCTGTCGAAGATACGCCGGTGGCGCTCGACGTATCGCGCAAGGTGCTGACCCTGCCGCTGTACGCGGACTTGTCCCTGGAGGATGTGGACAGAATCTGCGATTTGATCTTGGAGCGTTAGTATGAAAAATCAGCTTGATCACTGATTTTATCACACGTGAATTTGTTCACGTTGGCTATATTGTGCTGGAGCGTTACAAACAGCACGGATGACGCACGAATTTTTCTGTGATATGCAATATTTGGGATTTGCGTCGCCCTGTCGCGCAAACGCTCCAGAATGGAGATTAGTATGATTGTAGTTAAGATTGGAGACGGCATGGGGAATCAGTTATTCAACTATGCCTGTGGGTACGCGGCGGCCAGGCGCGGAGGAGAAAAGCTGTTGCTTGACACCTCCGAGTGTGACAACTCCACGCTGCGTGATTTTGAACTGGACAAGTTTCATCTGCGCTATGACGGGAGAGAATCGTTTCCCAACCGCACGGTCTGGCAGAAGATCTATAAGAGGCTCAGGCGCAATCTCAAGTACCAAGTGGTAAAGGAGCGCGATATTCATGCGGTGGACGCGCGCGTTTTTGCGCCGCACCGCGGTCTGCGCAGCCGATATCTGCACGGATATTGGCAGTTTTTGGAATATTTTGCGGATTATCTCGACGAAATTACCGCCATGATGACGCCGGCTTATCCGCAGGGCGAGCGTGTAAAAAAGCTGACAGAAGAACTGAAAGCAGCGCCTACCTGTGCAGTTCATGTGAGGGGCGGCGATATCGTAGGGCCGGGCAGAGCGTTTTTTGAGACGGCGATCGCGAAGATGCGGCAGTTAAAGCCGCAACTTACCTATCTGGTATTTACCAACGATATGCCAAAGGCGAGAGAAGCGCTCGCGCAGATTGCAGGGGAAGAAAAGCTGACATACGCGGCCGATTTGGGCGATTTTAGCGATATCGACGAGTTTTTCCTGATGGCGGCATGTCAGAATCAGATCATTTCCAACAGCTCATTTTCGACATGGGCCGCCTATTTAAACAGCAATCCCGATAAGACAGTGATCGTGCCAGAGTACCCGGGCTGCCGTCAGATGAGCCTTAAGGATTGGTTGATCATGTGATAGAATGGAGAAAGACGATGGATTTAATTAAGAGTGTATTTAAAGTTTTTGACGGCAGACAAAGACGCAGGCTTTTGGGTATGGCGGTTTTGATACTGATCAACTCTGCGGTCAGCCTTCTTGGCGTGTCGATTTTGCTGCCGTTTATACAGGCGGTGACAACGCCGGAGGTTTTGCTTGCCAACCGGTATGTCCGTTATTTTTATGATGCGCTCGGTATGACGGATTCCACACAGTTAATCACGGCGCTTGCGGTGCTGATTATCGTGGTGTATATCGGCAAAAACGGGTTCATTATTTTCATGAACAACATGCAGTACCGGTTTTCCTACTACGGCAAGCAGGACATGCAAAACCAGATGATGCGCTATTACATCAGCAAGGATTATACGTTCTTTTTGAACCACAACAGCGCAGAGCTGATGCGCGACATCAACAATGATCCCGAAATGTTTTACGCCGCCGTTTTAAATATGCTTCAGCTTGCGGCGGAGCTATGTACCAGCGCGGTGTTAGTGATCTTTTTGATTGTGACCGACCCTGTGATTACGCTGGGCATCGCCTTTGGCATGGTGCTTTTGGTGCTTCTGTTTATGAAACGGCTCAAGCGGACGCTCGCGCGCTTCGGGGACGAGCGCCGCATCTACAATGCCAATATTTTACAGTGTATGCAGCAGGCGTTTGGCGGCATCAAGGAGATTAAGATTGCCAACCGGGAGGCATACTTTGAAGGAGAGTTCTGTAAACAAAACGGCCTTTACACTTATGTGATCAAGCAAAATTCGTTTTTGAGTTCGATCCCCAAGCCGATGATGGAAGCGCTCTGTATCGGCGGGCTGATGGCGGCGATCGCGGTGCGCGTCAATATGTCGGGGGCTGACCCGGCGCATTTTGTCGGGGTGCTGGGCGTATTTGCGGCCGCGGCCTTTTCGCTGCTTCCCTCGGCAAACAAAATGTCGGAGTATCTGGCGTCTATCATTCACAACGGCGTCGTCATCCACAAGATCGGCGAGCAGTATGTCGGTATCCGGGATTTGGAGATTGACGTCGAGAAAAAAGCCGATTATGCCTCTCTGCCTTTTGAGCGTGAAATTCGGGTGGAGCATATGACGTTTACCTACCCTGATGTGGAGGAACCGGTGCTGCGGGATATTGACGTGACGATTCCCAAGAATAAGTCCGTGGCGTTTATCGGTCCGTCCGGCGCGGGCAAGACGACGATGGTGGATTTGATTCTCGGCGTTTTAAAGCCGAAAGAGGGCAGGATCACGGTCGACGGCACCGATATCGCCGTCTCTTACCGCGGCTGGCATGAAAAGATCGGCTATATACCCCAGACGATCTATATGCTCGACGACACGATTCGCAACAATATTGCGTTCGGACAGGCTGAAACGATTGATGACGCGCTAATCTGGGAGGCGCTAAAGCAGGCGCAGCTCGATGAATTTGTGCGTTCGCTCGACGAGGGGTTAGACACGATGATCGGGGAAGCGGGAGTGCGGCTCTCCGGCGGACAAAGACAGCGTATCGGCATTGCCAGGGCCCTTTACCGCAGACCGCAGGTATTGGTACTTGACGAGGCCACCTCGGCGCTCGACACGGAGACGGAAGCGGCGGTCATGGAGGCGATCGACGGATTGCAGGGCAAGATGACGATGCTCATTATCGCGCACCGTCTCTCGACGATTGAAAACTGTGATGTGGTGTACAAAGTGGAGGACGGTTCGATTCATCTACAGTAATGGAGTGTGAGAAGAACTTCTAAAGCTCGTAAACGAGCTTTTGCTCACGCCAGAGGGCGCTAACGTGAAACAAGTTCACGCGCTAAGAAGTTCTAAGTCTCTAATGCGAACAAGTTCGCATTGGAGAATCCCCAAAAACACGCCATGCATGGCAACGTCATATATGACGTTGGATTCTCCGCGCGGATTTGAGTCGCGGCAGGGAGGTTAGCGTATGATTATAATAGAACCCTGCGCGGGGTTAGGCAATAAGCTTTTGGGCTTGGGGTCTGCTTACGCGGTGGCAAGGAAATTAAACAGAGAATTGATTGTTATGTGGAAGCGGGAAGTCGGGTGTAATGTGCGTGCGGCGGAGCTCTTTGAGCTGCCTATGCGCGTGATCGAGGTAAGTGAGAACGGTTATTCCAAGGAGCCTTTGGCTCATTTTGCGGGCAGTTTTGTCATGAAAAAATGGCGCAGAGGTTCGGAGCGCTTCTTAGAGTGCGGCGAGGTCGAGGAGATCAAAAAGCAGCGTGGATATGAGGGATTACAGAACGTAATCCGGGATACGCCGCGCATCTATCTTAAGTCGTTTGGGCCGATCTGTGAGCTCGACGCATCCTGTTATACTTTTTTAAAGCCCGCCAAAAGCGTGGAGGAAAAAGGAAAAGAGCTATTCGCAAAGATCGGCGCCCACACGGTCGGCGTGCATATCCGCAGAACCGATCATGTGGAGGCGATCGCCAAAAGCCCGCTGTCGCTGTTTGTCGAGTATATGCGCCGCGAGCTGGAAGCCGATGCGGATGCAAATTTTTTCATTGCCACGGATGACGCCGGGGTAAAGGAAGAGCTTAAGCGGCAGATGCCGGCGGATAAACTGATTTTTTACGAGAACGGTGTGATCGACCGCAATTCAAAAGAGGGGCTGGTGGATGCCTATATTGAAATGTTGGCGCTCTCGAGGGGAAAAAAGATTCTGGGAAGCTTTAACAGCACATTTAGCCTCCTGCCGTCCTATATTGGGGGGATTCCTTTGGAGGTAGTAGTGTGAAAAATCAGCTTGATAGCTGATTTTATCACACGGTTATTTGTGCCGAGAACGTCACAAATAAGCCCTGATCCGACAGGAGAAACTGCATTCGCAGATTTCTCCTGCGGTTCCTCGAACGTAAACGTTCTCGGAATGGAGATTAGTGTGAAAAATCAATGTTGTAACATTTTAGGGACGGATGTTTTGGTGACGCGGATGGAGGATACGGTGGCGCGCATCGAGAAAGATATCGAAGGGCTGCGCGGCGAATATATCTGTGTGGGCAATGTGCACACCACGGTGATGGCACATGACGACCTCAATTACCGCGTCGTGCAGCGGGAGGCCGCGTTTGTGCTGCCGGACGGCAAGCCCTTGTCCGTCTACAGCAGGAAGCACGGTTTCCCGCAGGCGGAGCGGGTGACGGGGCCTGATTTGATGCTGGCGCTGTTCGCGCGGGACAATGGGCTTCGTCATTATTTTTATGGTGCGACCGAGGAAACGCTGGCTCTACTTAGGCAAAAGCTCACCGAAAGATATCCGCATTTACAGATTGCGGGCATGGTGTCGCCTCCGTTTCGACAGCTAAGCCGTGAGGAGGATGCGGCTGACGTGGAAAAGATCAACGCGTCCAAAGCGGACATTATCTGGGTGGGGCTTGGCGCCCCCAAACAGGAGAACTGGATGTACCGGCACAAAGGCAGCGTGGGCGGCGTCATGATCGGCGTGGGCGCGGGGTTTGACTATCATGCCGGCAATATTAAGCGCGCGCCGCGCTGGATGCAAAAATGCAGCCTGGAATGGCTGTATCGGCTGCTACAGGACCCCAAGCGCCTGTTTCGCCGCTATTTTGTGACCAATACCCGCTATCTGTGGCTGATTTTCAGGGAAGGGAAGCGGGGATTTTGCCATTCAAAGAAACATTAATGTTTACCCGAAGTTTGCGTCCGCGCTGCGACCGCAAACCGGAAACCCAAAAGCAGCGCAGAATGTGGAAAATTATGTGTGGAATATATGGTGTAATCAATCAGCAGGTGGACAGAGAACTGGCGATGAAGTGCCTCAATACCATGACGCACCGCGGACCCGACGGGTTCGGCTTATGGCAGGAGGGGGCGGTGACGCTAGGGCATCGCAGACTTTCGATTCTTGATCTGTCGGGGAACGGCAGCCAGCCGATGGCGTATGGAAACGACCGCTATCATCTGACCTACAACGGAGAAATCTACAATTTTGTGGAGATCAGGGAAGCGCTGAAGAAAAAAGGATATGCGTTTCGCGGGGACAGCGATTCGGAGGTGATATTGGCGTCCTATTGCGAGTGGGGGGAAACGTGCGTCGAGCACTTTAACGGAATGTGGACATTTGCAATCTGGGATGCCGCAGAGCAGACGCTTTTTCTCTCCCGTGACCGTTTTGGCGTGAAACCGCTGTTTTATGCAGAGCTGCCGGAAGGAGGGTTTGCGTTCGCCTCGGAGATGAAGGCGCTGCTGCCGCTGCTGCCCGAAGTGCGGCCAAACCGGGCGCTCTTTGCCCGCTATTTTTCGGATAATCACTATGAAAATCAGCCGGACTGCCTGATCGAGGGAATCCGACGTTTTCCGGCAGGGCATAACGCCTGGATAAAAAACAAAAATCTTACGGTCGTGCGTTATTGGAATACGCTCGACCACTTGGTGAAAGTGCCGGACGATTACCGCGATCAGGTAGAGATGTTTCGGGAATTGTTTCTGGACGCCTGCAAGATTCGTATGCGCAGCGATGTGACGCTTGGCACGGGGTTAAGCGGCGGCCTGGATTCCTCCACCGTAATCTGTGCCATGTCCCATATTTCCAAGCACAGAAAGGATACGCGCGTCAACGCCGACTGGCAGCATGCCTATGTGGCATGTTTCCCGGGGACGGAGCTTGACGAGACGAAGTATGCCAGACAGGTGACAGACTTCCTTGGCATCGGTCATACATTTATGGAGCTTGACGACGCGGTGTCGGAGAAAGATTTTTTGCGCCAGCTTTACTGCTTTGAGGAGCTTTGGGGCAACCCGCAGGTGCCGATGATGGCGCTCTACAAAAAAGAGCGGGAGTATGGCACCACCGTCTCGCTGGACGGCCATGCGGCTGATGAATTGTTCGCCGGCTATGGATTCGATATATTAAAGGCGTATCCCGACGCCAAAACGAAAGCTCAGGTGAACCAGATCACGACAGCATATTTAAACCAGAGCCGCGAAGAGGGGCTTTCGGAGGAGTCGGACGAATTTAAGCGGTTAAAAAATGCGCTCTACCGCGATTATATGATGAAGTATTATGTCAAAAAGCTTTTGCGCCGCGGGGAGGTAAAGAGTGCATATGCCTCCCATCCGAACTGGAAGCGGCTGGACAACCTCAATAAAACGCTGTTTGTCTCCACACACGAGACCATCTTGCCGACACTTTTGCGCAATTACGACCGGGACAGTATGGCGAGCGGCATTGAGATTCGTATGCCGTTTCTCGATTACCGCATCGTTGAGTTTGCTTTTTCGATCGGCTGGAAATCCAAACTGCACGGCGGCTTTTCCAAGTCCATCGTCCGCGACGCGGGGGCGTCGTTTATGCCCAACGAAATCGCGTACCGGCGCACGAAGCTCGGCTTTAATGCGCCGATTTTAGACTGGATGCGGGGGCCCTACCGCCAATTCTTTTTGGATACGGTCGCGGACGCGGCGTTTGCAAGCTGCGAGCTGGTGCCAAATCCGCAGAAGGTGCGGCGCGATTTGGCAGAATTTTTGGAAAAACCCGATGCCACGTTCCATGAGGCCGCGGATATCTGGAACCGGATACAGCCGTATCTGTGGGAGCGGGCCATGATCAAGCAGGAATTTGCCGTGTAGGTGAAACAATGCGCTATGTCGATAGAAAGGGGACTGCCGTGAAACGTTATCCATATCTCGATATTGCAAGGGGAATCGGACTGCTGCTGGTGATTATTTCACACAGCTGCGGTCTGAGCTCCTATCTGATCAATTACTATATCCCGCTGTTTTTTGTTGTGTCCGGTTACATATACAAGGAGGGGCGCAGCTACAGAGAAAATATCGGCAGGAAAGCGTCACGGCTGTTGCTGCCCTATTTTGGCTACAGTGCGGTGCTGCTGGCGTTTTATGCGCTTTTGGGCAGAAACTTTGCGGAGACGCTTCGCTCTGCGTTCGGTGTGCTCTATTCGCGGTACTGTCTGTATGATACCACCCGCTCCGTGGACAATGTCTATCTGTTTACGGTTGCCAATGGCGCCATGTGGTATCTGACGGCGTTTTTTGTAACCAGTCTTCTGTACCATGCGCTGGTCGACCGCTGCTTAAAGAGTGTTAAATTTTTGACCATAAGCCTGGCAGTTCTTACGGCGGTTACCATACTGCTCGCCGACATCCCGGTGCTGCTGCCGTGGAGCCTTGATCTCGCTTGCGTGGGAACAATTTTTATGCTGGCGGGAACTTTCCTTGGCAGGGCAGGCTATTTTGAGAAGAAGACGAGTCCCCTGTCGTTTCTGTTGGTTTTGGCCGCTTACATCGTGCTCAGCTACTGTAATCCCGGCATCAACATGTCTGTGCGCGAGTACGGTAAATACCAGGCACTTAGCGTACCGCTGTTTATTTTGGTCGGCGTCAGCGGGTCTATGATCTGCATTTGGATGGGGAAGTTCATACAGAATCATTTTGTCGGCACATTTATAGGTTACATCGGAAAAAATACCATTGTATTGCTGGCGTTTCATATCTTAGGGCTCGAGATCTTTGAGATGATCGCGGGCAAGGTGATTCATATTTCCGATCTTACCGGCATTACATTTATTCTCTATCACACGGCGCGCATCTCGGCTTCGGTCTGCGGTTGTCTTGCGCTTGGGTTTTTACTGGATAAGGCAAAGGAATTGTGGCGGAGGAAGCGGCGCTAAAAGTTCTATGTAGATCTCATGCAAAAAATGCCAGATAAATTTGGCGGAAACGTTACATTTGTCTGGTATTTTTATATGAATTTTTTCATGGAACAGGGCACTTTCATTGAATCATTTGACAGAAAAGGAAAAATATTATGGGCTGGATTATGAAGCGAAGGTTTGCCTGTCGTTGAAGCGGTTCAAGGAACGTATCAATATGAATGGATAGTTTAATTTGACTTTAGTGAATCAATGTAATAAGCTAATGTTAAGAATCAGCGAACAGGTATGTAATAAATCAGTGAAGATGCGAAACGTGGAAGATGCTATTCATGATATCAAGTAGATTGAGAAACGTACAGAATGTCTATTGGCATCTATAATAGGAGAACTAGCATGAGTGATACTAAAATGGAAATAATAACATCTATGAATTATTCAAACACAGATAATATTTTGTCAGATATGAAAAATATCATAGATGCGGCACAACATCAGGCGTATCAGTCAGTGAATACTACGTTAGTTAAAAGAAATTGGTTGATCGGATACCGTATTGTTGAAGAGGAATTGAAAGGACACACCCGGACAGACAACTACGGAAAAGAGATAATGAAAACATTGTCAAAGGCTTTGACAGAAGAATACAAAAAAGGCTTTGATGTGAGCAGCTTATACAAGTTTAAGAAGTTTTATGAGGTCTTTCCTGACATTTTGGACGCACTGAGTCCAAAATCCTCCGGACAGGTTTTGTCATGGACACATTATAGAGTTCTGTTGCAGGTAGAAGATATGGAAGCTAGAAAATGGTATGAAAAAGAAGCATATCAGCAGACTTGGAGTGTGCGGACATTACAGAGAAACATAGCTTCTCAGTACTATTATAGGATGCTTCGGACGCAAAAGCCTGATATAGTTGAAGCGGAAATGAGAATGTTGACTGGCAATTATCAAAATGATAAGTATGAATTTATAAAAAATCCAGTTATAGCAGAATTCTTAGGAATGGCACAAAGCAATGACTTTACAGAAAGTGATTTGGAATCAAGTATATTATCTAATTTGCAGAAGTTTTTAATGGAACTGGGAAAGGGATATGCTTTTGTTGCAAGGCAACAGCATATAAGGACGGAAAAAGAAGATTATTATATTGATTTGGTATTCTATAATTATATCTTAAAATGCTTTGTGTTAATTGATTTAAAGACAGAGAAAATTACGCATCAAGATGTGGGGCAGATGGATATGTACATTCGCATGTATGATGAGTTAAAGCGTAGTGAGGGAGATAACCCAACGATAGGAATCGTATTGTGTTCAGATACAGATGAAGATATAGCAAGATACTCCATTCTTCAGGGAAATGAACAACTTTTTGCATCGAAGTATAAGTTGTATCTTCCTACGGAAGAAGAATTAAAGGCAGAGATTGAAACACAAAAGATGTTGTTTCAGTTGCAGCAGCAGGAAAAAGATGAACGGAAATAAGTGCGTATGGTAAGTGGTAAGGATTTAACGGATGTATCTGCCAAAAGTGTGAAAATAATGAGAAGAAGGATAAAAGACATTTTCAAAACGCAACAGAATGGAGCACGCTATGAATATAGAAAAAAGCACAACTGTAAAAGCAACGGCAGGTAGAAATTCCGCGATCGAACTGCTGCGTATCGTATGCCTGGTATTGATATTTTGGATGCATGCCAGCGCCAGCTATGAAAACAACGAGGTCAGTGCGTGGATTAGCATCTTCGCGGCCGTCATCGGAAACATCGGCGTTTCCTGTTTTATCTTGATTTCCGGTTACTATGGGATTCGCCTCAATATCAAAAAAATGATGCGGCTTGACCTGATGCTGATTTTTTACTGCTGGATTAGCCTGGCGCTGCAATTGGCATGGGGAGCAAGACCCGGCGGCGAGGAAATATTGTCCTACCTGCTGCCGGTCATCGGCAAGCGCTCCTGGTATTTTACCTGTTACTTTGCGCTCGCGTTTTTAAGTCCTTTTCTAAACGAGATGGTGGAAAAGCAAGGAGAAATGAGGCTGCAGCAGTTAATCTTTACGATGCTTGTGATTTTTTCGGGGGTCACCACCTTTTTCTTCTTTGATATCAACGGCGACGGGGGAAAAGGCATTGTCCATATGGTGATGCTCTATCTCATGGGGCGCTATATCGGTGTCTATCAAAAAGAAAAACGCTATTCCACCGGAAAACTCCTTGGCTGCTTTGCGGCCGTGGCGGCAGTCAACTTTTGCCTAAACGGCGCGCTCTATGTGGCGACGGGCGTGGTACAGAACCGTTTCGCCAGGGATAACACCCTGTTTACCGTTGCGCAGGCCGTGCTTATTTTCCTGATGTTCCGTAACGTTTATTTTGAAAATAAATTTGTCAACCGACTGGCCAGGCATGTGCCCGCGGTGTTTATCTTTGAGTGGACGCTGCGCGCCATCATCAGCCGCTATCTCTTTGACTATGTGCAGTGGCGCGAATCCGTCTGGTATGAGCTGGTCTTAATCGGGATTGCCGTCCTTATTGTTGCACTCGGAAGTGTCATTGACTGTCTGCGCGTGGCTATCCTGCATGGGCCGGAGGCGTGGTTTGTCGATAAAGTCTGTGGTATTGGGCTCAAACTTAAGGGAAGGTTCCTACAGCGGTAATGCGATAACTTATAGATGAATCGCTTGGAAACTTTATACCACATAGAATGAATCAATATGCAAGTTGTTTTTTTCAGAAATGATCAATAAGCGATCAATTGTTATCAATCTAATATCAAATGATTGGGCGCTGTCGAGAAATCATAGACGGTGCCGTTTTTTTCCACAAACCCGTCTTTCAGCTCCTTGGCCGGGAAGTTTCCACTCTCCGTAATCTCCGCAGGAGCGTCAAATAGAAACACCGACGCCCCGGTTTGTTCATAGAAATCCGCGGAAAACGACCAGTTTCCGTGGTGTCCGACCTGCACGTAGTCGCAGGAGATCTCCGGCAGCGCCATTTCCCTCAGCAGATCGTTCATATCATACTTGATGTCGGAGCAAAAAAGGATGCCGCTGTTTTGATTCTCAATCAGCAGAAGCAGAGAACCGTTGTTCTGATAATCCTTTTCGTCGCCGACCGTATAGAGGACATATTCGTCCCAGGCGTTCAGCACTTTGGCGGAGAGCGCGCCAAGGGAAAAAACATCGCCGCGCTTTAAATGTGTCACCTTCGGGTCATTTGCGGTCAGCGCGACATAGCGCTCCATCACAGTGATATCATCGTAGGGTTCCCCGACAGACTCGATAAAATCGTAGTCAAAACCATTGTCATAGACGGCGTCGACGACGATATCCCCCGGGTTTTGATAGATGGCGTTAAAAGCGCCGGCATGGTCCCTGTGCGGGTGGGAGATCACCCAGCCGTTCACATGGTTGCCATGGGCGGCGATGATGCCGCGCAGAGCCGCCTCATTTTCTGCCCAGCCGCCGTCGATAATATAGAACTCGTCTTCATTCTCGATCGTATAGCATGTGCCCTGCGCGCCGGAGGCATCCGCGTACTGAGTGATCAGATATTCGCCGCCGGAGACGGCGGGTGGGGCTGTCTGCTTTGCAACCGTGTACAAGATTAGGCCAAATAGGAGCAAAAGCGCCGCAGAGCATAACTTTGAAATGCGAAAGGATGATGGATACATAGAATGCCTCCTGTCAAGTGTATTTTAATAGACCTAAAATACCAGAAACACTCTGCAATGTAAAGAGAGATGCGCAAAATAGTTTGTCAAGGCGTAATAGTGAAAGCTTGACAGCAATAGCAAAACAGCCTTGCAACTGCTAACATAAAATGATACTATTATAAAATAAGCAAAAAATGGAAATTCTGTATAGAAAAGAGTAGAATCAGTACGGCAGGAAGGGGCAGTACATGGATACACATAGATTTTTTGTGGAGGAGATGCGGTTTCATCTCTCGGAGGCGGACACACTGGTGTTTGTGGGGTGGTTCTATGACGGCGCCACAAAAGACCATACGCTGACCGCCGTATTTGACGGGAAGGAGCTGCCGGTGGTAAAGCTGGTAAACAAAGGCGCGGAGGTGCGCCAGAAATATATTCGCAGTGTCAATGAAATCCAGGAGGAGGTGGTAGGCATCGTTTCGCTGCCGCCATACTGGAGGGAGGGACACCGGTTTTCCATTCACACCACCTATCGCGGGAAAAGCAGCAGGGACGTCGTCTTTTCGGTCAAAAAACTGCGCAAATTGGAACATGATATTCATTACTATATAGAAAACAGCCGCAGAGAAGAGGGGAAAATTGCAGTCAGCGGCTGGTGCATGGGCGGCGGTGAAGTGAAACTGTCGCTTCTGGACGGAAAAAAACAGCCGCTGCCGGTGAAGATTGACCACTATTACAGGAAAGACCTGATGGGCATCTACCCGGAGTGTGAAAAAGACGCAAAGCCGGGTTTTCTGGTACAGGCCGAGGGAATTGCGGACAGGGAAAAGAAGTTTTATCTGGAGATGCGCGGGGCAAAAAATTGTACCTGCACGCGCATCAAAAAATGGGACGGCGGCAGCAGAACTTCGGATGCCGCAAAGGCGGCCGGGGACGCGATGCGCTATTTGAACCGCAACGGTCTTACGGCTACCATACGCAAAATTCATACAAAGCTGAACAAAAAACAACCGAATACTTATGAGAATTGGCGCAAAAAATACATGGTGACAGAAGAAGAGCTCGCAGGGCAAAGAAAGCGGCAAAAGGACTTTGCATTTCGGCCAAAGTTTTCTGTCGTCGTGCCGATGTACAAAACGAAGCCGGCTTTTCTTAGGGATATGATCGAGTCGCTGCAAAGCCAGACTTACCCCGATTGGGAGCTATGTCTGGCGGACGGCAGCAGGGAGGAAGAAGTTTTGCGCGAGCTTTCCGCCATCGTGGCCGGGTATCAAAAAAACGACGGCCGCGTTAGATACAGCACGCTCATACAAAACGCGGGGATTGCCGGAAATACCAACGCCGCCATCAAGATGGCGACCGGAGATTATATCGTTCTAATGGATCACGATGATATCCTGTCGCCCGACGCCCTGTACGAATTTGCCAGGGCGCTGAACGGGCAGCCGGACATTGATGTGCTCTACTCCGATGAGGATAAGGTGGATATGGAGGGCAAAAAATATTTTGAGCCTCATTTTAAGCCGGACTTTAATATTGATCTGTTGTGCAGCGTCAATTATATCTGTCATCTGTTTGCCGTAAAGCGCAGTATTTTAGAGCGCGTCGGAGGGTTGTCGGGTGAATACGACGGCGCGCAGGACCACGATTTTATTTTGCGCTGCTGCGAGCAGGCCCAAAAAATCTGCCATGTGCCGCGTATCTTATATCACTGGCGGTGTCACAGGGATTCTACCGCCGCCAACCCGGAGAGCAAGCTGTATGCGTATGAGGCGGGGCGGCGTGCCGTGGAGGCCCATTATAGGCGCATCGGTGTGCCCGCGGTCGTGGAAAACGCACAGTTTTACGGGTTGTACCGCACACGTTATCAGTGGGAAGCCGAACCGCTGGTCTCAATTATTATTCCCAATATGGACCATGTGGACGATCTGTCAAAGTGTCTGAACGCGATCTACAAAAAGTCGGATTATCGGCGCTTTGAGATCATAGTGGTGGAAAATAACAGCACCCGGCAGGAGACATTTGCCTACTACAGAGAATTGCAGGCGGTTCACAATAATCTTACGGTCCTGACGTATGAAGGTGAGTTTAATTTTTCTAAGATCAATAATTTCGGCGCCGAGGCGGCGGCCGGGGAATATCTCTTGCTGCTAAACAATGACACCGAGATGATCGACGGCTGCTGTATCCGTGAAATGCTCGGCTGCTGCATGAGGGATGATGTGGGCATCGTCGGCGCTAAGCTGCTCTATGAGGACGGGAGCATCCAGCATGCCGGGGTAGTCCTGGGGTTCGGCGGCACGGCCGGACATGCATTTATCGGCAAGCAGCGTTTTGACACCGGGTATATGGGCCGAATCCTTTGTGCGCAGGACTACTCCGCGGTGACGGCGGCTTGTATGATGGTAAAGCGCAGTGTTTTCGAGGCGGTCGGCGGATTTACGGAGGAGCTCGGTGTCGCGTTTAATGATATTGATTTCTGTCTGAAAGTGAGAGCTATGGGCAAGCTGGTGGTCTACAATCCCTACGCGGAACTTTTCCATTACGAGTCCAAATCGCGGGGATTGGAAGATTCGCCGGAGAAAGTGGAACGCTTCAACAGGGAGATTGAATTGCTGCTTAGCCGCTGGCGGACCGTGATCGAGGATGGAGATATTTACTATAACCGCAATCTGACGCTGGACAATTCAGATTTTTCACTGCGCCGCTGACCGCGGCGCGTAGGCCGGCCGCGTATGTCTGCGGTGCGGCAACTGCGGAATGTAAGAAAGGTGAGTACATGATATGATGAAAGTGTATATTTGTCCCTCCTGCGGGTGGATGCGTGTGGTCTCCCGCAGAAAAGGTGTGGAGTGCTATAAATGCAAGGGCAGAGAAATGTCGCCGGTTAAGCTGGATTTTGGCGCGTATACGCAGATGACGGAGGTAGAAAGGCAGGATTATGCGGATGGCTGGATGTATATTCACCAAAAAGGAAAGCATTAAAACGGGAGCGGCATTATGAAATTCACTTTTTCTAAGGTCATAAAGGGAGTGCGCTATTTAAGGCATTACGGTTGGAGAGAGTTTTGGATTCGTCTCAAGGAGAAGATGGAGCCCCAGACGGTGCCCTACGGCCCATGGTATGACCGCCATGCGGTGACGGATGATGAGCTTGCGCGTCAGCGCAAATTTGCGTCCGCCTGGAAGGATGCTCCGTTAATCAGTATTGTGGTGCCGCTTTACCGGACGCCGGAGCGTTTTTTGACGCAGATGGTGCGGTCGGTGCAGGCCCAGAGCTACGGCAAGTGGCAGCTATGTCTTGCGGACGGCAGCGGCGATGGGCAGGAAGAGAGCGGACGGCGCAGGGACTTAAGAGACATCTTAAAGCCTTATATCGAGGCGGACAAGCGGGTGGAATATCAGAAGCTTGCGGAGAATCTTGGCATCGCCGGAAACACCAACGCGGCGCTTGCCATGGCGAAAGGCGAGTGGATTGCTTTTTTAGACCATGACGACCTGCTGGCGCCCGATGCGCTCTATGAGGCGGTGCGCTTGATGCGCGGGGAGGGGCCAAAGACCGGAACCCCGGCGGCGGCCGGCTTTGTCCCGCAGGGCGAGGGCAGGGCGGCAGAGTATGACATGATTTATACGGATGAGGACAAGGTGGACATGGAGGGAAAGACGCACTTTCAGCCGCACCTTAAGCCCGATATCAACATCGATCTGCTGCGCTCCAACAACTATATCACGCACTTTCTGCTGGTGAAAAAGGAGATCGTGGAGCGTGTGGGCGGTATCCGCAGCGAATACGACGGCGCGCAGGATTACGACTTTATTCTGCGCTGTGCGGAAATAGCCGGGCATATCGGCCATGTGCCGCGCATCTTATATCACTGGCGCTGTCACGAGGATTCCACGTCGGAAAATCCGTTTGGCAAGCAGTATGCCGTGGAGGCGGGCAGACGCGCGATCGAGGACCATTTAAGGCGCATGGGAGTTGAGGGAAGTGTCCGTGCGACGAAAGACATGGGGTTTTATGCCGTGTATTACACGCTCCGCGCCAAACCGCTCGTTTCCATCATAATTCCGAGCAGAGACGAGGTGGACACATTAAAAAAATGTATCCATTCGATCAAAAAATCAGATTATAAGAATTATGAGATCATAATTGTAGAAAATAATAGCAGGGAAGAAACGTTTGATTATTATAAGACATTGGCGCCCGAAGAAAAAACAGGCGCGCGCTACAAAGACAGCTTAACGGGCGAGGAGATCACGCCCAAAACCCGCGAGGGTTTGCTTCCAGAGGGACAGCGTGTCTGCGTGGCCTATTGGCCAAAGGAGTTTAACTATTCCAAGCTCAATAATTTCGGGGCCGCGCAGGCGGAGGGCAGCTATTTTGTGCTGCTCAATAACGATATCGAGCTGATGGGCCCTTCCTGGCTTACGGAGATGCTTGCCACCTGCCAGCGCGACGAGGTGGGGATTGTGGGAGCCAAACTGTACTATCCCGACCACACGATTCAGCATGCGGGCATCGCGGTAGGAATCGGCGGCAATGCCAGGGGTATCGCGGACAACCTCTTTGCGGGGATGTCCGGGGAGCGCGGCGGTTATCTGCACAAGGCTTCGCTGCAAATTGATTACAGCGCCGTGACGGCGGCTTGCATGATGACGAAGCGCCGTGTCTATGAGGCGGCGGGAGGTTTTACGGAGCGGCTCTCCGTTGCCTTCAATGATGTGGATTTCTGTTTGAAAGTGCGCAGCCTTGGGTATCTGGTCGTGTATCATCCAAGGGTGGAGGCATACCACTACGAGTCAAAGTCGAGAGGGTCGGAGGATTCGCAGGAGAAAGTGGCGCGTTTTCAAAAAGAAATTGAATATATGCGAAATCATTGGATTTCTATACTGAAAAATGGAGACCCTTATTATAACGAGAATCTTTCCCGGGTATATCATAACTATTCGCTGAGAGATAACAGTTAGGAGCGAAATGACAGGAGAAGAGGTTACGGTTGTGATTCCCAACTACAACGGGAAGCAATTGCTGAAAAACTGCATTAGGACCCTGGAGAGACAGACGGTCCGTGATTTTACACTTTTGGTGATAGACAACGGTTCCACCGACGGCAGCACAGAGCTCTCCTCCGATATCCTTTCGATGGAGATGGTGTGTCTGCCCGAAAACAGGGGGTTTTGCGGGGCCGTCAACATCGGTCTGGCAAAAGCCGCCACACCTTATGTGCTGTTGTTAAACAACGACACGGAGGCCCAGGAGACGTTTGTGGAGGAGATGCTTCTGGCAATCAGAAAGCACGCGGACGCATGTTCCTGCAGCGCATGCATGATTGACTATCGCGCACGCACGAGGATCGACAATGCCGGGGACCTCTATACACTGCTCGGATGGGCAGTCGCGCGGGGCAAAGGCAGGCCGATCGAGGCGTACCAGAAAGAGTGCCGTATCTTTTCTGCCTGCGGCGGCGCGTCGATCTTTGATATGCGGGCCGTACAGGCAGTCGGAGGACTTGACGAGGCACATTTCGCGTATCTTGAGGATGTCGACTGGGGATATCGCGCGCGCGTCTTGGGCTATCGCAGCTATTATGCGCCGCGGGCGCGCGTCTATCATGTGGGCAGCGCTACCACCGGAACCCGCTACAACGACAAAAAAGTATATCTGGCGGCACGCAATTCGATCTATGTCATATTCAAAAATATGCCGTTTTTGCAGTGGTTGATCAATCTCCCGTTTCTTAGCGTGGGGATTATGGTGAAGCTGGCATTTTTTGTGAAAAAGGGATTTGGGGGAGAGTACGCAAGAGGCATAAAGGATGGTTTATGCGGCCTTAAAACGCTCAAAAAGGCGCCGTTTCGGTTCAAAAATATACCCAATTACTGTGCGATTGAGGCGGAAATGATCTTAAATATCGGCCGTATCCTGCTTCACAGGTAGGCGTCTGCCGCCTAAAATCGGGCGGATAAAGAAAATATTAAGAATCTCGCAAGAGTTCTTTTGGAAAAAAGAGTTGTGCTTTCATGGAAATTATTGTATTATTTTAAATGGTGATGTTAAAAAGTCATGAGGCGGAAGCATTGCTTTGATGATAAGCAGTTTCTGCAATCTATAGGGATGACAATATGATAAAAGATAATCAGAAGCACTTGAACAAGCTGCATGTCATTGTCGACGGATTCGTGGTGTTTTTTTCTTATGCATTTGCATGGTGGCTTAAGTTCGTTAGTGGTATTTTAGAGCATGGGGCGGGTGTGCTGTCCTTTGAGTTCTATATGCGGGCTTTGATTGTCATAATACCGGGCTATATCCTGCTGTATTACGCGTTTCATCTGTACACGCCCAAGCGGGTGCAGGGGAGGCGTCTGGAGTTTTCCAATATTTTTATGGCCAATACGGTGGGGTTGCTGTTAGCATTTGCCGTGTTGTATGCACTGCAATCCTATTTTGCGGAGTTTCAGAACTTTTCGCGGGAGATGTTTTTTTATTTCTATTTTACAAACATTGTTCTCGAGGAAGCGGCGAGACTGCTGATACGCCATGTGTTGAGGAGCATCCGCAAAAACGGATACAACCTGAAACATATCCTGTTGGTGGGATATTCGCGGGCGGCAGAGCAGTATATTGACAGAATCCAGCAAAATCCGCAGTGGGGATACAGTATCAAAGGTGTTTTAGATGACAATATTGCGCCGGGAACCGCTTACAAAGGGATAAAGGTGATCGGCGATATCGACAATCTGCCGCTGATTTTGCCCGAAAACCGACTGGATGAGATCGCGATCACGCTCGGACTCGAGGAATACTATAAACTGGAGAAGATCGTGGCGGAGTGCGAGAAGTCCGGCGTACACACCAAGTTTATTCCCGATTACGGCAATATCATACCGACGAAGCCGTACACGGAAGACCTTTTGGGACTGCCGGTAATCAATATCCGGTATGTGCCGTTGTCGGATACGTTTCGCGCACTGATGAAGCGCTGCCTCGATATCGTCGGGTCGATCTTTTGTATCGCACTGTTTTCGCCGGTCATGCTGATAACGGCGATTGCGGTCAAGACTACCTCGAGAGGGCCGCTGATCTTTAAACAGCAGAGGGTGGGTCTGCACAACACACCTTTTTGGATGTATAAATTTCGCACGATGTATGTCCAGACCGAGGAAGAAGAGCAAAAGGGCTGGACGACGCCGCACGATCCGCGTATCACGAAGATCGGCAGGATTTTGAGAAAGACAAGCTTGGACGAGATGCCGCAGTTTTTTAATGTTCTAAAGGGCAATATGAGCCTGGTGGGGCCGCGGCCCGAGCGTCCGCAGTATGTGGAAAAGTTTCGCGAAGAGATACCAAGATATATGATAAAGCATCAGGTGCGTCCCGGGATAACCGGATGGGCGCAGGTCAACGGTTATAGAGGAGATACCTCCATCCGTAAGAGAATCGAGTACGATCTTTATTATATCGAAAACTGGACAGTGGGACTGGACATAAAGATATTGTTTATGACAGTTTTCAGAGGATTTATCAATAAAAATGCATATTAGGAGATAAGAGATTATGAGTGGAACAAGACAGGGAAAAACTACGGGGGGAACAAAAGCGGGGGCAAAGAAAAAAAAGCAGCAGAAAAAGGTGATTTTGCTGATCGTCGAAGTGCTGGTGCTGCTGGTTCTTGCAGTAGTTGCATTTGTCGTAATGAAGCTGTCGCGCATTGAAAAAGACGTGACATTTACCCCGGAAAACATCGAGATCAACGAGGGGCTTCCCGAAGAATCGGTAAAGATCATGGAGGGCTATACAACGATTGCGCTGTTTGGACTTGATAACCGTTCCAACGGCAAGTTATCAAAGGGAAACAGCGACGTGATCATGATTGCCAGCATCAACAACGATACGCATGATGTAAAGCTGGTGTCCGTATACCGCGATTCTTACCTCGATATCGGCAGCGGAACCTTTAAAAAATGTAACTCAGCCTATGCGGCCGGAGGGCCGGAGCAGGCGATCAATATGTTGAATAAAAACCTTGATATGGATATCACCGACTATGTGACGGTAGACTTCAATGCGATTGTCGAGTGCGTGGATTTGCTCGGCGGTGTGGAGGTGACAGTCACCGACGAGGAAGCCGTTTTGATGTACGGCTATATGGACGAGATCAGTAAGCTGACCAAGAAAGAATCCGAGTATCTGCCGGGAGCGGGCACCTACAATATGGACGGTGTGCAGGCTTGCGCGTATGCGCGTATCCGTTACACGACAGGCGACGATTACAAGAGAACCGAGCGTCAGCGTACCGTGCTCACGGCGATGATTAAGAAAGCGCAAAAGTCCGATCTTAAGACGCTCAACAGCCTGCTCAACGAAGTGTTTGGCGATATTAAGACCAGTTTTTCCAATACGGAGCTGATATCTCTGGCAGCGAAAGTGTTCAATTACAGCCTTGGGGAGACGACCGGTTTTCCGTTTACCAAGAATACCAAGAAGCTTGGGTCGAAAGGGGATTGTGTGATTCCGTGCGATCTCGAGTCCAATGTCATTCAGCTTCATACGTTTTTGTATGCGGATGAAAATTATGTGCCGACCGAGACGGTGAAAACCAACAGTGCAAAGATCATCGGCGACACCGGATTCGGTCAGGGAGACGGATATTGATGAAAGTAGATGTGATTGTTCCGACGTATCGGCCGGACGAGACATTTTGTCTGCTTCTGCATAAATTGCAGGAGCAGACCTTTCTTATTCATAGGCTTTTTATTATTAACACGGACGAGCGCTTATGGCGGGACGCAGATCAGAACTATGCGTTCACACGGATTTTGGACGGGCTGCCGTTTCCCGCGGAGATCTGCCATATCGCCCGCGAGGAGTTTGACCATGGCGGAACCCGAAAGCGCGGGGCCTTGCAGTCGCAGGCGGATATCGTATTGTTTCTGACGCAGGATGCGGTGCCGGCGGATGCAGTTTTGGTGGAGCGTCTGGCGGCGTGCTTTGATTTGTCGGATAGCGGGGAGGGGGCTGTGGCGGCTGCCTATGCCAGACAGCTTCCGCGCGGCGATTGTTCCGTGATCGAGCGTTTTACCAGGCAGTTTAATTACCCGGACGAGAGCAAAAAGAAGTGCATTGACGATATCGGCACTCTGGGAATTAAGACCTTTTTCTGCTCCGATGTCTGCGCCGCGTACCGGTTGGATATCTATCGGGAATTGGGCGGCTTTGAGGAACCCGTGATCTTTAACGAAGATATGTTATATGCGGCGAAAGCGATTATGCGCGGTTATGCAGTGTATTACGCGGCGGGAGCGCGGGTCATTCACTCCCACAATTATACGATGGCGCAGCAGTTTCACCGCAATTTTGACCTGGCGGTGTCACAGCAGCAGCACCCGGAGATATTTGAGAAGATCAGCTCGGAGTCTGAGGGCATGCGGCTGGTGAGGCGTACCGCTAAGCATCTGTGCGCGGTCAAAAAACCCTGGCTGATCGTATCGCTGGTGCTGCAGAGCGCGGCAAAATATGCGGGCTATGCCATGGGCAAGCGCTATCGGAAGCTTAGCAGAAAGCGTATTCTAAAATACACCATGAGCCGGGATTATTGGCACAGGGTTTGGAATGAAGATTGAAATGGAGCGAGTCTATTGAAAAAACGAAATTTCATGATTTTTGGGGCATTGATGTTTGTCGGCATCCTCTTTGTTTTGAGTTTTGTGGGATATTCCGACGGCGACGATGCCTTTTTTTATCAATATGCGAATCAGATGGGATTGTTTGAGTACCTCTCATGGCGCTATGAGACGTGGGTGGGCAGAATGGCGGCGGAGGCCCTCGTGTGGGTCACATTCCGCAGCGGGATTTGGTTCTGGCGGGTGGTAAACGCTGCCATGCTTTTATGCCTGCCGGTCGGTATCGCGGGCCTTGCAGGTAGGATAGTGCGGGGCGATTCCCATAGGGTGGGAGATGAAGCATGCCTGCCCAGCCGCGGCCGGGAAAGAGAGGGAGAAGCGGCCGGGGCCGCGCGCGCATGGTTTGGCGCCGTACTGATTTGTTTTTGCGGATATCTCTGGATGGACGCCATGACGCTCGGTTATGCGGCGGTGTGGGTGAACGGTTCCATATTTTATACCTGGTCTTTCACCTGCGGTATCTTTGCCCTCTTTCCGGCGGCGGACGCAGTTTTTGGCCGGAAAAGAGCGCCGTGGTATGCCGGTTGGTATGCGCTGCCCTGCTGCGTGATTGCCGCCATGTCGATCGAGCAGATGGGGGCGGTGCTTCTGACCCTGGAGATCATAGCTTGTGCCGTGCTGCTTGGAAAGAGGAGGGCGGTGCCGGTGTTGCTTGCGGTACAGACGGCTCTCACGGCGCTGTCTTTTGCGACGCTGTTTTTAGCCCCGGGCAATGAGCTGCGCATTGCGCAGGAAACGCAAACCTGGATGCCCATGTTTGATACCCTGTCAGTCGGCGAACACCTTTTTCTCACGCTGCAATGGCTGCTGTCCTCTTTTGCCAACGAAAACAGTGTCGTGCTGTGTGCCTTATGGATGTTTTTGGCGTTTGTGCTGTGGGAGCGAAAAAAGCGCGTTCTCCTTTGGCCTCTCGCAATATTTGCTGTGGCCGGGGTTTTAAGATTTTTTGGCGTTTCCCTGTTCTGCGACATGGGAATGGGAGAGGCGGCGGCCGGGGGCCAGGTTCTCTCGCTCCCCGCCATGTCGGAACTGACCGCGGGCAATATTTTTGCGATGGTTTGGTGGAGTGCGGCGCTTGTCTATACGCTTGTGCTGCTTGTCTTGGCCGCGAGAGCGCCGGTGACGATGGCGCTCGTTTATCTGGCGGGGATTGCCAGCGAGGCGATCATGTATTTTTCACCGACGATGTACGCGTCGGGAGCCCGCGTGTTTTATCTCACCGATCTGTGCGTTATTTTTTTGACCGCGGGCCTGTTTTTGCAGATCGAGAACACCAAACGCCGGAGATGGGCGTTTGGCCTGGCGCTTTTTACAGGTATTCTGCATTTTGGGGTGCAGATACCGGCATATTTGGCTGCCGGCGGATTTCTTTCATAAAGACATAATTTGATGAAAAAATAAACACAGATCGAACACAAATATCCGCTAGACTCTTTACTATCAAAGGAAAATAAATACAGATCAATAATCATTGCCCGGCAGAACTTTTCAGCCGGCAGGGAAGGAGCAATTTGTATGAACAGCAATAATTATAACGATAATGATTTTTATGCCTATGGACAGGACAGAGGCGCAAACGCTTCCGTGGAAGGAGAGAGGGATGCCATAACGAGGGACAACGGGAGCGCCGGAACGAACAGTTATAGCAGTCAGGGCAGCCAGAACGATCCGAGTTCTTCCAATACGCAGACGGTATACGGTAGTCAGAACACATACAGCGGCCAGACAAATGTGGCCGGCCAGCAGGCAGGTGCGGGCAGCGGTCAGACGAATGTGGCCGGTCAGCAGGCAAGTGCGGGCAGCGGCCAGACGAATGTGGCCGGCCAGCAGGCAGGTGCGGGCAGCGGCCAGGCAGAGACAGGCGGTTACAATGCCGGTTACGGCGTCAGACAGGGAAGCTGCGGTTATAACGGCGCATACCAGCAGAATAACGGCTATCAGGGCAATGCATATCAGAGCGGCAGCGGCCAGGGCAATATCTATCAGGGCAATGCATATCAGAGCGGCAGCGGCCAGGGTAATATCTATCAGGGCAGCAACAGTTATCAGAATCTGAATCAGGCGTCGGACGGCGGTACCGGCAAGAAGAAGAGAGAGAAGAAACAGGGATTCGGCGTCAAAGTTGCCAAGTGTGCGGCGCTGGCGCTGGTATTCGGAACCGTGTCCGGCACGGTGTTTGAGGGAATCCATTACCTTGGGGGGCGCATCGCCGGTGAACCGACGGCTTCCATCGCCGAGGGCAGCGACAGTGTGCTAAGCACGGTGGACCCCGACAAAAAAGTGCAGAAAATGGCGACGGCTTCCAATTACGTTGCAACGGATGTATCGGATATCGTGGACGCAACCATGCCGTCTATCGTGGCAATCACCAATGTGAGCAGGATTGAGTATCCGAGCTTTTGGGGCGGTATGCCGCAGGCGTATGAGAATACCAGCTGTGGTTCGGGAATCATTGTCAGCCAGGATAACAACTATCTGTATATTGTGACAAACAATCATGTGGTAAACGGCGCAAGCAGCCTGACGGTGACATTCAACAACGATTCCACGGTGAGCGCGGAGGTAAAGGGGACGGACCCTTCGACCGATCTGGCCGTGATTAAGGTAGCGCTTGGCAGTATTGACAGCGATACGATGAACGCCATCAAGGTTGCGACAATGGGATCGTCGGATGAGCTTCGTGTGGGTGAGGCTGCGGTTGCGATCGGCAATGCGCTGGGATATGGGCAGTCCGTGACGACCGGCTGCATCAGCGCTTTGAACAGGGAAGTTTCGATCTCCGACAATGAGACGAGCTATACGGCGGAGCTGTTACAGACAGACGCGGCCATCAATCCGGGAAACAGCGGCGGCGCACTGCTCAATGCGGCCGGTGAGGTGATCGGTATCAATTCCGTCAAATATTCCGACACGGATGTGGAGGGCATCGGTTACGCGATTCCCATCAGCACGGCGATGCCGATTATCGAAGACTTGATTACCAAGGAAAAAGTTGACGAGTCTGAGAGCGCTTATCTCGGTGTGCGCGGCGTGGATGTCACAAGCGACGTGGCGAATACCTACAGTATGCCGTCGGGTGTATTTGTGGCGCAGATCATACCGGGTTCGGGTGCGGAGCTTGCCGGGATTCAGAAAGGGGATATTATCACGAAGTTTGACGGCAGAACCATCGAGTCTATGGATGCGCTGTCCGCCACCATTGAGTACTATAAGGCGGGGACGACGGTGGATGTCACCATCTTGCGCGCATCCAACGGAGAATATGTGGAGCAGGTGCTGCCCGTGACATTGGGTAAGAAAAATTAAAAAGGACTGTCTCGGAATACAGATCAATTTTGCATCTTCCAGTAGGAGACAGAGCAGGGCGGCAGGATACTGCCGCCTTTAAAATTGTGCATCGTGCCTGTGAGCAGCTCCTCGGCAAAGCCGCAGCCGGCGTCAAAGTGTGCGTCGAAAGGCGCGCTGTCGGCGTTGATGGCGATGAGGAGACGCTCATGCTCCGCCTTGCGCTCAAAGATACATTGACGGTTGGTGAGGAGCACGGAGCGGAACGAGCCGTAGTTTAAGGCATCCGAAGTCTTTTTGACCGCCGCCAGCCGGGCAATAAAATCTGTCAGCGCGCTCCACTGTGGCGAGAGCGCTGACAGGTCAATCGTTGGAGTGTGTGACGCCGCATTTTCTTCGTCCGTGATGCCCCACTCGCTGCCATAGTAGATGCAGGGAATACCGGGCATGGCAAACAACATGCCGTAGATGAGGGGCAGGTGATTTTCGTTGTCCAGCAGGCTCGCGATGCGGCTTTGCTGATGGTTGTCCGCGAAAGAGAGCAGGTGCGCACCCTTGTACATCGACCAGTTGTCCGGTCCAAACTGCCGCAGAAGCGAACGGTTGATCAAAAACAGATTCAACGCGTGAAAGCTGGCGCAGAGGTCTTTATAGCACTCGAAGTTGGTCACGGAGTGCAGCATGGTATCGTTCATGCGGACATTGTAATCGCCCTGCGTCACCTCGCCGATCAAAAAGAACTGCGGTTTGAGGTTGTCACAGAAGCTGCGGAGACTGCGCAGAAAACCGGTGTCCAGTCCATCCGCGGCGTCGAGACAGAGCCCGTCGATGCCAAAGTCTTCAATCCAGAGCTCAATACTGTCCAGCAGATATGCGACCACATCTTTATTTTGGAGGTTTAACGCTGCCAGCTGCGGGCGTTCTTTGTCACATTTGTAAGAGAAACCGTCTTTAAAGTCGTTATCCCCGTCGAAATCGATAAAAAACCAATCGGCGTAGGGAGAGGCTTCCCTGTGCCTGCACACATCCGCAAAGGCAAAAAAATTGCGGCTGACCTGATGGAACACGCCGTCGAGTACGACGCGTATGCCCGCCAGATGCAGGGCGCGGCAGATCTCTTTGAAGTCTTCCCGAGAGCCGAGACGGCAGTCGATCGCGCGATAGTCGTTGATATCGTAACCGCCAGTGTCAGAGGAGAACACAGGAGAGAGAAACACCGCATCCGCCCCAAGATTCTTAATATGGGGTATCCAGTCCTTGATTCTTAAGATACGGCGCCCTGATTCGCCGTCATTTTCGCCGGGAGCGCCACATAAATGCAAAACATTCATCTGATAAAATACGCTTTCATAAGCCCACATAAAATCCTCCATTCCGAGAACGTCACAAATAGCCGTGTGATAAAATCAGCTATCGAGCTGATTTTTCACACTACCCTCCTAAAACATTAAGCGCGGCTTCATTTTTCCATACTCATGCTGCGCGATTTTTGTGCACATGTGCGAAGCGCCGTGATTACGGTGTTGCGCAGGCCGCCCTTTTCCAGTGCAGATACGGCCTCGATGGTAGTCCCGCCCGGGGAACAGACGGCGTCCTTTAACGCGCCCGGATGCTCTCCGGTTTCCAAAACCATCTTGGCTGCGCCGTAGACGGATTGGGCGGCAAACTTGTAAGCCTGTGCGCGGGGCATACCTTCCGCGACGGCTGCGTCCGCCATCGCCTCGATAAACAGATAGACGTAGGCGGGAGAGGAGCCGGAAACCGCAATCACCGCGTCAAAAAGGCCCTCGGGCACGACTTCACATTTGCCGAAACATGTAAACAGCGTGGAAACCTGTTTTAGTTCGTCCACAGTCACATTTTTATTGGCGCACAGCGCACTCATGGATTCGCCTACGAGTGCGGGGGTGTTTGGCATAGCGCGCACCAATTTGATGTTCGCGCCAAACGATGACTCGATTGCGGCGATGGATTTCCCTGCGGCGATCGAGACAACGATACAGCCGGTTTTAAGGTGATCTCTGATTTCCGGGATTACCTCGTCAAATTTGTTTGGTTTTACTGCCAAAAACAAAATATCACTTTGGCCCGCGACAAATTTGTTGGATTTGGTTGTCTCGATGGAGTATTTGGATTTGATTTTTTCTAAAGTAGATATGGAATGGGCGCTGGCGATGATCTGTCCCGTGGTTGCGAGCGAGGAGGAGAGGATTCCTCCGATAATCGCGCTGCCCATATTCCCAGCGCCGATAAATCCGATCATTTTGTCAAACATAGTCTGCCTCCTTTGTGTTCGTAGGTCTCTCTTATCATTTTGCGCGATGTCTTGTCAAACGTTTATTTCCTGTTATAGCTGAGCGAATGGTACACGATGGATGCTAAAAATACAGTTTTTCCATATCGGTGGTCGAGAGATAAACTTGTCTGCCCTGTATCTTATAGCGCAGACCGTCATTCACATATGTATTGGTGCCCGTCTGCTTATCGCATGCAGGATCTAAGGTCCGCGCATCGGTCACAAAACCGCCAGAAGATGTATTTGAGCACAGTACACCAAAAGTTCCGTCCAAACAGTCAATTATGCTGATGCCAAAAGCATCGAGATCATCCGCCGATATCCAGCCGCTTTTATCGGGGTAGCTGAATATATCAAATGTGATCGAATCGTTTTGTGCAGTGGGGAAAATGTTGTCCTGCTTGTAGATACGGACAACAAGCTGTGTGTGTCCAAGCCCGTCGGGCTCTACGATGAGGTTATAATAGTTGGACTTTTTATACAACTTACCCACAGCGACGTTGTTTGCTTCGTATTCAAGTCCGAAAACTTCGTTGCTTTTTAATTTATTTGCCTTGATCTTGATTTGCTGGTATTGGTCTGGATAACAGCGGATCACGTTGTTTTTTACGGACAGTCTGGAGAGAACGGTTATTTTGCATTTAAGTTTCTTGCCGGATGAACCGGCACCCACCGTTGCCGTAATCGTAGCGATTCCGGTTTTTTTGGCAGTGACAACGCCCTTGGAGGAGACGGAGGCAATTTTTTTGTTGCTCGATCTCCACATCACATATTTTTTGGAACCTTTTACTTTTAGTGTATATTTCTCGTCAATGTAGAGCTTTTTGGATGAGACATTCAAATTGAGTGTCGCGGCCTCCACCGTGTCTGTGGTATGAAAAGTCGGCCAATATTGTGTCGGTAAAAAAGAGAGTGACAGGCAAAGACACAATAATATGCTAATTTTTTTTATAATGCGCATAATGGTTCCTTTCTGTATGACAACACGATAGATCTGGGCGCTGCCCAAGCTGCCTGTGGCGGCTCAGAGATAGACAAACGCATGAATATCATATACTCATGCGCTTGCCGTGGCCGGAAATCTGTGTCCCGGAGAAATTCATATAGTTAGTTACGATTCACGGTCCAAAGCCTGAATAGTAAGTGTAGTCTTGTTATGTAACCATTAAAAATCGGTCAGGTTGGCAGCGCGTCTCTCTAAAAATGCGCTCATGCCCTCTTTCTTGTCGTTGGTGGAGCAGGTAACGCCGAAGAGGTTTGCCTCCATCTCGACTGCGTTTTTAATGTCCATATCGTAGCCGTTGTTGATCGCTGCTTTGGCGATCGATACGGCGTAGCTGCCCTTGGAGATGATCTTTGCCGCCATAGCTTTTGCGGTCGGCATCAATTCCTCGGTCGGAACTACCTTGTTGACAAGGCCGATGCGGTAAGCTTCCGCGGCGTCGATGGAATCGCAGGTGAAGATCAGCTCTTTTGCGCGGCCCATGCCGACTAAGCGGGCAAGTCTCTGTGTGCCGCCAAAGCCGGGAATGATGCCAAGACCGGTCTCAGGCTGTCCGAATGATGCATTTTCGGAGGCGATGCGGATATCACATGCCATGGAGATTTCACATCCGCCGCCGAGCGCGAAGCCGTTGACAGCCGCGATCGTAACCTGGCGCATATTCTGTAATTTAAAGAACGGAACCGATGCTTTCATGCCGAAAGCCCTCGCCTCTGCCGCCGTAAAGTTTACCATCTCCGCGATATCTGCGCCTGCAACGAAAGACTTGAACTCGTTGCCCTTTTTGTCCGGGCCGCCGGTCAGAATGACAACCTTGACGTCATCGCGGACCTCGATCTCGGATAAGGCGGTGTTTAATTCGTCCAATGTCTCGCTGTTTAAGGCATTCATGGCTGCCGGGCGGGAAATCGTCAATACGGCAATCTCGTCGGCAACTTCTAATTTTAAATTGTTAAATTCACTCATAGTCTTTTAAAACCTCCTGCATCGTTTGATAAAAAATTAACAATAAAGCTAAAATTAGCATACCGCCTTTTGTCCGGTTTGTCAATTCATAAATTCCAGATATTTGGCATAAGCGGCAAATGCGGAGGGGATTGCGTAGTCGCGCAGCGCCTGCTTTGGTTCCACGAAAATAAGTTCTGCCGGGGCCGGTAAAATTGGCGCATCGCCGGAAGCGCGCTCACTCGAGAGGGAAGGCTGCGTATCGCCGGAAGCGCGCTCACTCGAGAGGGAAGGCTGCGCATCGTCGGAAGCGCGCTCACTCGAGAGGGAAGGCTGCGTATCGCCGGAAGCGTTTTCAGGTGCGCAGGTCTTTGCGGGGAGCCAGACGGCATAACCGGCCATCTGCCATTCGATATGCGAAAAAATGTGTCTGGCATCCGTGAGGGGTTCGAGGCTGGCAATCGCAAGGTTTTTTTCAGCGAAGAGTGCCTTTATTTTTTCGGGAGGGTAATGCCCTTCTATGTTCGGGAACTCGTAAAGCCCCGCCAGCAGCCCGGATGCGGGCCGACGGTGCAGAGCGATGCGGTTTCCCTGCCGGATGAGAAACACGGTGCGCTTTTCCTGGCGGCGCGCTTTGGGTTTACTTTTTACCGGAAGCGTGTGGATGATGTCCCGTTTTTGGGCCAGGCAAACGCCGTTCCACGGGCAGACGCCGCAGAGCGGTTCGCCGTTTGGCAGGCAGACGGTGGCGCCCAGCTCCATCAGCGCCTGGTTGAGCATGCCGGCAAGATTTTGGTTTAACACATGGGGATAGTCATTTTCCCGCTGTTTTAGCCGATTCATCAGGGTGGAGAGAACGGTTTCCGCCTGGCTGCGGAATGACGCTCTGGCAATGTCGGTGTTGTCCGCTGTCAACCGCGTTAAAATGCGCAAAACATTGCCGTCCACAGCGGGGACATAGATTCCGTAGGCGATGGAAGCGATCGCTCCTGCGGTATAGCTGCCGATGCCTTTGAGAGAGCGCAGCTTTTCGTAATCTGGCGGCAGCGAGCCGTCGTAGTCCTCCATCACCTGAAGCGCGGCTTTTTGCATATTCCTCACCCGGTTATAATAGCCCAATCCCTCCCACAGCTTTAAGAGTCTCTCCTCCGGGCAGTGCGCGAGGGAAGCGATATCCGGCAGTGACTTTAAAAAGCGCGCATAGTAAGGTTTGACTGCCTCCACGCGCGTCTGCTGCAACATGATCTCGGACAGCCACACATGGTAGGGCGACGGATGGTCGCGCCACGGAAGGCTGCGGGCATTTTGTGTGAACCATTTTAACAGAGGCGCGATAGCCGGTTCTAAATCAAAATCTTTTAACATGGGAATCCTTTCTCGGCGACAAAAGCGGCAATTTTATCCAGGCATTGGCGTATGACCTCCTTAGAATAGGCATAGGAGCAGCGGATATATCCTTCCCCACAGTCGCCAAAGGCGCTGCCCGGGATGACGGCGACCCGCTGTTCCTCCAGCAGTTTCCGGCAAAATTCCATGCTGGAGAGGCCGGTTTTTTGGATGGAGGGGAATACATAAAATGCTCCGCCGGGCTCCGTGACGGAGAGCCCCATCTGGCGGAAGCCGTCTACCATCAGCCGTCGTCTCGCATCGTATTCCGTCCGCATGTTAGCGATTGTTTGCTCGCGCAGCGGGTTTGTAAGAGCCTCCAATGCCGCATACTGTGAGGTGGTGCCGGCTGACATGGTGGTAAACTGGTGAATTTTGTTCATGTGGAAGATCACTTCCGCCGGACCCGCAGCGATGCCCATGCGCCAGCCTGTCATGGCAAACGCCTTTGAGAATCCGCTTAAAACCACACAGCGCTCATACATGCCGGGCAGGGCCGCGATCGATACGTGCGGGTTTTGATACGTCAGTTCCGCATAGATCTCGTCCGTGATGACAAAAAGATCGTGTGCGATCACGACCTCGCGGAGCGCTTCGATATCCTGCTGTTCTAAGATTGCGCCAGTGGGATTGTTGGGAAAGGAAATGATAAGCGCCTTAGTGCGCGGCGTTATTTTTTCTTCCAGCTCCTGCGGGGTCAGGCGGAAATTGTGTTCTGCTGTCAGGGGAATGGAGACCGGTATGCCGCCGCAGAGCTCCACGCATGGTATGTAAGAGACATACGACGGTTCCACCACGAGAACTTCCTCGCCGGGATTTACCAGGGCGCGCAGCGCTAAGTCGATGCCCTCGCTGGCGCCCATGGTAATTAAGACCTCGTCTGCTTTATCGTAGTGGAGGCCGAATTTTTCCAGATAGTCGGCGGCGGCAGCGCGCAGTTCAACGGTGCCGCGGTTGTCCGTATATTTTGTCTGTGCTTTCTTAATGGAAGCGATCGCGGCGTCGCGCACATATGCCGGTGTCGGGAAATCCGGTTCCCCCACGCCCAACGACAGGGCGCCCTCCATTGTGTTGGCAATGTCAAAAAAGTCCTTGATGCCGGAGTCCGGGATATGCCGGACAACATCGGACAGATACGATTTGCGGTGTGTGTTTTTCATAGTTATCTCCATTCCGAAGCGATTTATCGCGCAGGAACGCAAGCCGAATGTCAGATTCGGCAATGCGATTTAAATTTGTGACGCTTCGGCACAAATTTGTCTGTGAAAAATCAGCTATCAAGATGATTTTTCACAGTAATCCTCCATGTCAGAGCCGTTTACTGCGATTCAAATTTGTAACCGGCGCTATAGGAAACGTAACACATTTTTGTTTTTTTGTATAGAAGAAAAATAATGTTTCCCCCATGCCGTTCTTTAGTTTTCATCATCCCGGGCGGGAAAACAGCGGCAGGTGCGCTTGTCTGAAGCGTTATAAAAGGAAAAGAGCGGATATAAATTTGTAGATATAAATTTAAGAAAAAATAAAGTTGGAATATGAATACAAACCGTGTATAATAATATAAATTAGGTAAACTTAAGTGGTTTGGGGCATTACTAAATCCTTGTACCGTCAACGGCAGTCGATTCTGTCGTTTACCATGTTAAGTTAGGGACGAGGGCAGTTATAAATTTCGGTAAGGAAAGGCGTGGGTTAAGAGTATGAAACTGCTTACATTTGCGATACCCTGCTATAATTCGCAGGATTATATGGAAAATTGCATCAAGTCGCTGCTTCCCGGCGGTGAGGATGTGGAGATTTTGATTATTGATGACGGGTCAAAGGACAGCACGCCGGATATAGCCGACTGGTATGAGCGCAAATATCCGGGCATTGTCCGGGCGATTCACCAGGAAAACGGCGGCCACGGGGGCGCGGTCAATACCGGTATCGCAAACGCGACCGGTCTTTATTTTAAAGTGGTGGACAGCGACGACTGGGTCGACCCTGAGGCTTACCAAAAGATTCTCGAGAAATTGCGGGAACTGTCGGGCGGTGAGAGAGTGCTCGATATGATGATATCTAATTATGTCTACGAGAAGGTGGGCGCGAAGCGCAAAAAGGTGATGCACTATTCCAACCTTCCCAAAAATAAAATATTTACATGGGGGGAAGCGGGCCGTTTCCGCAAGGGACAGTATATTTTGATGCACTCTGTGATTTACCGCACCAAGCTGTTGCACGAATGTGGCCTAAAGCTGCCGGAGCACACATTTTATGTCGATAATATCTATGTGTATAAGCCGCTGCCCAGCGTACACAACCTGTATTACATGGATGTGGATTTTTACCGCTACTATATCGGCCGCAGCGACCAGTCGGTCAATGAGGATGTGATGATCGGCCGTATCGACCAGCAGATTCGTGTCAATAAGTGTATGGTGGATGAGTTTGATTTGTGGAAGATCACAGACCGTAAACTGCGTCATTATATGTTTAACTATCTGGAGATCATCACGGTCATTTCCACCATTATGCTGATTCGCTCCGGGACAGAGGAAAATTTGGAGAAAAAGCGTGAATTGTGGGGCTATATCAAGAAAAGAGATATCCGGCTGTTTCATCATCTGCGCGCGGGTATCATGGGCAATACAATGAATCTGCCCGGCAAAGGCGGAAGGAAGATTTCTGTCGCGGCATATAAGATCTCACAGAAAGTCGTAGGTTTCAATTGATGAGAAGAGAGAAAGCGATGGCCTTGTTTGAGGAGGGCTATAATTGTACGCAGGCGCTGGTCCTGGCGTTTGAAGATATGCTGCCTTTTGACCGGGAGACTGCCGCGCGGATGTCCTGCTCGTTCGGCGGCGGCATGGGCAGGCTGCGGGAAGTGTGCGGTTCGGTTTCCGGTATGTTTCTGGTGATCGGTATGCTGTATGGCTATGCCAACCCGAAGGCGCGGCAGGAAAAGTCAGATCATTATGCCAGGGTACAGGAGCTTGCCAAGGCTTTTGAAGCGCAGCACGGTTCCATCGTCTGTCGTGAGCTGTTGGGGCTTGGCGTCAAGCGGGAGGCCCCGACGCCGGAGGAGCGCACGCCGGAATATTATAAAAAACGGCCCTGCAAAGAGGTGATCGGGGACGCGGCGGCGATTCTTGAGGAGTATTTACTTGCACATCCACCAGAACAAGTTGCACAGGAAACCATAGATAAAGGAGAGTAGCATATGGATGAAAACAGATATGGCAGTACGGGGGGAACAGGAGACGGGGAAGAAAATAAGATGACGTTGGATAAGCCGGTCAACTTGGAAGTTCAAAATGTACCGCCGACACGGGATGCCTATGGAAACAGTTATCGCGCCGGCCAAACGGGCAGTTACGGCCAGGGAGGCGCAGGCTATGGGCACAATGGCGGCAGTTACGGCCAGGGAGGCGCAGGCTACGGGCACAATGGCGGCAGTTACGGCCAGGGAGGCGCAGGCTATGGGCAGGGCGGCAGCGGCTACGGCACAAACGGCGGAGGCTACGGTCAAAACACCGGAAATTATGGGCAGTTTGGCAGTAATTACGGTCAGTTCGGCGGAGGAAGCTACGGTTCAAACGCCGGAAATTACGGTCAAAACGCCGGAAATTACGGCCAGTTTGGCGGTGGCGGCTACGGCCAGAATAACGGCTATGGCTATCGCGGAGGACAGAATGATAAGCGCGATGCCGACAACGGTTTTGGGATTGCGGCCATGATTCTGGGCATTATATCGCTCTTACTGTTTTGCACCTGCCTCAATTGGGTGACCGGTGTCCTCGCCATTATATTTGCTATTATTCAGCTGGCAAAGGGCGGACAGCGAGCGTTCCCGATCGTCGGCATCATCACGGCGGGCGTCTCATTCCTGTTATGTATTGTCACTTATTTATTTTTTAGCTTTTCTGCGATCAATGATCCTTCTTATAAGAGTTATCCGTACTATTATAACAGCTATGATACTTACGACGGTTACAGTGATGCCGATCTTTACGGTGATGAAAACGATGATCGCGGTGAGCTGCCGGAGGACAAAGGAATAAAGTCTCTGTAAACTTTATGGCTGCGGCCGTTTACATACGCATAACCGCGGCCAAAACAGCAAAGTGCCACGGCAGCCTGAATGATAACATGTTTTTGCCAAGATCTGCATATAATAGGTTGACAGCGAGGAAAAGGAACGATTCGGCCGTGCAGATATTTTTGGCGTACTTAAAAAAATATAAAACCAGATTGATTGGCGGGGGGCTGTTTGTCGTCACGGCGGCGCTGTTACTGTGGTATAACGGCAGCCATGCGGGGACGATGCAGGTATCCGGGAAGATGGAAGACGCCCCGGAGATGAAGAAGAAAATAGCATTGACGTTTGACGACGGCCCCAATCCTGATTTTACCGAGACTTTGCTGGACGGACTAGGGGAACGCGGTGTGAAAGCCACGTTCTTTTTGCTTGGCAGTGAAGTGGAAAAGTATCCTGATATTGTCAAGAGAATCTATGAGGAGGGGCATAAGATCTGCACGCATTCCTATGAGCATGTCAATCTCTGCAATCTCAGCGATGCGGCGGCCAAAGAGCAGGTCGATAAGACGAACACGGCGATCTATGATATTACCGGGGAATACCCTGAGTATATCCGCCCGCCGTTTGGCTGTTGGAAAAGCAACCTCGACTATGAGACGAAAATGATAGAAGTGCTCTGGGACATTGACCCCAGAGATTGGGCAACAACAAACACGGCGGCAGTGATAGAGAGAGTAGTGAAAAAAGTGCAGGAAAATGATATCATCCTGCTTCACGATGCGTCGAAGTCCTCTGTGGATGCAGCCCTGGCGATCGTGGATGAGCTGCAAAAACAGGGGTATGTATTTGTGACGGTGGAGGAGATAGTGATGGATTAGGGAACCGAAGTTCCCATGTACCTTTTAAGCGGTTTTTTTATGCTTCAGCTCCGGGATAATGGTTACCGCCATCGTTGTAAAACAGGCCAGCCCTCCGATCACGTTGGAGATGGGTTCCGCCATAAAGACGCCGTCTGCTCCCATATCAAAGGCAAAAGGCAGCAGAAAGGTGAGCGGAATCACCATGATAACTTTTCGGAACAGGCTAAAAAAAATGGCCTGTTTTTTCCGGTTCAGTGCCTTGAACACAGTCTGCCCGCAATACTGAAACGACTGGAAGACAAAAGCCAGGAAATACAAGTGAAGCGGCCGAAGCGCCAGCTGTTTGAGGGCGGTGTCGTCGCTGAAGATTTTAATAAACAACAGCGGGAATCTCTCAATCAACACCCACATCAGACAAGTATACAGGATTGCAGCCGCTGCCATTAAAAGGATGGCATTTAGGACTCTTTTTGATTTTCCCGCGCCGTAATTATAGGAAATGGCTGGTGAAGCCCCCTCTGTAATGGCCATGATGGGTGTGTCCAGTATCTGTCGTACCGAAGAAATAATTGTCATAACAGACACATAGAGCGTGCCGCCGGTTTGCATCAGTACGTTGTTGCAGGCCACGGATACCAGTGAATTGGTACATTGCATGATAAAGGGCGACAGGCCAAGGCTGACGATTTCTTTTGCGTAAGGGAGCGCAAAAAATTTGCGGAAACATATCACAAACTCATTTTTAGGACCCAAAAGGAATCTGAAAACAAACAGCATAGATAAAAATTGGGAGATCACGGTTGCAACAGCGGCTCCCTTTACCCCAAGGCCCAGTGTAAAAATAAAGATGGGGTCGAGGACTATATTTGAGACGGCTCCGATTAATACGGATTTCATGCTGACCGTGGCGTATCCCTGCGCATTGATATAGGGGTTCATGCCGGTGGAAATCATGGTAAAGATCGTCCCCGCCAGATAGATTCTGATGTAGGGGACAGAAAATTGAAGCTCGTCTGCCGCCGCGCCAAAAATCGATAAGAGCTGTGAGGCAAACAGCTCACAGAATAGCATAAGGAAAGCGCCTGTTATCATTTCGAGCCGAAATGCTGTATTCAGTACGGCAGCGGCTTTTTTTCTGTCGTTTTTTCCCAGCGCAATGGAGAATAACGGCGCGCCCCCAAGGCCAAACATATTGGTAAAACCGCCGATGAGTATAATAATCGGGAAGCACAGCCCGATTGCGCCAAGCGCCTGTGTGCCATAACCGTCGATTCTTCCAATATAAATCCTGTCTACAATGCTGTACAAAAGACTGATCACCTGCGCCACCAGCAATGGCAGTGAGGTCTGTATGATATTATTGGCGATAGAGCCGTTTTCAAAATCAACTTTTTGCATATTTTTTTCGTCCGTCCAATCTAGTTGTAGTATAGCGCGACAATTCCGACTCCTGCAAGGAACGGAATTTTTAGCCTGGTTTTGCCGTTCGCAATCATCACATTACATAGTATAGCACAAAACAGGCGCAGCGTGTAAAGGAACCGTTCAGCGACCGTAAGGCCGAGAGAGGAACGGTTATCGAGTAGTTACTATTCAGCCCTCGGCTTCATAGTTACGGAATCCGTCTCATATAAAGTTTGTCTTCGCCAAAGAGCCGGATTCCTGCTTGTCTAGATATACGCGTTCTTACGGACTTTGCAGCGAGTGCAAAGTCCTGAGCTGAACGGTTACATCGAGTAACGACGGGTTGATCAAAGCACTTGACAAAAGGGACTACATAGAGTAGTCTTAATATAGACGACAGTGTGTAGTATGAACGGAGGAATGGATATGGCGGAGATACAGTTGGGGGTGATTGAGGCGCGTTTTGCGGATATCATATGGGAGCGCGCGCCGATCACATCGTCGGAATTGGTGAAGCTGGCGGCAGAAGCGTTTCAATGGAAGCGGACTACGACGCATACCGTCTTAAAAAGGCTGTGCGACAAAGGGCTGTTTGAAAACAACAAGGGAACGGTGACATGCCTGATATCGCGCGCGCAGTTTCATTCCATGCAGAGCAGGAAATTTGTGGAGGATACCTTTGACGGCTCGCTCCCGGCGTTTCTTGCCGCCTTTACGAACCAACAAGCATTGACGCCGGAGGAGGTTGAGGAGATACGCAGAATGATTGACCGTGCGCAGGAGGGATGAGTATGGATGTGATCTTTATCAAGCTTTTTAATATGGGCGTTGCCGCGGGCTGGTTGATTGCAGCTGTCATGGTGCTGCGGCTTATTCTAAAACGTGCGCCCAGACGGTTCACCTGTATATTGTGGGCGATTGTGGCAGTGCGTCTGTTATGTCCGGTTACGGTCGAGAGCTCGTTTTGTCTGATTCCGAGCGCGGAGACGATTCGAGCCACAGATGTCCGCTACGAGCAGCAGCCGTTGATTCACAGCGGGGTATCATGGGTCAATAGCGCCTTAAATCCGGTCATAAACGGGTCACTGGCCCAGTCCCCCGAGGCCAGCGTGAACCCGCTGCACGTTGCCATGTGGGCTGCCGGAGTTATCTGGATGGCGGGGATGTTTGCCATACTTGGCTATGCGCTGGCAAGCTTTTGGCGGCTGCGCAGGAAATTGCGCGAAGCGGTCTGGCTGCGGGATAATATCTGGATATGTGACCAGGTGAAAACGCCTTTTATACTGGGGGTCATAAGGCCGCGGATATATCTCTATTCCGGCATGGACGGCGGGCAGACAGAGTATGTGCTTGCACACGAGCAGGCGCATTTAATGCGAAAAGATCACTGGTGGAAGCTGCTCGGTTTTCTGCTGCTTGCGGTCTATTGGTTTCACCCGCTGGTGTGGGCGGCGTATCTTTTGTTTTGCCGGGATATCGAGCTCGCCTGTGACGAAAAGGTAATCAAAGACATGGACATGGACGGGAAAAAGGCGTATGCCAATGTCCTGCTTGCCTGTAGTGTGCAAAAGAGACGCGCGATGGACTGCCCGCTCGCTTTTGGCGAAGTGGGGGTAAAGGAGAGGGTAAAAACGGTTCTGCACTATAAAAAGCCGGCGTTCTGGATCATGCTTGCAGCCATCGCTGTGTGCGCCATAGTGGCCGTCTGCTTTCTGACAAATCCAAAGCAACATCGTTTTGATATTAGAATTGTAATTCCCGCCGGCAGCGAGGAAGCATTTTATTATTCGGAAGAAGAAATCTCGCCGCGCAAAAACAGAATCACGCTTTGGGCAGGAGAAAATCTTGGCGATACGCAGGTGGTATTGGAACCTGTGCAGGTAAAGGAAAAAACCGCGTATATGCCAGCTGATCTGACACCTGGCCTGCCGGTGGAGATGCGCGTGGAAAAGGGCGCGTGGTTTCGGGTTGGCGTTGTCTTGGGCAATCCGGCAGAGGAAGACATTGTCGTCTATGTGCGCGTGGAGGATGTGGACGTGAGGATTGAGGACGAGGCGGAAAAAACGGCAGATAGGGAGGCAGAAGGGGAGATAAAATATGACATTATTCCAATGGTAATGATAGACGACAAATGTTACTATGATACAGGAAACGTTTACGCTGAGTCAAATGAAGCAAAAGACTTTGACGGAGAAATTACTTCTGCCGTGGATGCTTCGCAGCGTCCCACAGAGAACAATCAATCAAATTTTGGCACGGGTTACGGCTATCGATATGGGGAGGGAGATACCGTTGATTTGTATATCAATGGAACATGGAGTATTTTTGAGGGTGTGTCGGAAATGAACGTTAAGACAGGAACAGATGCGGCGGCGAAAGCGATCACGGATGCGATACTGGAAAAAAATCAGTCTTTTTCTGCCAGTGACTACGATCTGGCGTGTTGTGATTTTGTCACTTTGGAGACCGTGCCTGCGGCGCCGTCTCAGGGTGATGTGGTGACTTACTATGGATGGGTTCTCTATGAGGAGTACAAATCTACCGAAAAGGGAATGGATACTGTGGGCGGCAGTCATATCCCGATTGCGCTTACATTTGAGATAAGCGGGGACGGTTATCGGCTGCAAGAATATTGGGAACCTCGCGACGGCAGTTACTTTGTGCCTGACATTCGTGATAAGTTTCCCTCACAGGCCGCAAAAGACGGTATTGACAGCCAAAAATTTATAATCCGGCAGAAACAGAACTGTTATCGGCAGGCGGTACGGCAGAGCGGCCTTGACGTGGACGCCGTTGTTGACGGTCTTTTGGAAGAAATCTGCGCCGAACCGATGGCTTCGTCGAATCCTAAGGATTACATTGATGACCATGTTACCTCGTACCAGGAACTAATATATTATGGCGAGTATACGCTTTGCCGCTGCCTGGGCCGTTTCGCACAGGGAAAGGAAACCGGTCTTGCGGGCAAAATCATGGCGCTTGTTTGTGAAGAGCTTTTGCAGCTGAAAGGTAAGCTCCCTGTGGATGCCGCGACGGCGGAGACGGGGCAGCAGTGGTACGATACACTGTATGCACATGCCTCAAATCTTGTGGAACCGTATCTGCGCGGAGTGCAGTAACATACCAAACAATCAGATAATTAGGCGGTAACAGTTCAGCCTGCAACTGCGCGCCTGTTGCGCAGTTAGCAGCCAGTAGTGACGAATAGCAGGGAAGCCGCTGCTTTGCCGCAGGCAAATTTGCAAATTTTAGCGGATTCCGTAACAGGGAAGCCGAACGATGAACGGATACATTCGGCGGAAGCGGAACGGATCGACTAATTGTTTCAAACAGATTTTTATGGTATAATTAACAGATAAAATATTTTTGCGGAGGAATCGAAACTATGAATAAATGTCCCGATTGTGGAATAACACTTTCTCAAGAAATGATAGATGCAAATATGTGCTGGCAATGCGGCAAAATTTTAGATGAATCGCTGCTGGGTGAAGAGACCTTACATGTGATAGCGGCACAAGCGGAAGCGCAAAATCCTTTTTGTAGGCCGGAAGTAAAAAACCATAAATTGACGACAGGATATTGTTTTGAGGGATATCAGATAACAAAATACCTTGGCCTGGTTTCGGGTGAGAGCGTTATGGGTACAGGTTTTTTGGCGGATTTTAAAGCAGGTATATCCGACCTTTTTGGCACAGAATCAAAAGGGTACTCAGAAAAGTTAAAGGCGGCAAAAAAGGCAGCGCTATTTGATATGATAGCGGAATCCAACCAAATTGGCGGCAATGCGGTCATCGGGGTAACATTTGGTTTTGTAGTTTTTTCGGGAAATATGATCGGTATCTCCGTGAATGGCACCTCTGTAAAATTAGAGGCTATGACCTAAGGTTATCCGGTAACTAAAACGGCTTTTTATGGTATAAATTGAAATTCGTATACGCATCCGTTTGATGTTTTGAGGGAAAATTCTGCCGGTATAGTGCTAACCGGCTTGATAGAATTCAAATAGTTCTGCCAGATAAGGTTCCAGACGGTCACTCGTCATCCGATTAATCTCGTGCCGGGAGTCAACGATGACTTTTCTGCCATTTTGTATGCGGCCAAGAAACAGGTTTTGCTCTTTGGCCCGGACAAAAGTGTCATTCGCAGCCTGGAATAACAACACCGGAATTTGAATATTGGCGGCATTTTCAGGCGCGATGGCGCGTTTACCTGCACGCAGTGCCTGATAAGCCCAGTTGTAGGTGGCACAGTTTGTACGGTATGCCTCGTTCTCCCGGCGCAGCTTTTGATAATAATGGTGACGGGCCGGGGAATCCCCGGCACTGTTTGCAAACGGTTCCTGCGGGTCAAAATCATTCATGGTAAATAGTTTCTTCTTCTGTTTCCCGCATGTGATGGCTCCACGGCAGACGATTCGTGCGATAAAGTCAGGTATGCGTCCGATATAAATGCCGAGCATCGGGGCATTTAGAACCGCTTTTTTAAAAACGTCAGGATGTTGTTCCAAATATAATGTACCGATACAGCCTCCCATGGAGTGCGCATAGAGATAGAGCGGGAGATTTCCGGCTTTTGGTTGTACAATCGTTTGTATAAAGCGGTGCAGATCGTCCACATACTGGTTAAAATCCTCTACATGGACAAGCTGCCAATCATTTACCTCGCGCAGCGATTTCCCGTGGCCACGGTGTTCTATGATAGCAGCCTGATAGCCTTCACGATGCATGTAATAGATTAATTCGTGATATTTTTCACAGGATTCCGTGAAGCCAAAACTGATGACAATGGTTGCTTTGGGCGAGGGATGTTCGTAAAACTCATAATAAAGGCCGTCTTTTGTGCCGCTTGAGATTCGCTGCTTCAAATAGGGTTCTACAAGCTGCTCCATCTGTTCCTGGTATCTGTCTTCTGCAATACAGGGGTATGCCAGATGCTTTTTGGTATTGAATAAACTCTCCTGATATGTTTTGGCAGAGGAAATGGTTGTTTTCATAAGATGTATTCCTTTCCGTTGCGTTTTGTTTCGTTCTTTTATCTATAGTTTGTATTATTATTACATAAGACAAGATTTTATACAATGGCAAATTTACCCGATGAAAACTTGCACATAAAACCGGCGATAATCCTTGCACTGTCAATAAAACATGGGTAAAAGAGCGTTATTATGTAACAGTTCAACCTTAAACTGCGCACTTGCTGCGCAGTTAGCGGCCGGTAGTGCCGAACAGCCAGGAATCCGCTCCTTTGCCGCAGGCAAACATTAAATGGAGAGGATTCCGTAACAGGGAAGCCAAGGCTGGACTGTTACATTATTATAGAAATGGTATGAAACAGATGGATTTGGACAAAGATAATTATCTGCCATTTTTTATGGTTGGTATGTTTTGAACAATTCTATTGTAGTTTCAGAATGATTTTTTCTGACTTTTTATTTATATTGGGGAATACTATTTACAAACATAAGTTTTTTATTTATGAGGTGAATATTATGTATGGACATACTGTTGAAAAAAGTCAGTTAAAAGGATATAATTATAATACTTTATACACCATCGGAGGAATAAAAATGGATAGGATTACTCAAAGTATGTTAGATGCCTTTTAGAATGATTTTCGTTTGAGTTTTAATGATTCTGCACTACTATTTGAGTATTTTTCAAATTATTGTGTTGTTAATAATATATACGGTACCAATGATTTTGATTTAGATGAAATAACTAAGGCTACTAACAGTCAAACTGCAATTAAAAAAGAACAGTTAGAAGCATTGTCAACATTTCAAAAGAACCTTGTAGAGTTTTATAAAACCTTTACAACGCAAGAATCTTTAGTTTATGAACGCAGGACAGGTCAATATAGAAACAGTGATATTCCCCAAAATAGAATTATTTCTATTTCTACACAAATAAAAACAATTGCTGCAATGTTTTTAGACGAACCAAGAGCTGTATCTGGTCAATATGGTGCTGTTGTAAAACGATTTGGCAATAAAATTTTTAAAAGTTCGGACAAACCAATCATATATTACACCAGTGCATTGGCATTGTATAAAATTGAAAATCTTTTTAAATGAATAAAATTGACAAGAAATATCGACGCAGCAGATATCATGCAAAAAGGAAGTTTGATTGAATATCTGAAAACAGATAATGTTATATCGTAATTTTGCTTTTTGTACATGTGGAATCTTTTTTTCTAAATGTAAAGAGAGAGGGATTAGAAGTGAAATCTGAAAATGAAAAGATACCCATTAATGATTTAGAAATGGCTCAAAAGCGCACCAATAAAATTATGATTACGGATATGGCTATCGAAAAAGTACCATTAAGTTAGATACAGGGAGATTCCAGAAAGCGAATATTTGATGCTACAGGAATTAGCTCTGGAAGTATTGATGATTTCTAAAAATGATAATGATTCTAATGAGGTAGCGCTTACTTATAGTCTGGATTATAGGAATTTGCTTGCTGAAGGAAAAGAATTTATGGGAGTTGCTTTGGGAGATGAACATTCTGTTGATCCATGTATGAATACAGTGGCATACCATTTGATAACCACATCTATTCAATGTGTTGTTATGGTACTCCATAACCATCCATCATTATCAAAATTTTCATTGGAAGATGTAAAATTTTTTCTTAGTAATGGTACAGTTAAGATGATGGTGGTAATTACAAATTTAGGGAATATTTCATATCTTGTAAAAAAAGAAAATTATAACCGCAAAGTGAGCTGTATTATCCAAGAATGAAGAAGTTCTGGAAAGAAAAACAAATAGTGAATATATTATATCGGCTGTAACGGTTACAGAGTATTTAACATATCCATATCCACAAAATGATTTAGAATTCGACAGCCCGATGTACATATCTGAATCTTACCGGAAGGATTTTTCCTCCTTTGACACAGAAAAATTTACAACCTTGAAAACAGGCATCCGAATTTACACCAAAATTTACACCATTTTCATGTAAATATATGTAGAGATATGCCAATTTACATAGATAATGGAAAATTTTCCCGAATAAAACTTCCGCTCAAAACCTGTGAAAATCCTTGCAATGTCAATAAAACAGTATTATAATACAGCTTGCAAACAAATAAGAAATTCTTCGGGGCAGGGTGTGATTCCCGACCGACGGTGAATCCGGCAGTGCCGGAAAGTCCGTGAACTGCGGGTGTACTGACCCGTTCATTTCAGCTAAATGGCGCAGAATGAATTTTTAGTACACTAGGGCAGCCGACCCAGTGAGATTCTGGGACCGACAGTACAGTCTGGATGAGAGAAGAGCGCATAACGAATGAGCGTACCAAAAGAGATGCAGGAGGAGCGGCAGATTCTTTTGTATGTTTACAATGCAGCGTAGTCCCGGAGCGGTATCATGTCCCGGGATTTTTTATGTGCAGGGGTGCGTAAGGAAATTAGCAGCTTTGCTGCACGCACCCCGCGCGGCGAGTAGGGGAAAAATCTCACCTACTCGATTGCGCAGAGGAAGCGGTCTCTTCCCTGCGCGATTGCACAGGCTTTCAGAAAATCCCATGAATTTTGCAGAGAAAAGGAGAAAAATCATATGGACATATCACAAAAAAAAACCAATATGGGAGAAAAAAGAGGAGAGAAAAAGCGCGTAAACGTTCGCTATCTGACGATGACAGCGATGCTGTCCGCGGTAGCGTATATTTTGATGTTTCTCGACTTTTCCGTACCGTTTATGCCGTCGTTTATCAAAATGGACTTGTCGGAGCTACCGGCTTTGATCGGTTCCTTTACATTCGGCCCGGTGTGCGGTGTGCTGATCTGCCTGATCAAAAATCTGCTGCACCTGTTTATCAGCACCACCGGGGGTGTGGGCGAGCTTTCCAACTTTATCCTTGGCGTAGCGTTTGTGCTGCCGGCAGGATTGATTTACAAACGCAAAAAAAGCAAGAAAATGGCTCTGGTCGGTTCGCTCTCAGGCGCTGTTATCATGGGACTGTTCAGTGTGGTATCGAATTATTTTCTTGTTTATCCGGTGTATTACAATTTTATGGACAAAAATTTGATTCTGGCGGCGTATCAGTTGATCGTACCGTCCGTAAAAAACATTTTCCAGTGTCTGGTATGCTTTAATATGCCGTTTACCATTTTGAAAGGATTGTTTTCCGTAATTCTCACATTTATTGTGTATAAGCCGCTTTCGCCGATTTTAAAGGGAACAAGATAGTCTTTACTTTTATTTCCTAAAATGATATGATAACTGCAATCGAAATAATAGGTGGTGCCGTTACTTATATATTGCCGGAGGCATGATCGTAAGCGCATTTCTTTGATGCGTTTACGATCGTTTAAGATAACGGTTAAAAGGGAAACAGGTGTAAGTCCTGTGCGATCTCGTCACTGTAAGCCAGGAGTGCAAAACCCGCGTGTAAGACACAGTCACTGAGTATATTGGGAAGACGGTTTTGTATGATGATCGGTAAGCCAGGAAACCTGCCAGCTATTGGTACAGGAATATAGATTCCGGATCACGAGTAATTGGTCGTACCGTATGACAGGTATCCACATGGGATATCTGTAGGCTTTTTACTCTGTCAGTCGATTTCCGCTGACAGTTTTTTTCGTGTGCGCGGGTGCGTATGGCACTCGGCTGCTGCATGAGCTTCTTTTGTATATCTTGTAAAAATTTCGAGGATCGGTATAGCCAATGTTTCGTGTGCGGTATACCGATGTGCAGCCCAAATCTGCACGGGAGGCGTCAGAGATAAATCTGTGGCGTTTCAAGGTATAATTCGGAATCGGCAACCGCTCCTATGTTTAAGCGGTTAGAAAACGAAAATGCCGTGAATACGGGGCATTGACAGGATAGGTCAGAAGGAGGAACAAAATGAAAAAAAGAGTGCTTGCAATGATTTTGGCCGGCGTCTGCTTGATCAGTGCGGCCGCCGGCTGCGGGGAGAAAAATGATACCGCGGCGAATGGAGAGCCTGTGCGTCAGGATAACGTTTCCGAGAGGATGGGCGAAGATGCGCAGTTTGCCGTGGGACAAACGGAAGAGCCGGAAAATGACGACACGGCAGAGAATGACAGACAGGCAGATGCAGCGGGACAAAAGGCACAGAGAGCAGAGGAAGAAAATTACGATACGGGGGACGCATCTTTGGACGATACGAGAAATCAGGATGAAATCGGAGAAAAAGAGCTTTTGGTCGTCAGCTTCGGAACGAGCTACAACGATAACAGGAGATTGACGATCGGCGCGATCGAAGAAAAGATAGCCGACAATTTCCCGGATTACTCCGTGCGCCGGGGGTTTACCAGCCAGATCATTATTGATCATGTCAAGTCACGCGACAAGGTAGCGATTGACAATGTGAGGGAGGCGTTGGAGCGTGCCGTCGCCAATGGCGTGAAAACGCTGGTCATCCAGCCGACGCATTTGATGAATGGCCTGGAGTACAACGATTTGGTCAATGAGGCGGCGGAATATGCCGATTCGTTTGAACAGGTAGCAGTCGGGGAACCGCTTTTGACATCGGAGGAAGATTTTAAAAGCGTGATAAAGGCTATCACAGATGCGACCGCTGCTTACGACGACGGTAAGACTGCGATCTGTTTTATGGGGCATGGAACGGAGGCCGACTCCAATGCCGTCTATGCCAAAATGCAAAAGATGCTCACCGGGGCTGGCTATGGCAACTATTTTATCGGAACCGTGGAGGCCGCACCGACGCTGGATGATGTGCTGGCTATGGTGCAGGCGGGCGATTATGAGAGAGTAGTGCTTCGCCCGCTGATGATCGTTGCCGGAGATCATGCAAATAACGATATGGCCGGCGGGGAGGAGGATTCCTGGAAAACGGCATTTGAGGCGGCGGGCTATGAAGTAGAGTGCGTTGTTGAGGGACTTGGCAGCCTGGAGGCAATTCAGGATATGTTTGTGCAGCATGCGAAGGATGCCATGGGACAGCTGAAATAGTTCTACATATATAATCATTTGGTGGCTTGTACAAATTCGGTAATCAAGCCGCTGTTTGTGAATAAAACAGTAACGATTAGTCATGAATTGCAATGCCGTTTAAGCGGCGGAATGATGAGGAAATATGAGAAAAAAGGCAGGAATATTTTTGGCGTTATGGATGATATCGCAGGTGTGCATATCCTGCGGGACAGCAGATACGTCAAATCATGACGCGGCAGCCGGCGTCACAAGGACCGCTGTAGGGCAGAGTGAGGCGCTTGCAGATGATATACAGGACACGCAGGAGGAAACGGCAAAAACTGCCTCCGACGTGGCCGGCGCCGATGAGATAGCCACGCCGCAGGAGGAAACGGCAAAAACTGCCTCCGACGTGGCCGGCGCCGATGAGATGGCCACGCCGCAGGAGGAAACGGCAAAAACTGCCTCCGACGTGGCCGGCGCCGATGAGATGGCCACGCCGCAGGAGGTAGTGGAAGACGGCATGGTTCCCATAAATGGGAGCGATATCAGAGACGGAGTCTATGAGGTGACGGTGGATTCAAGCTCGTCCATGTTTCGGATCACAGCATGTGAGCTGAAAGTCGAAAATGGCGATATGACGGCTGTCATGACGATGGGAGGAACCGGATATCGGTATCTTTACATGGGCAGTGCCGAGCAGGCCGCTGGCGCGACGGAGGAAAGTTATATAGCTTACGAAGAAAATGCCGACGGTGCGCACACATTTACCGTTCCGGTGGAGGCGTTAGATCAGGGGATTTCCTGCGCGGCGTTCAGTAAAAAGAAAGAAAAATGGTACGACAGAACGCTTCTGTTTCGCGCCGATTCCCTGCCGCAGGAGGCTTTTGCCCAGGGAATGATAAAGGCGGTGGAGGATTTGAGTCTGATGGACGGAACCTATTGGATTGCCGTCACATTGGCGGGCGGCTCGGGTAAGACGAAGGTGGAATCCCCCGCCAAGCTGGTGGTGGAGGATGGCGAAGCGACTGCGACAATCATTTTCGGCAGTCCCAACTATGATTATGTGCTGGTAAACGGTGAGCGCTTTGAGCCGGTGAATACAGAGGGAAACAGTACATTTCTGATACCGGTTGCAGGGTTTGACTGGAATATGCCGATTACGGCGGATACGACGGCCATGAGCACGCCGCATGAGATCGACTATACCCTGTACTTTGATTCTGCGACGATCAAAGGAGAATAAGATACATATGGAAAGTGGAAAGGTGTCAGGGGGACTTTGGAGGAGGCCGGAAGCGGCGAAGCGCGAAAACAGTATGTGCCGGGGAAAGCGGCGGTGTGTGCGAAGGGCGGCAGGAATCGTGCTGCTTGGGCTGGCATGTGCGGGAATCATCTCCTCCTGTGGGGTGTCTGGCCGACCCGCAGAGCACGCAAACCAAAACGTTTCAAATAGGGAAGAGAACACGGATTTGTCTGCTGCGGATGGGGAAGAGGGCGCAGATCATGTTGCGCCAGGCAGAGACGAGAGCACAGATCTGGCGTCAGATGATAGGACAGAGAGCAGTTTTTTGGTAGATCAAAATGCTGTCGAATGGGAAGATATGCACAAAAACGGCGAAATGACGCTCTCCTACGCCACTCAGTTTACAGTCGATTATTATGACAATAATTACAAATTAATCACGATCGCGCAGAACAATCGTTATCTCGTAGTGCCAGAGGGCGCGCCGGTGCCGGCGGGACTGCCGGAGGACGTGGCAGTCTTACGGCAGCCGCTTACTGACATTTACCTTGCAGCTACATCGGCGATGGATTTGTTTCGCGCATTGGACTGTATAGATGCGATACGGCTGTCCGGGATAGATGCGTCCGCCTGGTATATTGAGGAAGCGCGCGCGGCGATGGAGCAGGGAGAAATTTTATTTGCCGGCAAATACAGTACGCCCGATTATGAGCTTATTTTGTCGGAGCAGTGCACGCTGGCAATCGAGTCGACGATGATTTATCACACGCCGGAGGTAAAAGAGCAGCTGGAAAACACCGGAATCCCGGTGCTGGTGGAATATTCCAGCTACGAAACGCACCCGCTGGGCCGCATGGAATGGATGAAGCTTTACGGCGCGCTTTTGAACAGAGAGCGTGAGGCGGAGGATTATTTTAACGCGCAGCAGTCACTGTTGCAGCAGTTAAAGCCGCCGGAAAGCGGGAAAAAGACAGTCGCGTTTTTTTATGTTACGTCCAACGGAAGCGTCAATGTGCGCAAATCAAAAGACTATGTGGCTCAAATGCTGGAAATGGCGGGGGGAGATTATGTGTTCTCAGAGCTGGCAGCAGAAGAGAATGTGCTGTCAACGGAAACGATTCAGATGGAGGCTTTTTATGCCGCCGCAAAAGATGCGGATATTTTGATCTATAACAGCGCCATAGACAAAGAGCTGCTCATGCTGGATGAACTGGTGGCGAAGAGCAGTCTGTTTGCCGATTTTAAGGCCGTAAAAAATAAAAATGTCTGGTGCACAGGGAAAAATATGTTTCAGCAGAGCACGGGGCTTTGCGACCTGATCTTGGATTTCTATAACGTGCTGACAGACGAAGACGTCGGGGATGAGGACTTGACCTATCTGTATCGCTTACGGTAGAAAGGCAAAGAAGTGGGAGGAAGTATGCAAAAGAAATATTTTATCCGCTGTGCGGCAGCCTTTATCCTGCTGGCGGTTTTGCTGCTTATTTTTTTTGTGTGGAGTGTGGGTGCAGGCAGTGTGAGCGTGCCGCCGCGTGAAATCGTTGCGATTCTCTTAAAGCGTGTCGGAGACGGAACGGCAGGCCGCATTATCTGGGATATACGCTTGCCCCGCATACTCGCGGCCGTGCTTTTGGGCGGGGCGCTGGCGGTGTCCGGCTATCTGCTCCAGACCTTTTTTCACAACCCCATAGCGGGCCCCTTTGTACTCGGCATTTCATCGGGAGCAAAACTGACCGTGGCGCTCACTATGATCGCGCTGCTTGAGCGGGGAATTGCCATCAGTTCCGCTGCCATGATGCTGGCGGCTTTTTTTGGTTCGATGATCGCCATAGGGTTCGTGCTTTTGGCTGCCAATCAGCTGGGAAATATGTCCATGCTGGTGGTCTGCGGCGTGATGATCGGTTATATCTGCTCTGCCGTCACGGATTTCGCCGTCACATTTGCCGACGACAGCAACATTGTCAATTTACATAACTGGTCATTGGGCAGCTTTTCCGGTATGAACTGGACGCATATTCAGATGATGGCCGCGGTCATTTTTGTTACGATGGCGATTGTGATCTTGTTGTCGAAACCCATAGGCGCTTATCAGCTCGGGGAGGCGTATGCCGCCAATATGGGCGTAAACGTCCGCCTGTTTCGAGCCATGCTGCTTGTGCTCTCCGGCGTGCTTTCCGCCTGCGTGACGGCGTTTGCCGGGCCGGTTTCTTTTGTCGGAATCGCGGTCCCCCATCTGGCGAGGGCATTGTTTCACACCTCAAGGCCGCTGGCGCTAATACCGGCCTGCTTCCTTGGCGGGTCGGTTTTTTGTCTTGCGTGTGATTTGATTGCGCGCACGTTGTTTGCACCGACGGAGCTTAGCATCGGCTCGGTCACGGCGGTCTTTGGGGCGCCGGTTGTCATCTGTATGATGGTGAAAAAGAGGAAATTAGGTTGAAAAATCAGCTTGATCGTTGATTTTTCAACCGGCAATTTGAGTCAGAGCCGGGGATATGCCCTGATCGCAGATGAGATCATCGCAATACGGCAAGCAGTATACCAACTATTTGTGCTGGAGCGTTACAAATAGCACGGATGGCGCACGAACTTGTTCGCGATACGCAAGATTTGAGATTTGCGCCGCCCTGTCGCGCAAACGCTCCAGAATGGAGAATCGTATGAAAAACACGTCATATTTATGTGCGCAAAACGTAACCGTCGGGTATGGGGCGCGGGCGGTGGTGGAGAATATTGCGCTCTCTTTGCGGCGCGGCTGTATTACAACCTTGATCGGGGCGAACGGCTCCGGTAAATCTACGATCTTAAAAAGCTTTGCCAGGCAGCTTCCGCTGCTGGATGGGGAAATCACACTCGGCGGGCGGCTGTTGGGACGCTACACCGCGGCAGAGCTGGCGCGAAAAACAGCGATGGTCATGACCGGGCGCATCCACACGGAGCTTATGACCTGCGGCGAGGTCGTGGCAACCGGAAGATATCCTTACACGGGCCGCATGGGTTTTTTGTCGGCGCTCGACAAAGAGAACGTGCGGCAAGCTCTCGATATGGTACAGGCCAAAGAGTTGGCCGATATCCCTTTCGAGGACGTCAGCGACGGCCAGAGACAGCGGGTCATGCTGGCGCGCGCAATCTGCCAGGAACCGGAGCTTTTGATTTTAGATGAACCGACCTCATTTTTGGATATTCGCCATAAGCTGGAGCTGTTGTCAATCTTAGAGGAGCTGGTGCGGCAGAAAAATCTGGCTGTTTTCATGTCGCTGCATGAGCTGGATTTGGCTCAGAAAATATCGGACACCGTGATATGTATCAAGGATGGACGGGTCGACCGGGTTGGCGCGCCGGAGGAGGTGCTGGAGGCTTCCTACATCGCAAAGCTGTACGGGATAGACAAGGGCAGCTACCATGCGCAGCTCGGATTTTTGGAGCTGGAGGGGGTCAATGGAAAGCCGGAGGTTTTTGTCATCGGCGGCGGCGGGCAGGCAATTCCCGTGTATCATCGGCTACAGCGGCAGCATGTTGCCTTTTATGCAGGAGTGATTCACCAAAATGACATCGAATACCCGGTTGCCAAAGCGCTGGCAGTCAAGGTGGTGAGCGAGCAGGCATTTGAGCCGGTATCGGCTGCCCGGGCACAAGAGGCATGGCAGCTGCTTTGCACATGCAGGCGGGTCATTTGTCCGGCTGCGCAGTTTGGCACGGGAAACATGGAAAATTATAGACTGTTAGCGCGCGCGAGGGAGGCGGGTATCGCGGTCAGCAATAGTTAAGGTGAAGGTAACAATTCCGCCTGCAACTGCGCACCTGCTGTGCAGTTAGCAGCCAGTAATGCTGAATAGCAGGGAAGCCGAGGCAAAACTGTTACAGCCGAGGCAAATTGAACGAAAGTGCCTCTTTCTTTTTGCAAAAAAAAATGTTATACTGAAACACAATAAGATTTTGATAGGCCAATATGGCGGACTACCAGGATTTTGTATCTAGGCGCGAGATTTAGAAGGGATGGCAGCGGCAATATGATCGAATTTGATATTACCTTGACACAGAAAGATATGTACCGCTTTAATCTGTATCAGACGTATACCGGTTTTCAGGGCTGGTTGTCCGTTTTGGCAGGTATTTTGTTTGTGGCGGCGGGGGTGATTTACGGCAAAACCGAACCGCTGCACTGTGTGCTTTATATTGTGTTTGGCATTGTCTTGCTGGTATATCTGCCGGCAGGGCTGTATTTGCGTTCCAAGAAGCGCTTTATGACAACGGATTCCCTGAAAAAGCCACTGCATTATCAGATTGCGGAAGAGGGAATCACTGTTTCACAGGAAGGGGAAAACGCGGCGCTCCCCTGGGAGCAGATCTATAAGATGACAGCCAACAAAAGTCAGGTGCTGATCTACAGCGGCAGAGTGAACGCCTTTGTAATACCAAGGGCACAGTTGGGGGAGCATTGGGGGCCGCTGGCGGAACTGGCGACCAAGAAGCTGCCAAAGTACCGTCTGAAAATGAAAGTGTGAGGTGTCGATGGGAGAGACAGTTTATGAGACGTATTCTGCGGAGGAGACGGAAGAGCTCGGGGCAAAAATTGGATGTCTGGCTGCTCCGGGAGATGTGTATACACTGACAGGAGACCTGGGTGTGGGGAAAACGGTATTTACACAGGGAATCGCCAGGGGACTTGGCATCAAAGAGGCTGTTTGCAGTCCCACATTCACCATTGTACAAGTGTATGAGGGAGGGCGTATGCCCTTTTATCATTTTGACGTATACCGTATCGGCGATGTCGAAGAGATGGACGAAATCGGTTACGAAGATTACTTTTATGGCAAAGGGCTGTGTATCATCGAGTGGGCGGACCTGATAGAGCCGATCTTGCCCCCGCGACGCAGTGAGATTACCATAGAAAAAGATTTGGAACGAGGATTTGATTACCGGAAGATAACCGTCCGTGAAATCATAGAGGAGTTAGTGTGAAAAATAAATTTTTCACACGCAAATTTGTGCCTGTCGCCCAAAGTTTGCAGGTTGAGAGAAAGGTATGGTTATTTATATGAAAATTTTGGGGATCGACAGCTCCGGCCTGGTGGCGAGCGTGGCTGTGGTGGAGGATCAACATCTGCTCGGTGAATATACGGTCAACTATAAAAAGACACATTCTCAGACGCTGCTGCCTATGCTGGACGAGGTTGCTGGGATGATCGAGCTGGAGCTGTCTTCGATTGACGCGATTGCCGTTGCGGGCGGTCCCGGTTCGTTTACCGGACTGCGCATCGGTTCCGCCACGGCCAAAGGGCTGGGGCTTGCCTTGGAGAAACCGTTGATTTCCGTGCCCACGGTAGACGCCCTGGCGTACAATCTGGTGGGCAGTCGCGATATCGTGTGTCCGCTTATGGATGCGAGGCGCAATCAGACTTACACGGGGCTGTATCGTTTTGACGGGGAGAAGCTTAAGGTACTGCGCGCCCAATGTGCGGTCGGAATTGACGAGATTGTGGCCGATATCAATGGGAGAGGGGAGCCGGTCGTATTTCTGGGGGACGGCGTCGGGGTATTTGCTCCCTACTTGCAGGAGACGATCGCCGTACCGTTTTACTTTGCGCCGGCACATGTCAATAAGCAGCGCGCCGGAGCCGTGGCGGCCTTGGCCTTGCAGTACTATCGGGATGGGAAATGCGAACATGCCAGAGATCATAAGCCGGAATATCTAAGGCTGTCCCAGGCAGAACGCGAAAAAAATGCCAGGTAAATTTCTGCCGGCGGCAGCAGTTCATTCTGATAGGAATTTATCCCAGGGCAAATAGACGAAATCAGGAAGGGATGATTTGGCATGGCGGCAGTCAGAATTATGCAGAAAAGAGATGTGGATGAGGTCGTGCGGTTGGAACAGCAAATATTTTCAAGGCCGTGGGGCAGCAAGGGATTTTTGGATGCGCTAAGCCTTCCCAATACCGCTTTTTATGTCGCGGAGGAGGAACAGAAAATATTGGGGTATTGCGGGATGTATCTTTCGCTGGATGAAGCCGAGATCACAAACGTTGCGGTAGCCCAGGCATCGCGCTGCCGGGGAATCGGCGGCATGTTGCTTTGCGCCATGAAAAAAGAGGCTGAGTTGCGCTCCATTCCCAAAATTGTGCTTGAGGTGAGGGTGTCCAATGATACGGCGATAAGGCTTTATGAGAGAAATGATTTTTTGCGCTGCGGCCTGCGAAAAAATTTTTATGAGGCTCCTGTGGAGGATGCCTATATTATGATATACGGCCAGTAATTCCCACTGGATTTTTAGCGGCATTTCTATCATACTGTTTGTTAGAGTGAACGACAAATGTATGATAAGACAAATGGAAAGAATGTTGCTTAAGCGGAGGAATAAGAGGAATCATGGCAAAGAACGGAACGAATATTTATTGCAATTGTTGTGGAAGACTGATTTGTGAAGAGAGTGAAAAAGATAAGGTTTCTTATTTGAATATAAAAAAACAGTGGGGCTATTTTTCCGATAACCGTGACGGCAAGATTTACCATGTAGATATCTGTGAGGAGTGCTGTAAGCGCCTGGAGAATTCTTTTGTGATACCGCCGGAGATCAAGGATGCGACGGAGTTCGTATAAGTTTGGCCAAAGGCAGGGGTATTTCTGTTTTGACTGGCTGGAAAAATATGTCACTGTGAAGTTCCACTCCGTTCAAATTAGCGGAAAGGTGTGGTTATTTTATGTTAGATGTATGTTTGCTTGGAACAGCGGGTATGATGCCGCTGCCTTATCGTTATCTGACGGCGGCGATGATGCGCTATAATGGCAGTAACCTGCTGATCGACTGCGGGGAGGGCACGCAGATTGCGATTAAAGCAAAAGGATGGACGTTTAAACCGATTGATATTATTTGTTTTACACATTATCATGCAGATCATATCAGCGGATTGCCGGGGCTGCTTCTCACCATGGGAAATGCGGAGCGAACCGAGCCGTTGACGCTGATTGGGCCAAAAGGATTAGAGAGGGTAGTCAATGCGCTGCGCACCATCGCACCGGAGCTGCCCTTTTCCCTGTGTTTTCTGGAGATCACAGAGCCGGAGCAGGACTTTATGATCAACGGCTACCACATTCACGCTTTTCGGGTAAATCACAATGTTTTGTGTTATGGTTATACGGTTGAAATCAAGCGTGCCGGAAAGTTTATGGTGGAGCAGGCGATCGCGCGTCAGATTCCGCAAAAGTTCTGGAGCCGTCTGCAAAAAGGGGAGACGATGACGGATGAGGACGGTCGTGTCTTTACGCCCAAGATGGTGTTGGGGGCACCCAGAAAAGGGATAAAAGTTACATACTGTACGGATACAAGACCGGCGGAGCAGATCGCGCGCTGTGCGAGCGGAGCCGATTTGTTTATCTGCGAGGGGATGTATGCGGAGCCGGATATGCTGACAAAGGCAAAACAAAAAAAGCATATGACCTTTTATGAGGCGGCAAAACTGGCGAGGGATGCCGGCGCAGCCAGCCTGTGGCTGACCCACTTCTCACCGTCTCTGGTACATGCCAGAGAATATATGCCGAAAGTCAGAGAGATATTCCCGCATACTTATCTGGGAGAGGACGGCAAGAGCGTGGAGTTGGTATTTGAAGAGGAATCCATTCTAGAGGATTCGTGAGAAACAGAGTTATTTATAGCGCTCGGAATGGAGGATTCGTATGAAAAAGAAATTACTTTTAACAGGTATTTGTGTGGTATGTGTGGCAGTAATTGTCGGGTTATTCTATTATTTTACGGTTATGAGAGGCAGCAAAAACGTCGAAAGCGAGATAGAACTGACGGAGGTGCAGCAGATCATCACAAGAGATCTTAGCCTGAAATACCCGGAAACGCCCCGCGAGGTAGTCAAGCTGTACAGCCGCATTATCGACTGTTTTTATGGCGAGCAGTATTCCGATGATGAATTTTACCAGTTGGGAGATATGGCGAGAGAGCTTTTTGACAAAGATCTGCTGGAGCAAAATCCGAGAGATGCTTATTTCGAGGAGCTTATGGCCGAGATTGCCACATATAGAGAGGATGGCAGAAAAATATTAAACTGGAGCGTCAGCAAGACGAGCGAGATCAAATATGAAACGGTGGGAAAGCAGAAGTATGCCTATGTGGATGCCTCTTACTTCTTAAACGGAAGTAAAACGTTTGGATTTGCTTATCAGACCTATATGCTGCGCAAGGATGCGGACGGGAAATGGAAAATCCTGGCCTTTTACGAGACCAAGGAGAAAGGTGAGGATGATGCCAAGACAGATTAAAATATTAGCGATCGAGAGCTCCTGCGACGAAACGGCGGCGGCGGTGGTAGTGGACGGGCGGACGGTCTGCTCAAACATAATATCCTCGCAAATTGCCTTACATACATTATATGGGGGCGTGGTGCCGGAAATTGCCTCCAGAAAGCATATTGAGAAGATCAACCAGGTGATCGAGGAGGCTTTGCGCGAGGCGGATACCACACTCGACGATCTCGACGCTGTCGGTGTGACTTACGGACCCGGCCTGGTAGGCGCTCTGTTGGTCGGGGTGGCGGAGGCGAAAGCGATCAGCTACGGGAAGAAGATTCCTCTTGTGGGGGTGCACCACATCGAGGGACATATCTGCGCCAATTACATTGAAAATAAGGAGCTAGAGCCGCCGTTTTTATGCCTCGTCGTTTCCGGCGGGCACACTCACTTGGTAAAAGTTCAGGATTACGGAACCTATGAGGTCATCGGCAGGACCAGGGATGACGCCGCCGGAGAAGCGTTTGACAAGGTGGCGCGGGCCATTGGCCTGGGATATCCGGGAGGGCCTAAGATCGAGAAGGTGTCCCGCGAGGGTGATCCTCATGCCATTGAATTTCCGCGTGCGAAGGTGGCGGACGGGCCCTACGATTTTAGTTTCAGCGGTCTCAAATCGGCAGTGCTCAACTATTTAAACGGCTGTAAGATGAAAGGAATTCCGGTTGTGCAGGCGGATGTGGCGGCATCTTTTCAAAAGGCGGTCGTTGATGTTCTGGTGGGCAATGCGGTCAAGGCGATCGAAGAATTTCAGGCAGAACGGTTTGCCATCGCCGGCGGCGTGGCGTCAAACGGCGTATTTCGGGAGGCAATGCGCGATGCGTGTACGAAAAAAGGGGTAAAATTTTATCATCCGTCCCCTGTTTTGTGTACCGATAACGCGGCGATGATCGGAGCCGCAGCGTACTATGATTTTATGGCGGGCAGGCGCGACGGCATGGATCTGAATGCAATACCGAATTTAAAGCTGGGGGAACGTTGAGATGGAACAATTTACGGCGATCGTGCTGGCGGCGGGCAGCGGCAAAAGGATGAACAGCGCCATACAAAAGCAGTACCTTTTGCTGGCAGGCAAACCGGTGTTGTATTATTCCCTGAAAGCGTTTGAGGAGAGCAGTGTCTCTGCAATCGTACTTGTGACCGGAGCGGGGGAAGAAGATTACTGCAGAAAAGAGATCGTTGCGCCGTACGGGTTTACCAAAGTATCGGCGATCGTACCCGGGGGAAAAGAACGGTATCATTCTGTATTTGCCGGACTTAAGGCGGCGGACGGTGCGGATTATGTGATGATTCACGACGGTGCGCGTCCGTTCGTTGACGCGGATATGATTTTGCGTTCGATGGAGACGGTGAAACAATTTGGAGCATGTGTGGTGGGGATGCCTGTAAAAGATACGATAAAAGTGGTGGATGACGATCACTTTGCGATTGAAACTCCCGCGCGGCAATTCCTCTGGCAGGCACAGACGCCCCAGACATTTACCTATAGGGCCATTTATGACGCCTATGAAAAAATGCTGCGCCGGGAAGATGCGGCGATCACAGACGACGCCATGGTGTTTGATCAGATCACAGGTAAGCATGTGAAAATGATTGCAGGCAGTTACCGGAATATCAAAATAACAACGCCGGAGGATATGGCAGCGGCCGAGATGTATATGCATGGAAATAACGGTTAGGTTATACGGCGAGCAGCTGCCACCTTGGAGCGCAGGGTGGAACCTTGATTGTGACGGAGAAAGAGATTTGATTTCAATGTAGAAAGATCTCGATAGGAGAAATATACCGGCATCGGGTGTTGTGTTATGACGAAATGAAACAGATCGAATCGTGTCGCTGTCTATGGCTATTCCCCGCTGTAAAGATATTGATGAAAGACGGGGCGTGTCATAAGTCCCTGATTTATTGGTAGAAAATGGTTTTTTTGCTGCTGCCGTGACAAAACATGCATAAAAAGTAAAAAAATACAAAAAAATATAAATAACGGTTGACAAACTAATTACTGGGTGGTAACATATGATTTGCGCTGATTAAAATTATGTGTGGTACAAAAAGGGCGGCAAAACAACAGGGAGAGGTATCGAAGTGGTCATAACGAGGCGGTCTTGAAAACCGTTTGTCCGCA
>CANONN010000001.1 GCA_947567625.1 uncultured Roseburia sp. | reverse complement strand
GGAACAATTATCCAGAATGGCATGGCTCGGACAGAAAGAATTTTGTGGCGAATTATATTTTTGCTACGCGGATAGCGATGGCGGGCGGGAGTACCACGAATTTGAAACGAGAGAACGGTCAGGAGAAAGAATGTTATGACAGGATGAAGGAAAAAGTTTCGGCGTTAGGCGTTGGCAGTAGATACTGGTATGATATTTTTGGAAATATTAATAATATTATAAATGGTAATGAATTGGATTTTTATGATATTCATCGTGATATTAATCAGATACCTACTACCAAGAAACATTGGAGACAGCTGTTCCTCTACGGGATGGCGCTGCACACGGCAACGGATGCATTTGCGCACAGTTGTTACGCTAAGCTTGACGAGAAAACATATCAGAAGTTTCTTCATAAAGATACGACAGGTTATGATAAAAATTATCAGGCGGATAATATGAACCATGTTCATAATCGCTGGCTGTGTGCACAGGACACGGCATATGCCGTTATGGTGAGCTGTTTAAATAAATTTGAGGGTTTTGCGGAAGATTTTTCTTCTGACGGTGAGGCGTATTGGAATGAGTTTTATATGTTGAATTTGTATTTCTATGCCTGTAAAACGTTGAATGTGGGTGAGAAAAACTATTATGAGGATATCTTTAAAGCAGTGACCGATTTTTCATTGGTTGATCTGACGAAAGATGTAACGCCAAGCAAGAAAGTAGGTTATAAATGAAATGGTTTTGTATGTGTCTGCGCGCTATAAAGCCAAAATGGCTTGCCACGAACTCGTTATGTGCAAAAAGCAAATGCGAACGCCGTTCGCAATGCGGAAATGAGGAAAACTATGTTAAAAAGATTAAATGTTTTAGATCAGAAAAAAAGGATGATGGGAAAGAGGATTCTCAACATTATGATAGCGGCGGTGATTGTACTTACCAGCTGTGTACAAAGTCCGGCAGAGATATCTGCAGCACCGATAGGTGTTAATTATATATCTTTTTGTAGTGAGTCATTCAGTGTAGAGAGCGGGAAAAAATTTAATATGGGAGATTTAGTGGCAGTAGCGGATTATGTTGGAAATTACTGGTGCGCATCGGAATTGAAAGCAAAATATAGCTCCGACCACCCAGAGGTAATCTCAATTGATAAAAACGGTTATGCAAAGACCAAGAAACCAGGTAAGGCTACTGTCACGGTTAAGTACAGGGGAAAGAAAGAGAAATGTCAGGTGACAGTCGTGAAGAAAATGTCGTGTTATGCCCACAGTCAAAGTGATTTGAAACAGTGGGAAAAAGTGGGGAAAAAACTTGCCAAAAAAGTACCGTTTACTTTGACCGTGGAAAACGGCTATGCTATGGCGAAAGCCGTAACAGCATATGTCAATGGCCTGTGGGGAATTGCCGACTCTGATAGTTATGGATTATATGGTGAAGAGGTGCTGGCAGCGCCGTCGGCGTCCTGTTATCAGAGGGCGGAATACATGATGCGCAGATGGACTAAGAAATATCATCCATGTATGGGCAGCATGATCAATATGGCCGGGGTATCCGGTACAGAGGATGCGATCACGGTGGAGTTTAAGAAAAAGCTTACGGATAAAGGATTGCTGGCCGTATATTTCAATCAGATATTGGAGCAGACGCAGGGGCTTGATGTGTACGGCTATCCGACATTGGACATGAAGATTGATAAAAAACGCTATGAGGTCTATACCGGTCTGGAGGATGTGGAGGAAGAGCGCTATTATCGGGCTGTTGCGATTTTCGAGAAAGGCAGCAAGACCGTGACGATCAAGCCGACTACTATGATAAAAGACGAGAATGGCTTACAGTATGAGATTACAGGAGATGGCCTTAAGCTACAGTCCGGCCATACTTATAGTGTACATTGCTATGACTTGTGGGAATGTGAGGTGACCATTATGTGAGAAAGTTTGATATTAGATCTCAGACAGCCAATTGGTACTGATATAATGAAACAGTTCAGCTTTCGGCTTCACTGCTATACATATCGTAATTAGTGCCGTGCTCAGAGATACTAATATGTAAAATTCAGTACGCTTCCTGTAAATGACACAGATATTATTGTAATAGCTTTAGAAAGGCAGGCGAAATCATATGACCAAAAAACAAATTACAAGTATCATCTTAACAATCTGTATCGTGCTTACCGGTTTGCTCGGTATACGCACAGAGGTTTTGGCAGGAACCGTCACGCCGGCGCCGTTTGAATTTGAATACCAGTACAGTGATTATTATCAGGGCATTGAAATATTAAAATATACGGGAAATGACGCAGATATTTCAATTCCGGCAACGATCGAGGGGCAATCGGTGACGGCGATCGGCGCTATGGCATTTATAAAATGTGAGACATTGCGGACCGTAACCGTTCCCGACAGTGTACAGGTCATGGGGGCGGGAGCATTTGAACTCTGTTCATCCTTGGAAAACGTGACGCTGCCGCAGAATTTGAAAGAAATTCCGATGGATTTATTCTTTCATTGCCCGAAGCTGAAAGCGGTCACCATACCGGATGGCGTGACGAAAATCGGAAATTCGGCCTTTAGCGGCTGCAAGTCGCTGACCGGGATAAAGCTTCCCTCGTCCGTGATCTCGCTTGGCTCTTCCGTTTTTGCAGGCTGTACGAAATTAAAAAAGATAACATTTGCTTCCGGCTCCCGTTTAGAGACAATCGACGAACAATGCTTTTCTAACTGTAAAGCTCTAAAAAGCATAACGCTGCCGGCCAGCCTAAAAAAATTGGCGCCGCATACTTTTTCGCGCAGTTATCTGAAAACGATACACATCAATAAGAACGCCAAAATAACGGTATTGCCGGACGAGTGTTTTGCCAACTGTTATGGATTGCAGGAGGTGGATATTCCTAAGAATGTCACCAAAATCGGCAAAGACATGTTTGTGTTTGATTTGAACATGAAAAAGGAATATTTGAATAAAGTTAAGAAAATCAATATTATGGGCAGCAGAGTCAAACTGTTGGGCAAAGATTCGTTCCAGGGAATCCATAAAAAAGCAGTTTTTTCCGTTCCCTCCAAATTTAAAACAAAATATCAGAGACTGTTAAAAAAACAATCCTGGTACAAAGCTTCGATGAAAATTCGATAACATGGAAGAAAGTTGCTGCGTGTCAGAAGAAAAAGGTAACAGTTCAGCTCAGGACTTTGCACTCGCTGCAAAGTCCGTAAGAACGCGTATATCTAGCCAAGCGGGAATCCGGCTCTTTGTCGAAGACAAATTTTAAATGAGCCGGATTCCGTAACTATGAAGCCGAAGGCTGAATAGTTACAGAAAAAGAGACTGCCATGTATGATAAGGGATTAAGAGTTACAGAGAAATAAATAAGATCAAAGATCAGGGCTGCCTCAGAATATTCTGTCGCAGCCCGGTTTTTCATGTTGAAGCAGAAAGCAAGTTGTGCTACAATATCCGCAAGTGTTACACTGTTTTTGTGCGGGTAACAGAATGGCTGGCAGGGCAAACGGGCACAATATGAAAAGTCATCGTACAACAACACAGGGAAGACAGGAGTTATAGACAAACAGCCGCAGCGTGGAGGATAAAAATGGGCAACAGCAATGGAGTGAGAGTGACAAAAGTGGCGGAAATTATGGACCTTTATAATTTCCTGCCGGATATGGATTTGACAAGCCACAGGATTAAGATCAGCGATGTGAATCGTCCGGCATTGCAGTTAAACGGTTATTTCAAGCATTTTGAACATTCCCGTGTGCAGATCATAGGTATGGTGGAATATACTTATCTGCAACAGATGGAGGATGAAAAGAAATTAGCGATTTACAAACAATTTATGAGTTATGATATACCCTGTGTCGTATTCTGCCGGGATTTGCAGCCGGATGAGCTGTTTCTAAAGATTGCCGAGGAGAACGATCTGCCCGTATTTGGCACGAGACGTGGCACGTCCGAGTTTATGGCGGAGCTGATTTATTGTCTCAGTGAACAGCTTGCGCCCTGTATTACGATTCACGGCGTGCTGGTGGATGTATATGGAGAGGGACTTTTGATCATGGGGGAGAGCGGTATCGGCAAGAGCGAGGCGGCGCTCGAGCTGGTGCGCCGCGGCCACCGTCTGGTCACGGATGACGTCGTCGAGATTCGCAAGATTAACGAGCACACGCTGATGGGCACTTCGCCGGATATCACCCGTTACTTCATTGAGCTGCGCGGTATCGGCATTATCGACGTCAAAAGCCTGTTTGGCGTGGAGTGCGTAAAAGAAAAGCAGCAGATCGATCTGGTCATCAAACTGGAAGACTGGACCAAAGACAAAGAGTACGACAGACTGGGACTCGAGGAGGAGCACACGGAGTTTCTCGGCAATAAGGTTGTCTGTCATTCGCTGCCGATTCGGCCGGGCCGCAACCTGGCGGTGATCTGTGAGACGGCGGCGGTCAATCACAGGCAAAAGAAGATGGGGTACAATGCGGCCCAGGAGCTTTACCGCCGCGTGCAGGCCAATATGACCAAAAGGCCGGAAGATGACTAAAATCGGAGAATAATAGAGGATGGTGTATAGGTTGAAAAATCAGCTCGATAGCTGATTTTTCACACGCGAACTTGTTCGCGTTGGCTATGTTGTGCCGAGAACGTCACAAATAAGCCCGGATCCGACAAGAGAAACTGCATTCGCAGATTTCTCTTGCGGTGCCTCGAATGTAAACGTTCTCGGAATGGAGGATTAATATGGAGCGAGAGAATGTCTGGGAGAAATACCCGCAGGGAAAAGAGAGAGACGATGTATACGCGTTTGCGGAGGATTACCGCAAATTTATTTCCGACTGTAAGACGGAGCGCGAGTGTGTGGACGAGTTTGTGCGGCAGGCGGAACAAGCCGGATTTGTGGATATGGAACAGGTGATTGAAAAAAATATGGAAATCAAGGCCGGCGACCGCATCTATGCCAACAATATGGGCAAAGGGCTCGCCATGTTTGTGATCGGCAAGGAGCCGCTATCGGCGGGCATGAATATTTTGGGCGCGCACATTGATTCGCCGCGGCTCGATCTAAAACAGGACCCGCTGTATGAGGATCACGATCTGGCCATGCTCGACACCCACTACTATGGGGGAATCAAAAAGTACCAGTGGGTGACGCTTCCGCTGGCGCTGCACGGCGTCATTGTCAAAAAAGACGGAAGTGTGGTTTCCGTCAATATCGGGGATAAACCGGGCGATCCGGTTTTCGGCGTCAGCGACCTGCTGATTCATCTGGCAGGCGAGCAGATGGAGAAAAAAGCCTCAAAGGTGATAGAGGGAGAGAATCTCGACCTGCTGATCGGCAGTATTCCGCTGGAGGAGCCGGACAAGAATGACGACAAGGAAAAGGTCAAGGAAAAAGTAAAAGCGAACATACTTCATTTACTCGAAAAAGAGTACGGCATCGAGGAAGAGGATTTTTTATCGGCGGAGATCGAGGTTGTGCCGGCCGGAGAGGCGAGAGATTACGGCTTTGACCGCAGTATGATTATGGGGTACGGCCATGACGACAGAGTGTGCGCCTATCCGTCCTTTATGGCAATGTTACAGATGGAAAAGCCTCAGTATACCAGCGTCTGCCTTCTGGTCGACAAAGAGGAGATCGGGAGCGTGGGAGCCAGCGGCATGCAGTCGATGTTTTTTGAAAATACCGTGGCGGAGCTGATTTATGCCATGGGAGACTACAGTGAGATCAAGGTCAGACGCGCCATGAGAAATTCAAAGGTGCTCTCCTCCGACGTTTCCGCGGCGTTTGACCCCAATTTCCCGTCGGTGATGAGCAGCAGGAATACGGCATATTTTGGCAGAGGGCTGGTCTTCAACAAATATACCGGCGCAAGGGGCAAATCCGGCTCGAATGATGCCAGTGCAGAATATATGGGAAAACTGCGTCATATTATGGATACAGAAAACGTGGCGTTCCAGACGGCCGAGTTGGGAAAGGTTGACCAGGGAGGCGGCGGCACGATCGCCTATATTCTCGCAAATTACGGGATGCAGGTGATTGACAGCGGCGTGGCGGTTATCAATATGCATGCGCCGTGGGAGATCATCAGCAAGGCGGATTTGTATGAGGCGTACCGCGGTTATGTTGCATTTTTGAAATTGGCGTAAAAGATAGAAACGAGGATGCGGATGAGGCAGGACTTTGAACGGGAACTGACAGAGATGATGGGCGAGGGGCAGGTGCATAAGCAGGAACCCATGAGCCGCCATACGACTTTTCGGATTGGCGGCCCTGCGGAATATTTTGTGACGCCGCGCATGGCACAGCTTCCGGCACTGCTCGCACTGTGCGCTTCTCATCAGGTGCCGTACACGTTGATCGGGAACGGCAGCAATGTGCTGGTGGGGGATGGCGGAATCCCGGGACTTGTCATAGAACTTTTGGCGAAGCAGGAAAAACCGCGCGTGGAGGGTGTGCGCATCACGGCGGGCGCCGGTGTGCTGCTCTCGAGGACGGCGGCGGCGGCGGCGGAAGCCGGGCTCGGCGGCATGGAGTTTGCGGCCGGTATTCCGGGAACGCTCGGCGGCGCCGTTGTCATGAACGCAGGGGCTTACGGCGGGGAGATGAAAGATATCATCGAACAGGTGACCGTGTTGACAAGACAGGGAGAAGAACGGCGCCTGCCTGTCGCGGAGCTGGAATTGGGCTACCGCCACAGCTGTATGGAAGAGAGGGGCTATATCATCACCGAAATCACACTGCATTTGGAAAAGAAAGAGCAGGGAATGATTCGGGCGCGGATGGAAGAGTTAAAGGCAAAGCGCGTAGAAAAACAGCCGCTGGAATATCCAAGCGCGGGCAGCACATTCAAAAGACCGGAGGGATATTATGCCGGAAAGCTGATTATGGATGCCGGGCTGAGAGGGTTTCAGGTAGGCGGGGCGAAGGTCTCGGAAAAGCACTGCGGTTTTGTCGTCAATACCGGGGGCGCCACCGCGGCCGATGTCTGTCAGCTGATGCGGGAGGTAGCCGACCGCGTATGGCGGCAGTTTGGCGTTGTGCTTGAGCCGGAGGTTAAGAGGATCGGAATATTTGAGTAGCGTTCGTTTGGCAGCAGGTGCAAAGAACTGAACGGAAAGTTCCCGTCCACAAAGAGCCGCTTTCGCGGCGGAATGAGAGGAAACATGAACTTTGTAATATTGACCGGAATGTCGGGAGCAGGGAAGAGTACTGCGATCAAAATGATGGAGGACATCGGATTTTATTGTGTGGATAACCTGCCGATTCCGCTTTTGGAGAAGTTTGTAGAATTGACGATAGAACAAAATCCAGAGCATCAGAGGGTTGCGGTGGGCATTGATATCCGCAATGGGCGTGCGCTGGAGGAGTTAAAGGATGTGCTTGCGAGCATCAAGAAGCGTGGTACGGACTATGAGATTTTATTTTTGGACTCTAACGATACCGTGCTGGTGCGCCGTTATAAGGAGACGAGAAGAAACCATCCGCTCGCCGGGGGGGAGCGTGTGGATAAGGGCATCCAGGAGGAGCGCAAAAGAATCGCATTTTTAAAGGAGCAGGCGGATTACATCATCGATACCGGGCAGCTTCTGACGCGGGAGCTAAAGGCCGAATTGGACAAAATATTTGTGGACCGGCAGGACTACAAAAATCTTTTTATCACCGTCCTGTCGTTTGGGTTTAAATATGGGATTCCGGCGGATGCCGATCTGGTTTTGGATGTGCGTTTTTTGCCCAACCCTTACTACATACAGGAGCTTCGGGCGAAGACCGGCAATGACAGGGAGATTCAGGATTATGTGCTGCAATTTCGCGAGGCGCATGAATTTCTGGATAAGATTCAGGATTTGCTGGAATTTTTGATACCCAATTATATCGCCGAGGGAAAAAATCAGCTGGTGATTGCGATTGGCTGCACCGGCGGCAAGCACCGTTCCGTGACGCTTGCCAATGAAATATATAAAAGGCTTTCGTGCGCCAAGGGTTATGGATTAAAGCGCGAGCATCGGGACATCGGCAAAGATGCCCTGCGGGGCAAATAAAAAATACGGAGGACATAATGTCGTTTTCAGGCGAGGTAAAGAGGGAGCTTGCCGGCCGTATCGGCAAGAGCAGGCATTGTCAGATTGCGGAACTTGCGGCGCTTATGGCTTTTGATCATGAGATTGCCTCTTCGGAGCTGTCACTGGTGAGAGAGAAATACAAAGCATTGTGCGGCCGGCTCTTTGGGGAAGGGGCTGCGGCCGGAACCGGACAAAAGCTCTGCGAGGCGGTAAAAATGTGGGACGAAGCGGCGGGGCGGCCGGCTTTTAAGGATACCGTCAGCGGCATGCTGGTGCAGCAGGCATGCTGCAAGCGGGCGTTTATCCGCGGCGCGTTTCTGTCCGCAGGCTCCATCAGCGATCCCCAGAAGTCGTACCATTTTGAGATCGTCTGCGCCGGCAGGGGCCAGGCGGTTCAGGTGCAGGAGAATATTAACAGCTTTGGCCTGGATTCCAAGATTGTGGAGCGAAAAAATCATTGTGTGGTGTATTTAAAAGAGGGCGCGCAGATCGTTGACATATTAAACGTGATGGAGGCCCACACATCGCTTATGAACCTTGAGAATGTCCGCATATTGAAAGAAATGCGCAATTCCGTGAACCGCAAGGTGAACTGCGAGACCGCCAATATCACAAAAACAGTCGGAGCGGCGGTAAAGCAGATCGATGATATCAATTATATCCGCGCGCATATGGGTTTAGACGGGCTGCCGGACAATTTAAAAGAAATGGCGCTGCTTCGGCTTCAATATCCCGACGCGCCGTTAAAGGAACTGGGAACTTATCTGAATCCGTCGGTGGGCAAATCCGGTGTGAACCACAGGCTGCGCAGAATCAGTGAGATCGCCCAAAAATTACGCGAACAGGCATAGTGGAGAAATGACATGAAAAGGAAATTATTGTTTGTCCTTAACCCGTATTCGGGAAAGGCGCAGATCAAAAATCAACTGCTGGAAATTGTGGATATTATGGTGAAGGCAGATTATGAGGTGACGGTGTACCCGACACAGGCAAGAGGCGACGCAATCAATAAAGTGGAGCAGGAGGCCGGCAATTATGATCTCGTGGTCTGCAGCGGCGGCGACGGGACTTTGGACGAGACGGTGACCGGCATGATGCGCCGTGAGCAGAGAGTGCCGCTTGGATACATACCGGCAGGGAGCACCAACGACTTTGCCACTTCACTTGGCATCCCCAAAGAGATGACCAAATCTGCAAGAACCGCGGTGGAGGGCAGGCCGTTTGCCTGCGATATCGGTGTCTTTAACGGGGATTTTTTCGTCTATGTGGCGGCGTTTGGCATCTTTACCGAGGTGTCCTATTCCACCAGCCAGGAGTGGAAGAACCTGCTGGGACATGCGGCATATATTCTCGAGGGCGTCAAGAGCCTGCACGATATCTCCTCGTACAATCTGCGCGTAGAGTACGGGGATGTCACACTGGAGGATGAATTTATCTATGGCATGATCACCAATTCCACCTCGGTGGGCGGGTTTAAGGGGATGACCGGCAAGGACGTCCTGCTCGACGACGGTGTGTTTGAGGTTACGTTAATCCGCAGACCCAAAAATCCGCTGGAGCTCAATGCGATCATACGCTCCCTGCTGCAGCGAATCGACAATACCGAGATGGTTTATTCCTTTAAAACCGACCGTGTAAAATTTTACGCGCCCGAAAAGCTGACATGGACTTTGGACGGGGAATTCGGTGGAGCCCACACCGAGGTATTGGTGGAAAATCTCAAACAGGCGGTACAGATCATGGTGCCTGATGAGAAGCGTAAGATATAACGGCGAAACCGAAAGCTGAATGGTTACGAAAGCTTTAAAAGCTTTAAATTGTTGGAAAATCGGCTTTATTTTTTGCCGGGATTGATCTATAATAAAAAAGATGAGAGCTTGGCTGTCAAAAAAAGAAAATGGAGGGAAATATTATGTTAGTATCTGCAAAAGAAATGTTAATTAAGGCAAAGGCTGGCCACTATGCGGTCGGGCAGTTCAATATCAATAACTTAGAGTGGACAAAGTCAATCCTCTTAACGGCGGAGGAGTTAAAGTCACCGGTTATTCTGGGCGTGTCCGAGGGCGCCGGGAAATATATGACAGGCTTTAAGACAGTTGCAGCTATGGTAAAGGCGATGGACGAAGAGCTTAAAATCACGGTTCCTGTCGCGCTTCACCTCGATCACGGCACATACGAAGGATGTTATAAATGCATCAAGGCCGGGTTTACTTCCATTATGTTTGACGGTTCCCATTATCCGATTGAGGAGAATGTAGAGAAGACAAAAGAACTGGTAGCGGTTGCCCATGGTATGGGCATGTCCATTGAGGCGGAGGTCGGTTCGATCGGCGGAGAAGAGGACGGCGTTGTGGGTATGGGCGAATGTGCCGACCCGAACGAGTGCAAGTCCATCGCTGATCTGGGCGTTGATATGCTCGCGGCCGGCATCGGCAATATTCACGGCAAATACCCGGAAAACTGGGCGGGACTCAGCTTTGACACGCTGGCGGCCGTGCAGGAGAAGACCGGAACGATGCCATTGGTACTGCACGGCGGCACGGGGATACCGGAGGATATGATCAAGAAAGCGATCTCTCTGGGCGTGGCTAAGATTAACGTGAATACCGAGTGCCAGCTTTCATTCCAGGATGCGACCCGCAAATATATCGAGGCAGGCAAGGACCTGGAGGGCAAGGGATTTGACCCGCGCAAGCTGCTGGCTCCGGGAGCGGAGGCAATCAAGGCGACCGTAAAAGAGAAGATGGAGCTGTTTGGTTCTGTCAACAAGGCTTTTGAGTAGGTTGACTAAATTAGGCATAACGTGAAGTGAATTTTTGTAATATTATACAAAAACGCAATTTTTTGGTTTGAGTGCTTGCATTTTGAACGAAAAAGTATTATCTTAATACCAGTGATATAAGGTAAGCGAAGAACAAGGGCGTTCCAACGGGTGTGGAATGTCCTTTTTCATTTTTAAGGATAAAGTTATAGTTGAAATTAAAGATGAAATCGCGTACCATGAAATAAGCAGCTTATAATCTCAGGGGGATTATGATGTGAAAAGAAAGGATGTAGAAAACATGGGTGATTATGTAAACGTAGCTGAGATATTTGGCGAGAACGTATTCAATGATGCGGTGATGCAGGCGCGCTTGCCAAAGAAGGTTTACAAGAAGTTAAAAGATGTGATCGACGAGGGCAGGGAGTTAGACCTTGAGACCGCGGATGTGGTGGCGCATGAGATGAAGGAATGGGCGATCGAGAAGGGGGCCACCCACTATACGCACTGGTTTCAGCCGCTGACCGGCGTGACGGCCGAGAAACATGACTCATTTATCACTGCTCCGATGGAGAACGGCAAAGTGCTGATGAGCTTTTCCGGCAAAGAGCTGATAAAGGGTGAGCCGGATGCGTCTTCTTTCCCGTCGGGGGGCCTGCGGGCGACGTTTGAGGCCAGAGGATATACCGCATGGGACTGTACCTCCCCGGCTTTTGTAAGACAGGACGCTGCGGGTGCGACACTCTGTATTCCCACCGCGTTCTGCTCCTATACGGGTGAGGCGCTCGACCAGAAAACGCCGCTGCTTCGCTCCATGGAGGCCATCAACGAGCAATCGCTTCGTCTGCTGCGGTTGTTTGGAAACACTACATCCAAAAAAGTGACGCCGTCCGTAGGGCCGGAGCAGGAGTATTTTATCGTCGACAGGGAAAAATACTTGCAGAGAAAAGACCTGATTTTTACCGGGCGTACCTTATTTGGCGCCATGCCTCCCAAGGGCCAGGAGATGGATGACCACTATTTCGGGGCAATCCGCGAGAGAATCGCTTCTTTCATGAAAGATGTCAATGTCGAGCTCTGGAAATTGGGCGTGACCGCGAAGACCCAGCACAACGAGGTCGCTCCGGCGCAGCATGAGCTGGCGCCGATCTACGGGGAGGCCAATGTGGCGGTCGATCACAACCAGCTGGTGATGGAGACGTTAAAGAAAGTGGCCGGACGCCACGGATTGCAGTGTCTGCTCCACGAAAAACCGTTCGCGGGGGTCAATGGTTCCGGCAAGCATAACAACTGGTCGATCACGACGGACGACGGCATCAATCTCTTAGAGCCGGGCAAGACGCCGCATGAGAATATACAGTTCTTACTGGTTCTCACATGTGTGCTGAAGGCCGTCTACATCCATGCCGATCTGCTGCGGGAATCTGCGGCCGACGTCGGAAACGATCACCGTTTGGGGGCCAATGAGGCTCCGCCGGCGATTCTCTCGGTCTACCTGGGCGAGCAGCTCCAGGATGTACTGACACAGCTGATCAGTACCGGGGAGGCGACGCACAGCTTGACGGGACAGAGACTGGAAACCGGCGTTCGCACATTGCCCGATTTCATGAAAGACGCTACGGACAGGAACCGGACATCGCCGTTTGCATTTACCGGCAATAAATTTGAGTTCCGCATGGTCGGCTCCCAGGATTCGATCGCGCAGCCGAACGTCGTGTTAAACACGATTGTCGCCGAGGCATTTTCGGAGGCATGCGATGTGTTGGAGAAGGCCGACGACTTTAACCTTGCCGTGCATGATCTGATCAAGGAGTACGCGACGAAATATCAGGATATCGTGTTCAACGGGGACGGTTATTCCGACGAGTGGGTTGCGGAGGCCAAACGGCGCGGCCTGCCGAACATCAAGTCCATGGTGGACGCAATACCGGCCTTAAACGCGGAAAAGGCAGTGGCGCTGTTCGAGAAATTCAAGGTATTTACCAGGGCGGAGCTTGATTCCCGCGTGGAGATCGAGTATGAGACGTATGCGAAAGAGATCAATATCGAAGCGAAAGCGATGATCGATATCGCGACGAAGCAGATCATACCGTCTGTCATCAAATACACGACTGTGTTGGCAGAATCGATTACGGCGGTGAAAAATGCCTGCGGAGCCGTCGTCAGCACGCAGGAGACGATCTTAAGAGAGGTATCGTCGCTGCTGGCCGATACCAAGCGTGCATTAGATCAATTAATAGAAGTTACCGGCAAGGCAGGCTCTATGGGAGAGGGCAGAGAGCAGGCGGTCTACTACCGGGATGTGGTGAAGACGGCGATGGATGAGCTGCGGACTCCGGTAGATCAGCTGGAGATGCTGGTGGATAAGGCGATGTGGCCGATGCCATCCTACGGCGACTTGATTTTTGAAGTTTAAAATATCATTTGTTAATAAAATAGCGGTACTTTTTTCGGACCACAAAGCGGTGGAGATCAGGGAAAAGTGCCGCTATTTTTTTATTAAAGTAACTGTTAATAGGAGGAGAATATTATGACACAGGAAACGATTTTAGAATTGGTAAGCGGGGAGACGTTTGGCATCTGGTTTCTGATCGGCGCTGCGCTGGTCTTTTGGATGCAGGCGGGGTTTGCCATGGTGGAGACAGGATTTACCAGGGCGAAAAACGCGGGTAACATCATCATGAAGAACCTGATGGATTTTTGTATCGGCACGGTAATGTTTATCGTGATCGGCTTTTCGCTGTTGTTGGGCGAGGATTTATTGGGATTTATTGGGAAACCGGGATTTGATATTTTTACGGCGTACGCAGAATTTGATTTTTCCAATTTTGTGTTTAACCTGGTATTCTGCGCGACGACGGCGACTATAGTATCGGGCGCCATGGCGGAGCGGACGAAGTTTTTGTCCTACTGTGTGTATTCCGCTGTGATTTCCGGGCTGATATATCCGATCGAGGCGCACTGGATCTGGGGCGGCGGCTGGCTGTCACAGATGGGATTTCACGATTTTGCCGGCTCCTGCTGTATTCATATGGTGGGCGGTATCTCCGCGATCATCGGCGCCTATATTCTTGGACCGCGCATCGGAAAATTTACGCGGGATAAGGCGGGGAAGGTGACGAAAGTAAACGCATTTCCCGGCCACAACTTAGCGCTCGGCGCGCTGGGCTGCTTTATCTTATGGTTTGGCTGGTATGGATTTAACGGTGCGGCGGCAACCTCTATTGAGCAGTTGGGTTCCATTTTTCTGACGACTACGATTGCTCCGGCGGTAGCTACGGTGGTGTGTATGATTTTTACATGGGTAAAATTCGGCAAACCGGATGTGTCGATGTGTCTGAACGCTTCGCTGGCAGGGCTTGTGGCGATCACGGCGGCCTGTGACGTGACAGACGGCCTGGGCGCGTTAATCATCGGCGCCGTGGCAGGTCTGCTGGTCGTGTTTGGCGTGTGGCTTTTGGATTATAAGCTTCACATTGACGATCCGGTAGGAGCCGTGGCGGTACATATGATGAACGGTATCTGGGGTACGATAGCGGTGGGGCTGTTTGCGACGACCTCCGCGCCGGGCAACGAGGAATTTACCGGTTTGTTCTATGGCGGCGGCTTCCACCTGCTGGGAATCCAGCTTTTGGGTTTTGCGGCGGTAGCGGCCTGGGCGGCGGTCTGCATCACGATTACATTCCTCGTGCTTAAAAAGACGATCGGGCTTCGCGTCACGGAGGAGGAAGAGATCACGGGCCTCGACGCGACAGAGCATGGCCTGTCTTCGGCCTACGCGGGCTTTTCCATCATGGATGCGACGGGTATGATTATGGATGCCAATGAGAACACGGACCTTGGCGTTGCCGAATACGAGCAGGCCAGCGAGTTCCAGAAAGACACCGCAGTTTCTGTGGAGAGCGCCAGCAATGCGCTGACGCGCACCGGAATTTACAAAGTCGTGATTATCGCCAAGCTCTCACGCTATGACAAATTAAAGAGAGCGATGAACGATCTCGGCGTGACCGGCATGACAGTGACGCAGGTGATGGGCTGTGGAATTCAGAAAGGGGCGGGTGAGAGATACCGCGGCGTCGAGGTGGACGCGACCCTGCTGCCGAAGGTGAAGGTTGAGGTGGTAGTCGGAAAGATTCCGGTGGAAACCGTGATCGAGGCCGCGAAGAAAACGCTCTATACCGGACATATCGGAGACGGCAAGATCTTTGTGTATGATGTGGCCGAAGTGGTGAAGGTCCGCACGGGTGAGAGCGGTACGGCGGCATTGCAGGATGTGGAGTAGAGCGAAACTTGGAGATGTGGCTCTAGGATACTGCGCCTGTGTATTAAAAATAAATCCCCCAGGAAAGCTCCTGGGGGATTTGTTTTATGACATGGGATAGATCTTATCCGATTTGTTATTTATTTGACTTTTGCTGCGGAAACTTTTACTTTACCGGTAGCGCCATTGAAAGCAGCAGGACTATAATCTTTCTTTGAGAAATTAATGGAAATGCTCGGTTTTGAATTAACCTTTAAGTCGTCCACATAGATCGTTCCTTTGCCTGCAGTTTCGGCACCAAAGATCTCTACACCAACTGCCACATTGTAGGCTTTGTTTGTTTTGATAGAAGATTTCTTACCGCTCTTATAATATACTTTGTCCATTGGTACTTTTAAAGTGACTTTGTAATATTTGCCGGATGTCGTTACTTTTGCATAAGAGGTAGCTTTGTTTAAATCATACTTGCCGTTGGAACCCAACGAATAAGCTTTTACATTGTAACCATTGTTTAAAACCATAATATAGGAAGTTTTATCATAAACAGTTCCAACATACTTGAGCATATTGTCATACATCGACACCTGCGGAGCGAGATAAAAACGACAGTTCATACCGGAAAGCAGAGACTTTGGAATATAAACAGTTGCCTGTGCAGTCATGTTTGTCTTTAATTTTACCTGCTTTTTGGTATAGAGGGCATCTACAATGTATGTATTTTTATTACGTCCTGTTTCAGTGCGAGTGTCACCGCCAAACGATGCTGTAATCTTTAGTGCCTTATTGGCAGCTGCGTTTGTCTCAGTGGCAGGAATGGTAGCAAAAGCCGTAAATACCATAACAACTGCCATGAGTTTTAAAAATGTGTTTCTGAGTGATTTTGAGATTTTCATGAATTTTCCTCCTGTTTAAACTAAAAATCGCGTAGCCGCCGGCGCTGTCGTAATACAATGCGCAAATACGCCCGAAAGCTACAAAAATAAAGTGGTAACGTTATTATTATAGGGACAAAAGTTTGCAAAAGTCAAGGCTATATGGGGATAAAAAATCACAAAAAAGACACATCTTTTTTGTTAAAATAGACAAAGGGGATAATCCAAATACATGGGATTTTTTGACAGTCATCTACCTGTTTGGATTTGCTTATTTAGATGTAAATAATTGGAAATAGGAAGAAAATTTGACTTTTGTCAATTCTCATTGTAAATGTATGGCATTTGCACTATAATCGTAGAGAGGAGAAGTCCGATGGAGATACGGGGTGTACATTGTGAGCGAGAGGGAAAAGCGATGAAGAAGGTAAACAGGAAGAAACATATCATTTGCGGCGTGCTGGCGGCGCTGCTTGCCCTGGCTGCCGTGACAGTGCCGCAGCCGGCGCTGGCCGCCGCGGAAAAGAGCTTTAGCGGGACCGGAAAGTCTACCGTTTCAATCAGCGATGACGAGAGTTATCAGATGGACTTGCAAAAGCCGATCACTCATTACATAAAGTTTAAGGCGGGCGTGACCGGATATATCACGCTTAAGTTTGTGTCTGATTCTAAGCTTTTAAATGCCAAGACAGGTGAGCCGGTCAAGGCGGAGGGCGATATTACGCTCTGTGACAGCAAAAAAAATGCGATCGGCGTGATGGAAGCGTGGTACAGCAAGAAAGCCTACACCGGCGACAATGCCAGGACCTACGGCGTTTTGAAAGGGAAAACCTATTATTTTAAAGTGGAATCGTGGGGCGGCGTAAAGATTTCAGCCAACGTCGTGAAAGTGGCAAAAAGCAGTGCAAACAGCAAGGCAAAGGCGAAAAATCTGGCAATGGGAAAGTCCGCGAAGGGCGTTATGATTGCAGGGCAGAAAAAGTCGGACTGGTATAAGGTGAAATTGACCAAAGGGGCCAAGCTAAAGATTGAATATACCGCCAAGACCATGGGATATGCCGATGCCAAACAGTATGGTTATCAGGAGGCGGGACTTCGCTTTACGTTTGTAATGAATACAAAAGACGGCAAATGGACGGCCAAGACGGATTTGACGCCGCTGAGGCCCAAAAACAGCGTGACGATCACCATGCGGGATGCGAAATATGGTACGCTGCACAATCTTCCCGCCGGCACCTACTATGTCAAAGTAGAACCGATCAATAAAAAGTCATCCGGTTATTATACGCTCAAATGGTCCGCCTATTCCTGAGCATAGGAAACAGAACATAGAAGAATGGCCGGTTCATACTGCGAACCGGCCTTAAGTGTATAAAAAGGACGGCCACATCGATGTTGATGTGGCCGTCTTTTTTTGACACTGTCCTTTTTAGACAGCCTTAAAGACTATTGCGGCGGCGGATTATCCTGGGCGGGCGGTTGTGCGTCGCCTCCGCCGGTGCCCTCCTGCGCGGTCGGCGCGGTATTCGGCGAATAGTTGGTGATATCATGGTACATGGAATTGCCGGCATTGTGATAATAACAGGTACTGGTGGTGAAATCAGGGCTTAACAGGTACGGCCCGTCGTCTGTGGCCGCCGTTCCTCCTATGATGTAGATGCCGCTGATATAGGAGGTTTCCGGGCAGTAGTTGTTGATCGGCAGCCCGGAATCCATACAGATGCTGGCCCGTATATGGTGGTCGCAATACTCGGTGGGCACGGAGCTCTCTGCGAAATATTCGGTGATGACCATGCTGCCGCGCGGGTCGTTGCTGCATACGCCGTCGATCGCCAGTTTGCCGGACTTGCGGCAGACCGCGGCGGACACGATGCCGTCCGGTTTTTCAAAAGATTTGTTCTCCAGGCCCTCATGGATGCGCTCCATGACCTTGTGCCATATTTTTTTCGGGTAACTGGTCTGGCCGCCCTGCTGGGGGATATTGTCGTCAAAGCCGCCCCATACCACACAGGTATAGTACGGTGTATAGCCTGCGAACAGAGCGTCACGGTTCTTTGTGGTGGTGCCCGATTTGCCAGCCTGCGTCATGCTGCTTCCAAAGTAGGCCAGTGTTCCGGTTCCCTGCGTCATAACATCCTGCATAGCGTCGGTCAGAAGCCATGCCGTGGTCTCCTTTAACACGGAATGGGATTCCGGTGCGGTGTTGTCGATGAGCACATTGCCGTCGTGGTCCAGGATGCGTTTATAAAATTTTGGTTTGATGTAAGTGCCCTGGTTGGCTATGGCAGCGTAAGCGGCTGTCAGCTCCAGGTTGGTGACGCCGTGTGTCAGTCCTCCAAGCGCCAGGGTTTCATTGCCGCTCTCATCTGTCCCGACCGTGGTAATGCCAAAATTAGTGATGTAGTCATAGCCGAGAGTCGGCCCGATTTCGGCCAGCGTCTTTACCGTGACAATGTTGATGGAGTTGGTGATCGCCTCACGGATCGTAGTGAAACCGCGGTAGCGGTTGTCGTAATTGCTCACGGAGCCCTTTTCGCCCGTTCCGTAATTGTACGGTGCGTCGTCCTGCACGGTGGCCAGCGTCATGCCGCCGGCATCAAGCGCTGCCGCATAGGCCGCGATGATTTTGAAAGTAGAGCCCGGCTGTCTGGTCGTATCGGCGGCACGGTTTAACGTGCGGCTGGCGGTTTTGTCACCGCGTCCGCCCACGATAGCCTTTACTTCCCCTGTGGACTGGTCGATAATGGTCATTGCCGCCTGCGGCTGCAAGGTGAAGACAACCGTTTCGCTGCCCTCGATCACCTTGTCCCCGGGCTGCATCAGCTCTGCCTTGTAGGCGTCAATCGCCGCCTGTGCCTCCTCCTTGGTATCAAAGTCGATATTGTAATCGGCATTGGCATTGCGGTAGTAGGAGAGCATCGTCTGATCGCTGTAATTTTTGACGGTGCCGTCGGGCGATTGAATGGACAAGCGGTAGGAAAAAGATATTTTGGGTTCGGCCGGGTAGTTTTCCTGGTTATTGACCTCCTGGTCGCAGATGGTCTGAATCCTGGGGTCCTGGGTTGCCTCTATCGTCAGACCGCTCTGGTAGAGCGCCTTGTATGCCTGTGTCTCCGTGTAGCCCTTGATCTCAATGAAATCTTCGATAATCTGATTGGTCATCTCATCCACGAAATAGGACGTGACATTGTCATTTCTGATATTGACATTGACAATCTGGATGCGGTCATACACATTGTCATTGATGGCTTCATCGTATTCTTCCTGGGAGATATAGCCCTGCTCGAGCATGTTGTTTAATACGAGTGTCTGGCGCTGTTTATTTTTTTCCGGGTGGGAAATCGGGTTGTATCCGGTAGGGCTCTTGGTGATGGCGGCGAGCACCGCGCTCTCCGAGAGTGTAAGCTGGGAGACGTCTTTGCCGAAATAGCGTTCGGAGGCGACGCCCACGCCGAGCGTATTTTGCCCCAGGTTGATAACATTGAGATAATTTTCGAGAATCCAGTCCTTGTCTACCGTTTTTTCCAGCTCGAGGGCGAGGTACTGTTCCTGAATCTTTCGCTCTACTTTGTCGGCAAAGGAAGATTCATTTGCCCAGAGAGTGATAAACACGGTATTTTTTAAGAGCTGCTGGGTGATGGTGCTGGCTCCCTCATTAAAATGGAATCCTTTGGCGACGCCTCTTGTCGCCGCGCGGATGATACCCGTTATGTCGATGCCGTTATGTTCGTAAAAACGTTCGTCCTCAATTGCCACGAAAGCATGTTGCAGGTTCATGGGGATCTCGTCAATCGTGACATATTTTCGGTTGGAACCGGTGGCAACTAAGGTAGCGATCTGGTTGCCTTCGCAGTTTAAGACTGTGGTGAGATAACCGGTAGGTGTGGCGTCTATATCCTCAATGGATGGCGCGGATGCGATAATCCCCTGAAAAACGCCGATGCCGGCGCAGCTGCCGATCACAATGACTGCAAAGAAGCAGACTAATAATACTTTCAAGAAAATGACGTTACACTTTTTGCGTATCATAGTGCCCTTTGAGGTCAGTTCCTGTGCACGCTTTCTGGTGTGCTTTTTGCCATAATTCATAGTACTCCTTTCATGGATGTGAAGAGCAAATGAGTGCTTTGTTGTTCACAATAACCTCCATATTTAAAATATATATTTTCCCACTATCTGGATATTATAACAAACAAATCTACAAAAATGAAGAAAAAACTGAAAATACTTGCAAAAAATTGGTGACAGTTTTGCTCAGGACTTTGCACTCGCTGCAAAGTCCGTAAGAACGCGTATATCTGGCCAAGACAAAAATCGTATGTGAATTTGCTGTAGCTGTTGCCGAACCGGCGGCGCATATGGTATTGTAATAGGAGTGAAAGTTAGCGTAGTAAGATCAACAACAAGGCCATTGTTTTAAGATATGGCGGAAATGAGGAAGCGTTTGAAAACAGTCTATATCGGAGGAGAAGGGGAGATCCTTGAGAAGAAGTCCCGCTTTATTGCTACGGTGCGCCCGGTCGGTTCCGAGGAAGAGGCGGCGCTGTTTATTGCGGAAACCAAAAAAAAGTATTGGGACGCCAGGCATAATTGCTCGGCCTTTATAATAGGAAACAATCAGGAGATCAGCCGCTGCTCCGACGACGGCGAGCCGCCGCAGACAGCGGGGCGCCCGATGCTCGATGTTCTGCTCGGTGAAGAGCTTCACAATACGGCGGTGGTCGTGACCCGCTATTTCGGCGGCGTTCTGCTTGGCACCGGCGGCCTTGTGCGCGCTTACCAGCGCGCCGTGCAGGAGGGGCTTCGCAACAGTACGATCATTGATCAAAGACCGGGGAGAAAGCTTAGGGCCGAAATTGATTATACACTTTTGGGCAAGCTGCAATATCTGATCGCACAGAATGAGATTGCATGGATGGATACGCTCTATACGGAGCGGGTGGAATTTTTATGTATGGTTCCGGCGGAGAGACAGACGGAAATAGAAAAGAAGATGGTGGAGGCGACCGGCGGAAAGGCCCGTATTTCCTGGGAAGAAGAGGTAGAGTATGCCATAATTGATAAAAAAGTGCAAATTTTTGAAAAAAAAGCTTGATTTTTATTTGTACATGCATTATAATCTTTTTTGTTGACAGCGATAAGCTGTATGACACAGAACAAAGGGCTATCGCCAAACGGTAAGGCAACGGACTCTGACTCCGTCATTTCAAGGTTCGAATCCTTGTAGCCCTGTCAAAAAATCCCGGTAGAGTTTCTACCGGGATTTTTGCGCCCGTCAGTCAATAAAATTGTTCTTGTGGTATCGCGGCGATAAGGGTATAATGATGAAATGGAACCGGAAAATGTGGGATATGATTTCCTCTCCAAATTATTTTCATCGAGGTAATTATGTATCAATTCAAAAGCCGCGTGCGGTATAGTGAAGTCAACAGTGAAAAAAAGCTGACGCTTACGTCTTTGCTGGATTATTTGCAGGACTGCAGCTCTTTTGAGGCCGAGGACATGGAAATCGGCGTGGACTACCTGGCGCGCCATAAGATCAGCTGGGTATTGGCCTCCTGGGAGATCGAGATTTTGCGCTACCCCGGGATGGGGGAACAAATCTGTGTCAATACATGGCCCTACGGTTTTAAAGGTTTTTACGGATACCGCAATTTTTCTGCCGTCGATGCGGCGGGGGAGCTTCTCGTGAAGGCGAATTCCGTATGGGTATATATGGATTTGGAGCGTATGCACCCGGTGCGCATTTCGGAGGAGATGATAGAGGCTTACCGGAGTGAGTTCGGGGATGCGCTTTCGGGCGATTGGGCCAAAGGAAGATTAAAAATTGCTCCTGGGCAGATGGAGGCGGCCGAGGCGCTGCCTGGTGTTCCCGTGACGAAAGGGTTTATCGATACCAATCACCATGTGAATAACGGCAGATATGTTCAGGTGGCAGAGCAGTATCTGCCCGACGACTTTCGCGTGCGCAGGCTTAGAGTGGAGTACAAAAAGGCGGCTGCGCTGGGGGATGTGTTATATCCGCACCTCATAAAAGGCGACGGCGACATGACCTGCGCGCTGACGGACGGGGCAGGGCAGACCTATGCGATTGTTGATTTTGTACAGTAACCGGAAGTGATTTTTTAGAACGGAGATTAAAGTGAAGTTAGGCGAATATCAGACATTATACATCGAAAAGCAGGTAGACTTCGGCGTCTATCTGACCGAGCAGGGGGGCGCTGAAGGGAGAGTGCTGCTGCCGGCAAAGCAGGTGCCCAAAGATGCCTCGCCGGGAGATGCGATAAACGTTTTTTTGTACAAGGATTCTAAGGACAGGCTAATCGCCACGACCAATGAGCCGGCGCTCACGCTCGGCGGGCTGGCCGCCCTTAAGGTAGCCGAGACGGGAAAGATCGGAGCTTTTCTCGACTGGGGACTGGAGAAAGACTTGTTTCTTCCATATAAAGAGATGACGGCCAGGCTCTCCCCCGGAGACGAGATTTTGGTCACCCTTTATATTGACAAGAGCAGACGTCTCTGTGCCAGCATGAAGAAGCTCTATCATCTGCTGCGCACGGATTCCCCGTATCAAGAGGGGGATGTCGTGGAGGGAAGAGTCTACGAGTTCGGACACGACTTTGGCACTTTTGTGGCGGTGGACGACAAATACTCGGCGATGATTCCGGCCCATGAAGATTGCAGCAAGCTGCATATCGGAGATGTGATCGAGACCAAAGTCACCCGAGTAAAGCCGGATGGCAAGCTCGATATCACCTTGCGGGAGAGGGCTTATTTGCAGATGGATGCGGACGCCCAAAAGGTCATGCAGGTGATCGAGGAGTTCGCCGGGGTGCTGCCGTTTACGGACAAAGCGTCCCCCGAGGTGATCATGCGGGAAACCGGGCTCAGCAAGAATGCCTTTAAGCGCGCGGTGGGCAGGCTCTACAAGGAGCGCAGAATCGAGATCACAGAGCGTGCGATCCGCAAATTGAACGTATAGTCAAATTAAGAAAGGATGAGAGACAGATTATGAAGAAAGTGATCCGTACAGACAAGGCTCCGGCAGCGATCGGGCCGTATTCACAGGCGATTGAAGTAAACGGAATGGTGTATACCTCCGGCATTATCCCGGTGGTGCCGGAAACCGGAGAGATACCGGAGGGTTCCGCCGCGCAGGCCGCGCAGGCGCTTAAAAACCTGTCGCACTTATTGGAGGCGGCGGGCACTTCCATGGCAAACGTCATCAAGACAACCGTTTTTATCAAGGAGATGAATGATTTCACCGCGATCAACGAAGTGTATCAGACGTTTTTTGCCGGAGATTACCCGGCCAGAAGCTGCGTGGAGGTGGCGCGTCTGCCCAAAGACGTGATGCTTGAGATCGAGGCGGTTGCCTTAAAGTGAAGGATATCGTGTGACGTATGAAACGAGAAAAACCAGGCCATCCGGGTCATATCCGGTGTGGCCTGGTTTTTTACTTGTGATTTTTAGGGTGCGCTGCGTGATCTAAACGTAGACGTCGATATTGCCCCCGAGTTCCGGTGTCACGGAACGTTCCATCATCTGTATCATGGCAGCGCCCATATCCTGTACCGTATCGAGCTCTTTTCCGAGCATCTCGGTGCCGACTGCGTAGGCAAGGCTGCCTGTGCTCACGGAAGAATCTGCATCATAGGCAGTTAATGTACCGAGCGCCAGATTCAGGTTGCCAAGTTCCATAAAAATCCCACCTTTCTGTCTCTGATTTGAATACCTCCAGAATATAACATATAGAGATAGTATTATTGTACTATGGCGGATAAGGAAATACAAGACAATTTTTATATGTAAAAATGTTGCAGAAATATGTAAATATTGTGAGCATTGCAAAGGCGGCGGAATTAGCGGTTGACAGGAGGAAAAGGCTTTGTTATAATAAACGCGTAATAAATGTAACAAACTTGTAACAAATATGGCAAAGATAAAAATCCTATGGAGGCATTCATGAATAAGGTAGTGATTCGAGTTACAGGAGGTATTTTAACGGGTGCGTTGTTAATCGGAGCACCGGCAGTTAATGTATGCGCGGCACCGGTGGCAGGCGTGTCCGATATTATGGTATCGGATTCCGGCAGCAGGCCGATGGCAGGCGTATCGATGACGATGACGGATTATCTGATGTCAGACAGTATCGTCAGCGAGAAAGATGTTCCGGTTGTTACTTCCGAGTACGAAGATATCGCGATCGCACAGGTCGATAATTTTGTGAATGTCCGCGCGGAGTCCAATACGGAGAGCGAAGTGGTGGGTAAGCTTTACAATAACTCTGCCGCAACCGTATTAGAGACGACTCCGGATGGTTGGTATAAGATTACTTCCGGCAATGTAACCGGATATGTGAAATGTGAGTATGTGGTGACCGGAGATGAGGAGCTGGCAAAGAGAGTCAGCACCCGTTACGCTAAGGTTACGACCACAACGCTTTATGTGAGACAGGAGCCGTCCACCGAGGCGACGATCATACATATGCTGCCGTTGGATGACGATTTGGTTGTCACGGACGAGTCCGTCGACGGCTGGGTAAAGGTCAACACCGAGGAGGGGGAAGGATATGTTTCCACCGACTATGTGACGCTGTCCACGGAGTTTGTACATGCCGAGTCCAAGGCCGAGGAGGAGGCAAGGCTTGCCAAGGAAGAGGCGGAGAGAGAGGCGGCAGCGGCGGCGGCCGCAGCGGCCAAGAAGAAAAAGGCAAAGAGCGCCGAGAGCGCTTCCGCGGGAGCGCCCACATACAGTGCGCCGACCAGCTCGAATGGACAGGCTGTCGCTAATTTTGCCAGCCAGTTTGTCGGCTATCCCTATGTGTACGGCGGCACCAGCCTGACCGGCGGTGCGGATTGCTCCGGTTTTGTCATGAGCGTCTATGCGAATTTCGGCATCGGCCTGCCACATTCCTCCAGTGGAATGAGAAGCTGCGGCTACGAGGTGAGCCTTGCAGACGCGCAGCCGGGTGATATCGTTTGCTACAGTGGACATGTTGCCATCTATGTGGGCGGGGGTACGATCGTCCATGCGAGCACGCCGTCTACGGGCATTAAGTTTTCCAACGTAAATTACCGCTCGCCGATTTGTGTGAGAAGAATATTCTAAGGCATACGCACAGAGGACAGGATGCGCTGCAAACTGTCCTTATGAATACAGAGGCCGCTGCACAAGATATGTGTAGCGGTTTTTCCATCATAGGAAACGGTGCGCTGTTTCCTGTGACCGGAAACCAATCGTGCAAACTGGTGTACCGACCCGTTCATTTTCAGCTACATGAACGGGTCAGTACACTAGTACTGGGAACAGGTCGGTACACCAGGCGTACAGGACATGCAATATGGAGGGGATTATGGATTTTGATGTGATTATCATTGGCGCCGGACCGGGCGGCATTTTTAGCGCCTACGAGCTGGCAAAACAGAAACCGGAATTAAAAACAGCGGTGTTTGAGGCAGGGAATCCGTTGGATGGGCGGCGTTGTCCGATCGACGGGGATAAAGTAAAGGCATGTATCCGCTGCAATACCTGTGCGATCATGAGCGGCTTTGGCGGCGCGGGGGCGTTTTCGGACGGCAAGTACAATATCACCAACGACTTTGGCGGCACGCTGTATGAGCATATCGGCAAAGATAAAGCCTTAGAGCTGATGCGCTATGTGGATGAGATCAACGTCTCGCACGGCGGCGCGCAAACGCGCATGTATTCGACGGCGGGCACCCGGTTTAAAAAACTCTGTATGCAGAACAAGCTGACGCTTTTGGACGCCTCCGTTCGCCACCTTGGAACCGACATCAACTATGTAGTACTGGAAAATCTTTACAGCGAACTAAAAGATAAAGTCAGATTTCATTTTAATGCGCCGGTGGAGAAGATCGAAGTCATATCCGGCGGATACCGGGTGTATTGCAAGGGAGAGAGCTATTCATGCAGGCAGTGTATCATTTCGGTCGGGAGAAGCGGCAGCAAATGGATGGAACAGGTCTGCCAGGAACTTGAGATTCCCACCAAATCCAACCGCGTGGATATCGGTGTGCGCGTTGAGCTGCCGGCCGTGATATTTTCACATCTGACGGACGAGCTCTACGAGAGCAAGATCGTCTACCGCACCGAGAAATTTGAGGACAGAGTGCGCACGTTTTGCATGAACCCTTACGGCATTGTGGTAAATGAAAACACCAACGGCATCGTGACCGCCAACGGCCACAGCTACGAAGACCCCGAGATGCAGACGGAGAATACCAATTTCGCTCTGCTGGTGGCGAAACATTTTTCGGAACCGTTTAAGGACAGCAACGGATACGGGGAGAGCATCGCCAGACTTTCCAATATGTTGGGCGGCGGTGTCATCGTGCAGCGGTTCGGCGATCTGGTGCGCGGCAGAAGGAGCACGGTAAAGCGCATCGAGGAGGGCACCGTCCGGGCGACTTTGGCCGCGACGCCAGGCGATTTAAGCCTCGTGCTGCCAAAGCGTATTTTGGACGGCATTATCGAGATGATCTATGCGCTCGATAAGATTGCGCCCGGCACGGCAAATGACGACACGCTGCTCTACGGCGTGGAAGTCAAGTTTTACAACATGGAAGTGGATATTGACGAGAATTTGCAGACGCGTTATCCGGGACTTTATGTGATCGGCGACGGCAGCGGCGTGACCCATTCGCTCTCACACGCGTCGGCCAGCGGCGTCTATGTGGCGGGGCGTATTGCGCAGGGCATCGCGGAAGCATAAAAGAAAGTCGGCGCGGAAGGATTGCTATGATATATATATTCAGTGCATTGTACTGGGAGGCGGGACCTCTGACGGAACGGTTATCCCTGAAAAAAATTCCTGAGAACTTTTGTTTTCAGGAATTTTGTGATGAGGCGAAAACCATTCGCCTGGTGATAACCGGGGCGGGGGCAGTGGCAGCGGCCACGGCGGCGGGATGGATGTTCGCCAAATATCCGCCAGAGAAACACGATCTGCTGGTAAATGTGGGCAGTTGTGCGGGAGAGAGCCCGGGGGCCTATCTCTGCCATAAGCTGACAGACGCGGCCACGGGCAGGAGCTATTATCCCGATATGGTTTACCGGCATCCGTTTTTGGAGGGGGAGCTGGTGACGGTTTCGGGGCCGGTGACGGCCGGGGATGTATCTTCGGGCGCGCGCGGCCTGCTCTACGATATGGAGGGCGCGGCGCTGTATCAGGCGGGCGCGCGCTTTTTAGGGCCGCACCAGATGCAGTTTATCAAAATCGTCTCCGACGGCGGCGCCAACGGGCGGATTGCCACAGAGCAGGTGAGAGCGGCGATCGAGAGCCGGGCGGATACGGTGGCAGATCATGTCCGCCAGTTGTTGGCCGTGACAGAGCGCGCCAGGGGTTGGCACGAGGCGGTGCGGCTGCCGGAGGACGTGGTAGGGCGGTTTTCCGCGGCGCTGTGCTGTTCCAAAACAATGGAGGGAGCGCTGCGCGTAATGCTGACATATGCAAAACTCACAGGCAGGGACATCAGGCAGGCAGAGCAGGAGCTTTATGGGGAGGGCAGGCTTCCCTGCAAAGACAGGCGCGAGGGGAAAGAGCGACTTGAGGAACTTAAAGCAAGATTACTATACTAATTCATTTTCGCACATCTATGTGGAGGAGAAGATTTTGAGCCATCCGCGCACGCGCGCGATTTTGGCCAAATTTGACGGCGCACATGTCGTTAGAATCGCACATTATAAAGACATATTCTGCCGCAGGGGACAGGATGCGGCCCTGCAGCATCAAAGCCAGAAACTGATTCTGGCGGCCAAACAGGGCAGTCTGCTCTATGCGGGCGCCCCGGTCTGCCAGGATTTCGGAAACAGTGCGTTCTACTATACCTCCTGTGTTATGAACTGTATTTATGACTGCGGCTACTGCTATTTGCGGGGCATGTACCCCTCGGGCAATCTCGTGGTCTTTGTCAATCTGGAGGACATATTTGCAGAGACGGAGCGCATGCTGCGACAGCAGCCGCTGTATCTGTGCGTATCCTATGACACGGACTTGTATGCCCTGGAACATTTGACCGGTTATGTGGCGGCGTGGAACGCGTTTGTCCAAAAACATCCGCAGCTTGTCGTGGAGGTGCGCACGAAGTGTGCGAACCGCGACCTCTTAAAAGAGATGGAGCCAAACCGCAGGCTGATTTTTGCGTTCACCCTCTCGCCGGAGCGGATTGCGGCGCGTTTGGAGCGGGGCACGCCCTCGTTAAAGCAGCGCATCCTGTGTGTAAAAGAGGCCATCGAGCGGGGCTTTGCGGTGCGGCTCTGCTTTGACCCGATGTTGTTTGTCTCGGATTGGCGCGCGCAGTACGGGGAAATGCTCGCACAAATCGAGGACGCGATTCCGATGGAAAAACTGCTGGATGTCTCGGTGGGCAGTTTTCGCATCTCACAGGATTATCTGAAGAAAATGCGCAAGATTGCGCCGGGGGAACCTGCGGTGTGGTTCCCTTACGAGAATAAGGCGGGATATTACCAATATCCGCAGGCGCTGCTCGAGGAGATGGAGCAGTTTTTGACCGGGCGGTTAAAACAGACGGTGGGGGAGGACAAAATATTCAGATGGAACAGTGGAGAGAGCAGGCAGTAGAAAAGGCCGCTGCGCCTAAAAAGAGTGGCGCGCTGGTGACAGGCGCCTCCTCCGGCATCGGGGAGGCCATCAGCCGTATGCTGTGTGAGCAGGGGTATCAGGTGTACGGGATTGGCAGGGATTTTTCGCGGCAGAAACCGATGCCCGCGGAATTTCGGCCGATATGCTGTGATGTGACGGACGCCGACGCGCTCTGTCGTGCCGTCGGGCAGATCAGGAAAGAGGCCGCGATCGAGGTGTTGGTCAACAACGCCGGCTGCGGGTACTATGGGCTGCACGAGGAGTTAAACGCGGCGAAAATCAAAGCCATGGTGCGGACCAATCTCGAGGCGCCGCTCGTGCTCAGCAGCCTTTTGCTGCGCGATCTCAAGCGCACAGAGGGCTATATAATCAATATCTGTTCGGTCACCGCCAGAGCGTTCAATCCGCACGGGTGCGCGTACGGCGCCACCAAGGCGGGACTGTTAAGCTTTTCGCAGAGCCTTTTTGAGGAGGCGCGCAAATACGGGGTAAAGGTGGTGAGCATCCTGCCGGACATGACGGCGACAGAGCTCTACCGCAACGCCGATTTTGCGGCGGACGGGGAGCCGCGCGCCCGCCTTGAGCCCATGGAGGTGGCGGAGGCCGTGCGGTTTGCGATATCCCGGCGCGACGGGATGGTTTGTACGGAGCTTGCGCTAAAGCCGCAGTTGCATCGCATCGCACGCAAAAAAATAAAAAAATGTAAAAATATGTGAAAAATTGTATATTACTTTCATGTGTTTTTAATGATGATCAACTACCATGTGCTATAAAGGGGTATTTTATAGTAAACGCCATATAATTTTTGTGACGTTTTCCCATAATAACATTAGAGCAAGGGATAGCTGATATGAAGATACTGGTAGTAGAAGATGAAAAAGACCTGAATCGGTTGATCTGTAAGGAACTGGAATCGGACGGATATTTGGTGGACCGTTGTTTTGACGGGATGAGCGCCTACGATTATCTGACGCTCGAAGATTACGACGGCGCGATCCTCGACGTCATGCTGCCGGGGATGGACGGTTTTGAGGTGCTGCGGCGGGCAAGAAAAGACGGGGTATCCATCCCGGTTTTATTCCTCAGCGCCAAGGGAGAGATTAAAGATATCGTCAACGGTCTCGATATCGGTGCGGATGATTATATGGTAAAGCCGTTTCATTTTCAGGAACTGCTGGCCCGCGTGCGCGTCATGGTGCGCAAGAAAGCGGATGTGCACGAAAATGTATACCGTTGCGGCGATCTGGTCATGGACTGCAATCTGCATAAGGTCTGGCGCGGGGAGCGCGAGATCGAGCTCTCACCCAAGGAGTACGCCGTCCTGTTGTATTTGATACGCAATCAGAATATCGTGCTAACGCGCAGCCAGATTGAAGCCAATATCTGGGACAGTGAGCAGGGCGGGTATTCCAACGTAATTGATGTCTATATACGCTATCTGCGCAAAAAGATTGACCGCGACGAGGCGTTTAAAATGATACAGACGGTGCGCGGCGTGGGATACATTTTAAAGAGCCAATCGTAAGATACGCCAAGACGGGGTAGTGTGAAAAATCAGCTTGATAGCTGATTTTATCACACGTGAACTTGTTCACGTTGGCTATATTGTGCTGGAGCGTTACAAATAGCTTTGTACCTGCGGCTCAAATGTCGCAGGCTGTGAGAAAGGCATGGTTATTCCTATGAAAAAACCGGCAAATAAATGGACGCTTGCCCAATATATAGTAGGGCTGTTAGTGGCAGCCACGCTCGCGCTCTCTGTGGTGATGCTGATCTATGTATATTTTTTCGCGAAGATAGCCATTAACTATGATATACAAAGAACTGTGACCGAGGCGGCTGCGGCAAAATCAAAATATGTTTCGTTAAAAAAGGGAAAACTCACAGTAAAAGACGGCTTTGATGAGCACGAAGGAAATATTACCGCGCTGGTGATCAATAAAAAAGGAGAAGCGCTCTACGGCGACTATCCGCGAGGGGCGCCGGAGTTCACGGAGCTCTATCTGCTGCATGCACAGAGTGTGAGGTGGGGAGGCGAGCTGTGGTATGTGCGCGACCGTTTTAAGGGACGGCTGATCGATCCTGAGAGCGGAAAGAAGAGGAAAATATATATTCGCACGATCGTCAACAAGAAAGACGTATCGAGCGAATACGAGAGCATGGCTGTGTTTGCCTATTGCAGTATTCTTCTTTTGTGCGGCGCTGTTTTGGTGACCGCCGTTTTCTTTTGCCGGAGAATAAAGCGGTCGATGGATGCCATGTGCCGATCGGCAGAGAATATAGGCAAAGATTTCAATATTTCCAAGCGCATCACCTATGAGGGAAATATTTATGAGATCGATGTGTTAAACGAGGCCAACAACCGTATGTTGGACCGCATGGAGCATATTTTAAAGCAGCAGGAACAGTTTAATTCCGATGTCGCGCATGAGCTTCGGACGCCGGCGTCTGTGACGCTGGCGCAGTGTGAGTATGCCCAGAAGCATCTCGACAATCAGGAGGAGGTGGACAATGCCTTTCAGGTGATCTACCGTCAGTCGGGAAAAATAAATGAGATTATTACGCAGCTGTTGTATCTGTCCCGCCTCGAGCAGGGGAGGGCAATTTTGCATCTCGAGGAGATCGATTTGCAGGAAGTAGCGGAATCCGTCATCGAAGATGAGGCTGACAGCCTCGAGGATATGGTGGAAATCCGAAAGAATCTGGCCCCGGCGGAGACGATGGGAGATATCAGCCTGATTATGATTGTACTGAAAAATCTGCTGGGCAACGCCATAAAATACGCCCAGGGAAAGCCGGTGGAGGTGGCGACCGGACGGCAGGGCGCTCGGGTGTTTCTCTCTGTGCGCGATCACGGCCGGGGGATTGCAGCCGAGGAGCTCGACAATATTTTTGAGCGCTTCTATAAGGAGGATAAAGCGCGCAATTCGGAAGGGTTTGGACTCGGCCTGTCCATTGCCAGGAAAATCATGGAACTGTGCCAGGGAGAGGTGACCGCAGAGAGCAAGGTGGGGGAGGGCAGTGTGTTTACCCTGTGGTTTCAGCCACTGGCAAAAAATTCACAGAATGAATCAGAAAAAATTACAGACAATAACATAAAAGGTTTTTAATCCTGTTTTAATTATGCGGCGGTACGATGATGCCAACATAAGAAATGTGCACGAGCTTATCAAATAAACTTGAGGAGAAAAGCAAATTGAAGACATTATTTGTACACATTGGCACACCTAAGACAGGAACGACTTCAATACAGCATCTGCTGTGCCGCAATCGCAGTGTATTGGAAAAACAAGGCTATTGTTACCCTGATTTCAGCGATCTCTACCCCGGCTATTCGACGTCGGTAAACGGGCGCTTTTTGGTACAGGCTGTGCCGCAGAAAGACGGTGTGGACAGCATAAAAGAGGAGCAGAGGCTCTACCGGGAGGGTATGGAGAGAGTCATTGCCCTGTTTACGGTATACGACCATGTGATACTATCCAACGAAGCAATCTTTCGTGCGACTTATAAACGCAGGAGTAATTTGTGGCAACAGCTGCTGGAGGAAGGGGAGCGGTACGGCTTTGCGGTCAAAGTGATTGTATTTTTGCGGCGGCAGGACTTGTTCGCAGCTTCCCTCTACAACCAGAATGTCAAAGTAAATACCAGGACGCACTGCGCTGGGCTGACAAAGACATGGGAACAATATATGAAGCCGCCGTATCCGAAGGAAAGGTCTTACGATTATTATGGGAGATTGGAGAGCATCCGCGCCGTCCTGGGCAGGGACGCGATAATCGTGCGGCGGTTTGACAAAAAATATTTTTACCGGGGTTCTCTTCAGGCCGAGTTTTTGCACGTGGTCGGTCTGGAATATACGGACGAGTACCAGCAAAAACTGTCTGAAATCAATCAGAGCCTGCCGGGAAATACACTTGAGATTATGCGGCTGCTCAACGAGATCGAAATATTGGATGAGGAGGAGCGCGTATTTTTCCGCCAGGCGCTGTATCAGGACGCGGAACTTAGCAGCCGGTATTATAAGACATGCGTATTCTCCAAGGAGGATACAAAAAAGTTCCTTGCGCAGTATGAGGAGGGAAACCGCAGGATTGCGGAGGAGTATATTAAGGACGGAGAGCCTCTCTTTGACGACACCATAGCGGAATTGCCCAAATATGAGCGCCGCAATGAATATATGATCGATGATGCGATACGATTTACCGCGTTATGTACAAGGATGTTAATGCAGGAAAATTACAAACTTAGAAAGGAATATGAACAATTGAAAAATAAGATGATGCACCCCGCAAAGACCATATGGTCAAAGCTGCGGAGCTAACGCTTCCTGATGAAAGATTTTATTAAATTTTTATTGCGCATGATGCGGATCGGCAGTATCGGGTTCGGGGGTGGAACGGCGCTGATACCTGTCATAGAGGAGGAGTTTGTCAAGCGGCAAAAGCTGGAATCAAAACAAAAGTTCGATAAAGACGTGATTGTGGCCGGCCTTACGCCGGGTGCGCTGCCGGTGGAACTCGCGGCGGCGATCGGGAAAAAGGCTTACGGAAAAAGGGGGATGCTCGCGGCGCCGCTTGCGATGGCATTGCCCGGCGTGGCGGCCACGATCGCGCTTTTTACCGTTCTCTCCGTGGCCGAGTCGGGTATCTTGGAATGGATGGAGCTGGCGTCGATCGCGGCGTCCGCTTTTATTATCTACCTGCTGCTGGGGTATGTGGGAAAACTTTTGGCGGGATGCAAAAAGGAAAGCCGGGGGCGGTTTTTAAAAGCGCTTCTGGTGATTGCGGCCGTATGCGTCATGGTCTGCGGCAGCAATATATCCAAACTCTTTGGCTTGGGCGGCGCCGCCATATTTCAGGCGTCCACGGTTCATGTGCTGATCGTAGCTTTTTTCTTTGTCTTTTACACCGGCGGCACATACAACTGGAAAAATATCCTGGTCTCTTTGGCCGTCTCCGTGCTTTTTTTGCTCAGCCATGGCAAAGAGCACGTCATCAGGCAACAGCCGCTGATCTGGGGGATTGAGATACTCATGCTGGCGCTGGCGCTGTACGGTTTGTCTGTGAGCGCAAAGCGGGAGGGCTGGAAGGTGCCGCGTCTTAAGCGGCGCGAGATGGCGAAGGAGGCCGTTTTGTGGTTCCTGTTTTTATTGCTGCTGTCGGCACCGGCATTACTGCTTGTCAAGGACGGACTGCTGTTCGTCGCCAGGGGCGTGCTGTCCTCGTTCATGTCCTACGGCGGAGGAGACGCCTTTCTCGTTATCGCCGACGGCCTTTTTGTCGAGAGCGGTATGCTGCCGGAGGAGGTCTTTTACGGGCAGGTCAGCGTAGTGGTAAATATCCTGCCGGGGTCGATACTCTGTAAGGTACTCGCGGGCGTCGGCTATTATATCGGCTACGGGACCGACGGCCGCGTGTTGTCCGGCGTCCTTCTTGCCGTGGCCGGCGTCGCAGCGGGCGTGGCGGCCTCCTGCGGCGTGTACGGCATGGTCTATCACATTTACGACGGCGTGCGCTCGTTCTCCACGGTAAAGCTGTTTGAGCGCTGGTTCCGCCCGATTTTTGCAGGGCTGCTCATCAACCTGGTATTGTCGTTGTGCAATCAGGTGCGGCAAATAAACCTTGCGCCGGCGGTGAACGGCAACCTGCTGATGTTTGGTATGCTGGGACTGGCCGCGCTTGATCTGCTGCTTGGCAGCAAAACAAAAGTAAAGTCCATGTGGCTGCTGCTGTTTAATCTGGCCGCGGTCGCCGCATTTGCATTGGTACTTTTCTCATAGAAAAAGCTGCCGCATGATAGTGCGGCGGCTTTTTCGCATATAGACAATGCTTAAACTTTCCTGCAAGTTGCGTCGTTTATTCTGTGGATCCAATTTTTTAAAGTCAGGTATAGATTGCGGTATATGGTACAAAATAATAGAAAAAGAATCCGGTCAGAGAATGGAGGATGAATATGCAGATAGGAAAACAGAGCCTGCAATTTGACGAGGCGCCCTATATTATTGCCAGCGCCAGCATCGTGGGAAAAAAAGAGAGCGAAGGGCCTCTGGGCAATTATTTTGATGTTGTGGGAGAGGATGATAAATTTGGACAGGATACCTGGGAGGAGGCCGAGAGCACACTGCAAAAGGAAGCCTTTCAGATGGCGGTCGGCAAGGCGGGACTAAAAAAAGAAGATATCCGCTACTTGTTTTCCGGCGATCTGCTGGGGCAGAATATCGCCACATCGTTCGGCCTGATGGACTATCAGGTGCCGCTGTTCGGGCTGTACGGCGCCTGCAGCACCTGCGGCGAGGCGCTCTCACTGGGGGCAATGTGCGTGGCGGCCGGATACGCCGATTATGTCGTGTCTATGACCTCGAGTCATTTTGCGAGCGCGGAAAAGCAGTTTCGGTTTCCGCTCGAATACGCCAATCAGAGGCCGAAGTCCGCGACCTGGACAGTCACGGGCAGCGGCGCCTATGTGCTCGGCAAACGGAGGAGCAAATCGCGCATCACGGGGATTACCACGGGAAAGATCGTGGACTACGGAATCAAAGACTCCATGAATATGGGGGCGGCGATGGCTCCCGCGGCTTCCGACGTCATCTGTTCGCATTTTAAGGATTTTGACCGGCAGCCGGACTATTACGACAAGATCATCACCGGGGATTTGGGGACGATCGGGCAGGAGATACTCATAGATCTGGCCAAACAGCAGGGTTACGACCTGAGCGGCATCCACACGGACTGCGGGATTGAAATTTATGACGGCAAACGGCAGGGAACCGGGGCCGGCGGCAGCGGGTGCGGCTGTTCCGCCGCTACGCTGAGCGCCTACTTTTTAAAACAGGTGGAGGAGGCGCGTCTGCACAAAATCCTGTTTGTGCCGACGGGGGCGCTGCTATCCACGGTATCTTTCAACGAGGGCATGACTGTGCCGGGAATTGCGCATGCGGTCGTAATCGAACATGCCAGTTAGAAAGGCGGCATGGCGTCGAAAGGTACGCAGTTAAAAGAGCCGCCGATGGAAAAAAGAGAAAGGGTAAGTGGAACGATATGGATTATGTAAATGCTTTCTGGGTGGGAGGTCTGATCTGCGCCTTGGTCCAGATTTTAATGGAAAAAACAAAGATGATGCCCGGCAGGATTATGGTGATGCTGGTTTGCCTTGGAGCGGTGCTCGGCGCACTTCAGATCTACCAGCCGTTCGCGGATTTTGCGGGCGCCGGGGCGACGGTGCCGCTTCTGGGCTTTGGCAACACGCTCTGGAAAGGTGTGAAAGAGGCGATTGACAACGAGGGCTTTATCGGCATCTTTATGGGCGGATTTAAGGCAAGCGCCATCGGGATATCCGCCGCGCTGATCTTTTCTTATATTGCCAGTCTCGTCTTCCAGCCGCAGACAAAAAAATAAACTGGTTGACAAGAACACCTGAAATGTTATAATCAAATTGTATCGTATGGTGAAAAACGGTTTCATAATATGAAAATTTAAATTATAACATAAAGGAGAAGAGACTATGAACAAAGTATTGGAAGAGTTTTCTAAGATCGGTATTATTCCGGTGATCGCGCTCGACAATGTGGAGGACGCAGAGCCGCTGGCAAAGGCGTTAATCGACGGCGGACTTCCGTGCGCCGAGGTGACATTCCGCACGGCGGCGGCGGAGGAGTCCATCCGCATCATGGCGGAGAAGTTCCCGCAGATGCTTGTCGGAGCCGGAACGGTTCTCACCACCGAGCAGGTGGACCGCGCAGTCGGAGCGGGCGCGAAGTTTATTGTCAGCCCTGGCTTAAATCCCAAGGTTGTAAAGTACTGTGTGGACAAGGGGATTCCGGTGACGCCGGGCTGCTCGAACCCCAGCGACGTGGAGGTTGCCATTGAGCTTGGGCTTGACGTTGTCAAGTTTTTCCCGGCGGAGGCGGCAGGCGGATTAAATATGATCAAATCCATGGCTGCGCCTTACACTAAGATGAAGTTTATGCCGACCGGCGGCATCAATGCCAAGAATATCTGCAATTATCTTGATTTCAAGAAAATCATCGCCTGCGGCGGTTCCTGGATGGTCAACAAAGACATGATCGCGGCCAAAGACTGGGCGGGCATCACGGCGCTCACGAAAGAGGCAGTAGGCACCATGCTTGGCTTTAAACTGCTCCATGTCGGCATCAACAACGCCGATGAGGCTTCGGCGATGGCCGACTCCGAGAAGCTGGCGGCGCTGTTTGGCGAGGAGACGAAGAACGGCAACAGCTCTGTATTCGTGGGAACACTGATCGAGATGATGAAAATGCAGGGCCGCGGTACGCACGGCCATATTGCAATCCAGACCAATTACCTGGAGCGCGCTATGTATCATCTGGAGAAACGCGGCTTTGAGTTCGACGAGTCAGGATTTGTCTATAACGACAAGGGCGAGCTGAAGGTTGCCTACTTAAAGGGCGAGATCGCGGGATTTGCGATTCACTTTAACCAGAAATAATCAAAGATCGTAAAGACGGGAGGTTGTTGCATGGCGGGGCCGGTGCGGCAGCCTCCTTTTGATTATCCGAAGGAGGAAAAGGAGATGGACCACAATTGTGCATACTGTGCGGAGGGGGAACTTGTGGAGGCGTTTGGCATCAAAATCTGTGAGCTTCCCGAATCGAAAGTATACTTATTCAAAGAGCAGAGCCACAGAGGGCGTGTGATCGTGGCGCACAAAAAGCATGTCAGTGAGATCGTCGAGCTCTCGGCAGAGGAGCGTGCGGCGTACATGGAGGATATCGCACATGTGGCAGAGGCACTGCACCGTGCGTTCGCGCCGCAGAAGATCAATTACGGCGCATACGGCGATACCGGGCATCATCTGCACTTTCATCTGGTGCCCAAATACGCGGACGAGTTTGAGTGGGGCGGCGTGTTTGCCATGAATCCGCAGCAGAAATTCCTGACACAGGACGAATATGCGGCATTGATCGCGGAAATCAGCAAATACTTATAGGAACAGGTTTTTTGCATGGAAGAAAAAGACAATAAGAATCCGATTCAGTCGGCCGAGCGCATCTTTCAGGTGGTGGAGATGCTGGCGGACAACGGCGCCATGGGTCTGATGGAGATCAGCGCATCTCTCGGGCTGCACAAAAGCACCGTTCACAGGCTTTTGATGTCACTGATTTATATGGGCTATGCGAGACAGGATGAGACGACGCAAAAATACAGGCTTTCCTATAAGATTGTCAATATGGCGGGCAAAATACTTGAGCACACCGATATTTTGCAGATGGCAAGGCCCTACCTAAAGCAGCTCTCGGAGATTTCCGGGGAAGCGGTGCACTTAGTGCGGCGGGAGGGCGGGCATATCCTCTATATCGACAAAATAGAGGCCAGGGTCGGAACCATACGCATGGTCTCCCATATCGGCATGGTGCGGCCGATGTACTGCTCGGGCGTCGGCAAAGCGATCATGGCGACGCTGCCGGACGAGGAAATCGAAAGAATATGGCAGGAGAGCTGTATTGAGAAGCGAACGGAACATACCATCACAGATCTGCATCGGTTTATCCGGGAGATGGAGACCGTAAAAGAAGCCGGCTATGCGTTGGATGACGAGGAGAATGAAGCGAGCGTGCGCTGCATTGCCGCCTGTCTTAGGAGCTATCAAAAAGAAGTAAAATATGCGTTCAGCGTTTCCGGTCCCGCCAGCCGCATGACAAAAGAGTATCTCAAGGAGCTGTCGGCGTCGGTGCTGCGCGTGCAAAAAGAACTGTCGCGCGAGCTCGGCTATCGAGGCAATTTTGCCAAATAAATACAAAAACGGGCGGAATAATATCTACAATTCAGGTCATACTATCTTTAAAGTGTAAGACGGTCTCCATCGTTTCTACACTGGCAAAAAGAAAAAAGGAGAGTACGACCATGAAGAAAATGGGTGTAATTACGGCAGGACTGTTACTTACCATGTCACTCGCCACGATGACCGCCTGCGGAACGAAAACCAGCGACAAGAATTCGGACAACACGAACAACACGCAGAACGCAACCGAAAATAATGTCAATGATGTGAATAACAACGCGGTCGGCAATACCGAAAACAACGTATTAGATACCAACACCGAAAACAACAATGCCAATAATGTCAACAATGGCAACAATAACGGTGACGGCGCCATTGACAATAATGTGAATAACAATGAGAATAATGGCACAGGCGCAGGAAATATGGTGGATGATGTTGTGGACGGTGTCGGTGATGCCGGTAAAGACGTGATTGACGGTGTGGAGAACGGCGTGGATGATCTGACGAATGGTACGGAATCAAACGCAGTCAATGATGCGACAACCAATGGTGATACCACAAGCTCTAACCGGTAAGCAGGTGAAATCCCGGAACCGCTGTAGGAAGCTACGGCGGTTCTTTTGCCGTAAAGATGAAAAAAATATAAAAAGTGATAATGTTCTTGTGGGATAATCTTTGTTGTTTTATAATAGAACCAGTGAGTAGCGGTCAGTCAGGATTCGTGACAGTCGAAGGATGCCGCCTGACGATACAATGTATGAGAACAGAACGGAGATTTTTGCGCATGAATGATTTTAGGGAAGTCATTGACGACAGTGATAAAAAGGATGCGTCATCATCGGGGGAAGCCGAAGAATTTACGTTAGTCTCCCAGGAGGTCAAGGAAGAGAAGGGCACAGAAAAGGAAGAAGAGTACGAGGATATATGCTACATATGCCGCAGGCCGGAACATGTGGCGGGAAAAATGATAAAAATACCGAGCGATATCTGCATCTGCCAGGATTGTATGCAAAAGACCTTTGACGGTATGAACGGCAGCGGTTTTTCCATGGATGATGTCATGGGGATGCCGCCTTTTGGCAGGGGAAATAAAATCCCCAATATCAGCATGATCAACCTGTCGGATTTACAGGGCATGATACCGGGGAGCCAGCGCGTCAAAAAGAAAAAAAAGAGCGAGGAGGCACAGCCGCTTTTTGACCTGAAAAAGATTCCCGCTCCGCATAAGATCAAGGCGTCGCTCGATGAGTACATCGTCGGGCAGGAGCAGGCCAAAAAAGTCATGTCCGTGGCGGTCTATAACCACTACAAGCGTATCGCGTCCGACCGCAAAGACGACGTCGAGATCGAGAAGTCCAATATGCTGATGATCGGCCCGACGGGCTGCGGCAAGACTTATATGGTGAAGACGCTGGCAAAGCTTTTGGATGTGCCGCTCGCCATCACGGACGCCACGTCGCTGACGGAGGCCGGGTATATCGGGGACGATATCGAGAGCGTGGTGAGCAAGCTGCTCGCGGCGGCGGGGAATGACGTGGACCGCGCGGAGCAGGGCATCATATTTATCGACGAGATCGACAAGATTGCCAAAAAGCGCAACGCCAACCAGCGCGACGTCAGCGGCGAATCCGTACAGCAGGGAATGTTAAAGCTGCTCGAGGGCGCCGAGGTCGAAGTGCCTGTCGGGGCAAGCAGCAAAAACGCCATGGTGCCGATGACGACGATCAACACCAAAAATATCCTCTTTATCTGCGGCGGCGCATTTCCCGAGCTGTCGGAGATCATCAAGGAGCGGCTCAACAAGCAGTCTTCAATCGGGTTTGGCTCGACCTTAAAGGACGAATACGACAAGGACGAGAACCTATTGTCCAAGGTGACGGTCGAGGACGTGCGCAAATTTGGCATGATTCCCGAGTTTTTGGGGCGTCTGCCGATTCTGTTTACGCTCGAAGCCCTGACCATAGACACGCTGGTACAGATCTTAAAGGAGCCTAAGAATGCGATCGTCAAGCAATATACCAAGCTGCTTGCCATGGATGAGGTAAAGCTGGTATTTGAGGACGAGGCCCTCTATGCGATTGCCGAGAAGGCGAAGGAGAAGAAAGTCGGAGCCCGTGCGCTGCGTGCAGTCATCGAGGAATTGATGCTCGATATCATGTATGAAATACCCAAAGACGACAATATCGGTATGGTGACGATCACCAGGGATTATGTAGAGAAAACCGGCGGGCCGCTCATAAACCTGCGCGGAAGCTTTGGCATAGCGGCCGATCATTTACAGCCGGCGCTCCCTTAAGCGCCCTCCTGCAAATCAGATTACTTTGTAATTTTTCGTAACTATTCAGCCCAGGACTTTGCACTCGCTGCAAAGTCTGTAAGAACGCGTAACTGTGAAGACGAAGGCTGAATAGTTACAATTTTTCAGAATAGAACATGCAGCTCTCTCATTTATTAGTATAGACAAAATAGATGAGAGAGTTTTTTTATGGCGGATTGCAGAGATGAAGTGTACTCGGAAGAGTACTATGATTTTATTGTGCCGTTCGGCGTGCAGGAGGGGCCATGGGAGCTGCAGGGATGTGTGCAGCGCGTGTCGGAGGATTACGACATCTTTTTCTTCCCAAGAGCCGGCTTAGCGCCGATCGCTATTGCAAATTATACCTATACGGGTATACCAAAGTGTTACGGCCTTTTGGATACGGCGGCTCTGGAGGCGTCCGGGATTATCCGGCTGCAAAACCAGCCGGTCCTGTCGCTGAAGGGAAGCGGTGTGCTGGTCGGTTTTATCGATACGGGGGAGCGTGTTAAAAGATTGCAAAAAAATGTGCGCGCTTGCAATATCTTCTAAAAGCTGGAAAGGCAAAAATGTAGACTTTTGAGCCTGAATATAGTATAATATTATAGATTATCGCGGAATTAGGAGGACGGTTGTTTATGAAGACTGGTGGAGCTCTGCCACGGAACCCGGAGTTGACTTCAATGGAACAGATCGCATATATGACAGAACCGCATCAGGAGATTCCTTTTGGAAAAGAGGAGGGGCTGGACGTCTCAAATTATACCCATTCTGAGCTTAACAGGCTTCAGATGGAACAGATTCAGATGGGTCTTAAGGATAAGGTGGATATTTCCGTTTATGCGGACCCGTCCTACAGTTACGAGACAATGAAACAGATTCGTCTTTCCATTTATTCTTCTATCGATCTGACTCCTTATTTGGACAGAGGATTTGTAGATGACGAATTGGAACAGATTCGTCTTGCGCTTGAGGACAATCTTCCGATCAATGCCTGGCTCACGGACGATATGTATATGCAGCAGATCTATGAGATTAGAATGGGGTTGCTCGGTGGACTTAAGGTTTCTTTGTATGCCGATTCCAAGTACAACTGGATGCAGATGCGGGAGATTCGTCTGGGTTTGGAGAACAAACGGAACGTGTCGCTTTACGCCAATTATCTGTTCAGCCACTGGCAGATGAAAGAAATACGGCTGGGGCTGGAAGCGGGGCTGGATGTGGCCTCTTACGCCAAGCTGATTTTTTCCGGCTCGGATATGAAAGAGAAGCGCGAACGTCTGTTGCAGGAAAAGACACGTCCTTATATGACGCCTGACAAGCTGGGGATTGATCTCGCGGCGTATACCAAAAAAGAATTTACGATTTCTGTGGAAGAGGACGGCAATAAAGTGTATGCTTTGATTCAATGGGTTGCCGGCAATGTGGTCACGGAAGACGATATCTATGATGCGCTGAAAAAGAAAGGGATTGTGACAGGAATCAAGCGCGAAGCCATCACCGACATGATCACGAAAAAGCGCATGAATGAAAAGATTTTGATTGCTGAGGGCGTACCCGCTAAGGACGGTAAGAACGGCTGGTATGAGTTTTTTGTGCGTCTTGACTTACCCCGAATTCCGGCGCCGCTTCCAGACGGAGGCGTTGATTATGTCAATATCGAGGCATTTGAGATGGTGGAGGAAGGACAAAAAATTGCTCTTTACCATCCGGCGCAAAAGGGAGTGGACGGGCATAATGTCTTTGGCGAGATACTTCAGGCCAGTGAGGGGGCTGAAAAGAAGCCGCTGAAGGGAAAGGGATTTGCCATTGACGAGGACGGGGTGACTTATCGTTCTAAGTTAAGCGGAAAGTTCGAGTATCACAACGGCCTGGTTATCATATCCAACATGATCATCGTGCGCGAGGATGTGACGGCTGTCACCGGTAAGCTTGAGGTTGACGGCTCGGTCTATGTGATCGGCAGTGTCTATTCGGGAGGTTATATATCGGCTACCGGAGATATTATCATCGAGCACAATGTGGAGGCTGGAAGGCTCGTTGCCGGGGGCAGTGTCATGATTAAAAAGGGAAGCTGTTCCAAGAACGACTGCTTCATCGAGGCCAAGGGCGATGTCTCAGGCAGCTTTTTTGAAGCGGCTAACATCGACGCTGAGGGCGACATAAGAGCCAATTATATTATGAACAGTAATATTAACGCGATGGGGAAAGTGATCGTGTCCGGCAGCAAGGGAATGCTTCTTGGTGGTAAGGTGCGTGCGGTTAAGGGAGTCGATACCTATAATCTTGGCAACCGGTCCAGTATTAAAACATATCTCGAGATTGGGCAGAATGCCTTGTACCATCGCAAACAGGCGATGTTTGCCCAGCAGAGAGAGCAGATTTTGGAAGAGCTTAGGATGTTAGAAGGGCAGTGGAATCATATTTTGCAGGCGCTGCCGCCCGACAAGGAACAGGCAGAGGCGCTCATCAAGAAGTTAAATGCAGCGATTGTCGCTAAGGACAAGGAGCTGGCCGATCTGGACGCCGAGGTTTCCAAACTCGCCAGTCTGACGGAACAGGATATGAAGGCGGTGATCGTCAGGGGCAACGCATACGAGGGAAGCTTGATTGAGATCAATACCGTAAAATATGTGCTGCCGTCACATGTGAGCAGAGTTGTTTTTAAACTTAGAAATAAGAATGTAGTAATGGTGAAATTATAAATAAGAAGAGGGATAACAGGAGATGTTGCGTGATACCATTTTGATACTTGAACATGAGGAGGACAGCCGCAAAAAGCTGGTCGAAATCTTTCGGGATAAATATAAAATTATTGAGGTTGCTACAGAAAAGGAAGGAATCGATATATTAAGGCAGCATGCGTCAAAGCTTGCGGTCATTCTGGTCAATCTTATGATACCGGCCAGGAATAATTTTCAGGTGTTAAAGCGCCTGAGTGAAAAGAATTTTTTAGATCAGATACCGTTTATCATGCTGACCGGTGAACAGGCGACAGAATATGAGAAAATCGGATATCAGTATGGCATTGTCAGTTATATCAGAAAGCCGTTTCATCTCGACGCCGTGCGGCTGCTGGTTGAAAATGTGATCGAAGTGTTTCAAAATAAAGTGCAGCTTGAGCTTACCGTTAAAAATCAAAACGAAAAGCTGCGGAAACAAAACGCCATGTTAAAGCTGATGGCTGATAAGCAAAAGCACATGAAAGAAGTGCTGATCGAGTCTTTGAGCAACATTGTAGAATTCCGAAATCTCGAATCCGAACAGCATGTAAAGAGAATTCGCGAATTTACCCTATGTCTTGGAAAAAGTGTCAGCAGGCTCTTCCCCGAGTATCAGCTGTCAGAGGAAAAGATCGAAACCATCGGCTGGGCATCTTCCCTTCATGATATCGGAAAGATTGTCATACCGGACAGCATCATCTTAAAGGCCGGCAAACTGACGAATGATGAGTATGAAGTCATCAAATCGCACACGACCAAGGGAGCGGAGATTATTGAGAAGGTGATTCGCCTGGACAACGAAGAGTTTTGTTCCTACGCCTACGATATCGCCAGGCATCACCATGAAAAATATGACGGCAACGGCTATCCGGACGGCCTTCGGGGAGAGGCGATCAGCATAGCGGCGCAGATCGTATCTCTGGTCGACGTATATGATGCGCTCACTTCAAAAAGGGTATATAAGGCGGCTTATGACACAGAGAAAGCCTATCAGATGATTATAAACGGACAGAGCGGAGTCTTTTCTCCCAAGCTGTTAAAAGCGTTTACGGAATCAAGGCAGGAATTTGAGGCCATTGTAAAAAAATATTGTGATGAATAGCGTGCGCTGCTGCGCGAGGGGCTTTCGACCGGTATTTCCTGTGTCGGGAGCCCTTGTCAGTGTGCTCGAAAACCGATCCTTCTCAAGAAGGATTGATATATACTATGTTTGGGGCAAAGCTTTGTTCCAGTGCACACACGGATACTCGGTATCCGGGAACGGGGTATTCCCTGATGTGGCAGGGAAGTATTTCTTCGCCGCGGCGCACCTGCACGTCTTGCCGGTCTATGAGAATTTCAAAACTGTTCAGCGGACGGCGCAGCCCCTCCCCGGTCATCTTTAGATAACTCTCCTTGATGGTCCAGAGGCGGAAAAAAAGTTCGCCGCGCATCTCTTTTTCGCACCGATTGAGGAGGGCGATTTCTCCCGGATGAAAAAAATGTTCCCCCACTTTAGCCGGTTCTGGGGCAATTTTTTCGATATCGCAGCCGACCGGCCTGTGCCCCACGGCACAGATTGCCAGATGGCCCGAGTGAGAGAGGTTAAAACAGATGCCCGCAGCCTGCGGCTTTCCCTGCGGGCTTCGCGTGATCTCCTCCGGGCTGGCCCCGTGGCGGGGCAGGACTTCTCCGAGCAGGATACCGGCCCCGAGACTTCTTTTGCGGTCATCTGTCTGTAAATATTTCATGGTTTGGATTTTGCGCTCGCCGTGCAAATATCGGAGCATCCCGGGCTCCTCTTTTGGGTCCGGCAGACGCTGAACGTCTATGGCATATAACTGTATCATTTTTTCCTCACATTTCTGATCTCAAATCTCACACGAAACGCCCTGGCGTTTGCCGCAGAAATCATTTTCGCGCTCTGGCGGCGTGCATGTTTGTCTGTCAGTGTTATCATAAGCAGACCGTGCGCATCTTGTCAATCATCCGTTCCATTTTTTAAAAGAGACAATTTTGCGGCGCTTCTTGATCTGTGTGCGGTCTTTCCGCCGTTTTATGCACGGAAGTCATGGGACGGGCGGTATTTCGCATAAATTATAGAAAAAAAGAAAGCGGCGCTTGTATGACAGAGGAACGGTTGGCCGAATTGCAGAAGATTCCGATCACTGAGCTGCGGCGGGAAGATTTGACAGATATGGATGAGATTGTGATCGACCCGTCTGAGAGCCCACGGGAACGAGTGCGGTCATTTTTGGAGCAGGTGAACAATCCGTATGCGCAGAATGTGGGGGAGTATATTTTACAGGTTGGCTATATGGATGGCGCACAGGAGACATTGGAGGAGCGCATGGTTACGCTGGCCAGAAAACAGGCGGAGGTTTTGTGAGCTGACCGGCGGGCGCAAAATGTCAGAGATATAGAGGAGGAATACAGCATGGAAGCGAAAACGTTCTATCGTGTGGCCGTCTATCTGCGGCTGAGCCGGGATGATGTGTCTGACGGCGGCGCCGAAAGCAACAGCATCGGTTCCCAGAGAGATTTGATCTGCTCCTACATTCGCAGGCACGACGACATGGAACTGTACGATATCTATGTGGATGACGGGTGGTCGGGGGCCAATTTTGACAGACCTTCGTTTCGGCGGATGATGGAGGACATCGCACAGGGGCACATTGACTGTGTGATGGTAAAGGACCTGTCGAGATTGGGGCGGGATTATATTGAGGCCGGGCGGTTGATTCAAAAGACCTTCCCGGCTTTTTGCGTGCGCTTTATCGCAATTAATGACAATTTTGATTCTTTGACCGCAGATTTTCATGAGAAAACACTGGTGCTGCCGGTGAAAAATTTTATCAATGACGCCTATTGCAGCGATATTTCAAAAAAGGTAAAAAGTCAGCAGCAGCTGAAGCGGGAGCGGGGAGAATATATCGGCGCTTTTGCCGCCTACGGCTACCGCAAAGACCCGATGAAAAGGCATCGCCTGCTGGTGGACCCGTATGCGGCGTGGATTGTAAAAAAAATATTTGCCTGGAAAATCGCGGGAGTTAGCAATATCGCCATAGCGGAACAATTAAACGCGCTGGGCGTCCTCTCCCCGCTGGAATACAAAAAATCACTGGGAGAAACATATGATACCGGGTTTGCGACCCATATAAAAGCCAGGTGGTCGGCGGTGGCGGTAAAACGCATTTTGACGAGCGAGCTGTACACGGGCGTGATGGTGCAGGGAAAAACCGAAAAGGTCAGCCATAAAGTGAAACACACGCGGCAAAAGCCAAGGGAAGCGTGGGTGCGCGTGGCAGATACCCATGAGGCTTTGGTGTCTGCGGAGGACTTTTTGACGGTGCAGAGGCTGCTTGAGGTAGACGCGCGGGCGTCTGCCGGCAAAAACAGAAATCATATGTTTGCCGGATACCTCTACTGCGGGGACTGTGGGCAGCCGATGATTCGCAGGGTAAACCGCTACCGGGGGAGCGAGAGGGTTTGCTTTGTCTGCGCTTCGAGAAACAGGGGGCTTGGCTGTACGAGACACAGCATTTGCGAGGAGCGGTTAATACATCTAGTGTCCACCGGTCTTGGGCGGCAGCTGGCGCTCTTTGCGGATTTGGAACATGTGCGGCGGGAAATCCGCAATCTGCGGGTGCATGTGGACGGGACGGCGTCTTTGGCGGGGGAAATCGAGAGACAAAAGAGGGAGCGGAAAAAATATCAATCCCTAAGCGCCGGATTGTATGAAGATTTCAGGCGGGGCATCCTCACGGAGGAAGAGTATAAGGAGTTTGGCGAGATATATCGGGCACAGTATCAGGCGGCAGGGGAGGCCATAGAATGTCAGGAGCAGACGATGCGGCAGACGATGCGTGCGGCGGCTGGGGCGCAGGCAAGGCTAAGACAGATGCAAACCGCGCCCAAGATCGCCAAACTGAGCCGGGATGTTCTGGTGACATTCATAAACCGTATCCTTGTGTATGAGGATAAACGCGTGCTTTTGGAACTGCGCGTGAAGAATCCATATGGAGACAAAAGGCAGGAGGGAACGTGATGGCACGCACATCAAAACAAAAAAATACGGAGCGAGGTTCTTGTGACAGGCAGTTTCATGTGGGAATTTATGCCAGGCTCTCGGTGGACGCGGCCAAAGCCTGCGGAGAGAAAGACGGTCGCAGAGCCCGCAAAAATGAATCGATTGAAACCCAGATTGCTATCGCCAAGCAGTATCTGAGCGAACACCCGGAGATGGAACTCTGTGAGTGCTACCTTGATCTGGGCACAACGGGCACCAATTTTAAACGGGAGGGCTTTGAGCGGATGATGGAGGACGTGAAAAACAAGCGCATTGACTGCGTGATCGTCAAAGACTTATCCCGTTTTGGACGCGATCATATTGAGACCGGAAACTATATTCAGAAAATATTTCCCTTTCTCGGGGTCCGTTTTATCGCTCTTGCAGATGGGATAGATACCTTCGGGAGCGCAGCCGCCGATGAATTGACAGTCAACTTAAAAAATCTGGTTAATGAACTGTATGCGCGGGACATTGCCCAAAAGGTGAGGGCCGAAAGGCGCAGCCGCAAAGAACAGGGGCATTATACCGGGGGGATTGCGCCCTATGGCTACCGGATTCAGTGGGTGAACGGGAAGCGGGCCCTTGCGGCCGCCTGCGGCCCGGCGGAGATCGTAAAAGATATTTTCACTCTGTTTTTGGCCGGGAAAAACATGCGTCAAATTGCCGGAGCGCTGTTTGAGCGGGGGGTGCAGCGGCCTGGCGTCTATCGAAAGACCGGGCGGGTGTACTGCCGGACGGGGGATGCCCTCGAACAGTGGACCACACCGACGCTCCGGTTTATTTTGACGAACCCCGTTTATATGGGGGGGATGCTGCCGGAGACACCGGACGGCACACAATCGAACGCCGCAAAGCGCCGGGAGCCGTGCGGTGCGGATTGCCGTATGCGGTGCGAAACGCATGAGCCGATTGTCAGCGCGGATACGTTTTTCCGGGCGGCTGACATGCTGGCTTTGTCCGCGGCCCAATACCGCCAGTCGCCGGAACGTGTGTGCAAAACGGCGACCGGGGAGAATGATAGATATGCCGGGTTGCTGTTCTGCGGGCGATGCGGGCGGCCGATGGTGCGGGTGGCAAAGGCAGGCCGGACGGCGACCGGGGAGGAGACTTGCCGGTACCGATACTGCTGTTCTGCCGCCCGCAGGCTGGACGATCTGCATTGCCCGGCACAGAGCATCGCCAGGGAGAGAGTGGATGAGCTGGTAATAGCCGCCCTGCGCCGGGAAATTGCCTTGACGGATGTGCGGGCAGAGAGGCTCATCGCGGAATATCAGAGGGCGGCCAGGACGCGCAGAAATAGGGCGGGGCAAAAGCTGGCTCGCCTCGGGCGGCAGATCGAGATGGGAAAGAGGCGTGGAAGCGAGCTGTATCTGGCCTATCGCACAGGAAATCTGCCGCTGGATGATTTTTTGCGCCGCAGACAGGAGAACGAACAGTCGCTTCGCCAAGTGTCGATGGCAAAAGCGGGCTGGCAGCGCAGAGTGGACGATCTGAAGCGGGAGGAGAAAGAGCGGTGCAAATTTTTAGGAGACCTGGCGCAGTGCAGCGGGGAAGCGGTTCTGCGGGAGGAGGTGCTCCGTGTCTTAATCGACCGGATGGAGGTGTGCGCAGACCACCGGGTGAAGATCATGTTCGCATTTCGCGGGAGCGATTTGTAGTGCGGGGCGCTGCAGGCGCCGTGCAGGCAGATTTCATCCGAGAAGGACGGCCGGGAGGGATGGAATATGGAACAGACGTTACGGGTTGCCGCTTACATGCGGCTGTCCAAGGCAGACGAAACGGCGCAGACGGAGAGCAACAGCATATCCATGCAGCGCCTGTTAATCCGCGAGTATGTGGATGCTCATTTTGCGGACTGTCAGATCACGGAATATCAGGATGACGGTTATACGGGGACTCATTTTCTGCGCCCGGGCATACAAAGGCTTTTGGAGGATGCGAGGGGCGGGAGACTGGATTGTATCGTGGTAAAAGATTTTTCCCGATTTGGCAGGAACTATCTGGAGGTGGGGGATTATCTGGAGCAGATCTTTCCTTTTTTGGGAATCCGCTTCATCTCGATCAACGACCGTTACGACAGCGCGGTATCTGCCAAAGCGGGCAGCGACTTGACAGTGAATTTTAAGAATCTTCTCTGTGATCTTTACAGCAAAGACATCTCACAGAAGGTAAAATCTTCGCTGCTGGCAAAAAAAGAGAGCGGGCAGTATATCAGCGCCAACGCCCCCTTTGGCTATGAAAAAGCCGCGGATGACAGGCATATGCTCGTCATCTGTGAGGAGGAGGCGGCGGTGGTGCGAAAGATATTTGCGCTTGCGGTAAAAGGGGTGACTTCCACGCAGACAGCGAGGAAGCTGAATCAGGAGCATATCCCGACGCCGATGGAGTTTAAGAGCCGAAAAGGAGGGACTGTCCGGCCGCCCAAAGGGGGCCGGTTTTGCTGGAGTGGCAGCACGGTTTGCAGTATTTTGCGAAATCCGGTGTACGCCGGGGATATCGCATACGGCAAAACGGAAAAAGATCAGGTCGGGGGCCGCAGTATTTTAAAAGCGAGGGCAAATTGGCAGATCATTTTGGACCATCACGCCCCCATCGTCGCGCGGGAGATTTTTGATGAAGTGCAAAAGAGCAGGGGCGTAAGCCGCGGCAGGAAGACGGCAGGAAACAGCAACCCGCTGGCGGGCCGGGTTGTGTGCGGGTGCTGTGAGCGCAGCCTGCGCATCGTGGAGGGGCGCAGTCCGTATTTTACCTGTGGAAATCGTTATGTGACCGGACGGCAGGCTTGTGTGGGCAAGGCCAGCGTCTTGTCTGTAGAACGGGTAGTGCGGCAGCGGCTTTCGTCGTATCTGGAAGAGAGAGGCATCGCGGCAGAAGATATTTGCGGGCATGACGACGACTCTTGGGCAAGGCGCGCGAAACTTTTGGCAAAACAAAAACAGGCGCAAACGAAATATGACAGACTAAAGCGGGAACAATACGAACGTTACGAGCGCTATGCAAAAGACGGCGGGAAGGAGTTTAATTCTCTCCAATTAAAAATCGAAAAACAGCGGCAAGTGATACGGGAGCTGCGGGAGCAGATTGTGGAAACAGAGGAACAGATTCAGGCGTTTCCCCATGAAAAATTGTCTTCCGGCAAAGATGTCATGTTGACAGCAGAGAAGGTCGGGCGGTATCTTAAAGAGGTAGTGATCTACAGTGAAGAAGAGATTGTGGTCCGGTGGAAGGAATAGTGTTTCAAAAATATAGAGAAAAAATAGCGGCCAGAGTTTTGCATTTGCTTAACGCCAGAGGGGATAGACTATACCAACCCGCTGTTTCGCTATGCCGACGGAACGTCGCGCATTGCCTGTATCTGGGATCAGACGATACGGGACGGGACGCCGCCCACCGGCATCCTCTATGGCGCAGAGTATACCAAGCTGGATATCGACCGGGCGCTTGCAAGCGACAATCCATACGAGATTGTGCCGCAGCAGGATGAAAACGGGCACGGTACATTTTTGGCCGGCGTGGCCTGTGGCGGGGAGGATGTGGAAAACGGCTTTATCGGGGCAGTGCCGGAGGCGTATATCGGTGTCGTCAAGCTCAAGGAGGCAAAGCAGTACCTGCGCGATTTTTACTTTATTCCCGACGGCGTCGAAGCCTTTCAGGAAAACGATATCATGATGGGCGTGACCTATCTGAGCAATCTGGCAAATTACATGAATGTTCCGCTGGTGATTTGTCTCGCGCTGGGCAGCAGTTCCGGGAGCCACGGCAAAGACGGCCCGCTCTCTTCCTATCTCAATTTTATTTGCAGCAGGAGGAAGAAATCGGTCGTGACAGCCACAGGCAACGAGGCCAATACCAGGCATCATTTTCAGGGGCGGATTACGGGCGAGATGGAGTATGAGGATGTGGAGATCACCGTGGAGGATGACATGGACGGCTTTTTTATCGAGATGTGGGCAGACCAGCCGGAGCTTTACGCCGTTTCCATTATCTCTCCCACGGGAGAGCAGGTGCCCAAAATTCCGGTGCGCAAGGGCTCGGAAATATTTGAGTTTATCTTTGAGGGGACGACGGTGGCGGTCGATTACCGGATTGAGGCGCAGTCATCGGCAAGCCAGCTCATTTATATCCGTTTTGTCAAGCCCAGGAAGGGCCTTTGGATTATACGGGTATTTCCCGAGAGCGTTGTGACCGGGCTCTATAATATGTGGCTGCCCATGCAGCAGATGACGGGGGGCAATGTCTTTTTCCTGCGCTCCAACCCCGATATGACGATCACGATGCCGGGGACGGCGCGCCAGGTGATTACAGCGGGCGGATACCGCGTGGCAAACCGCAGTATTTTTGCGGACTCCGGGAGAGGGTACACGACGGCAGGGGAGATCAAACCCGATTTTGTCGCTCCGGCCGTCGACATATACGGACCCGGGCTGCGCGGCAATTATCTGACCTTTACGGGCACCAGCGCCGCGGCCGCAATCACCGCCGGCGCGGTGGCCCAGGTGATGCAGTGGGCGATCGTAGAGCAGAAACAGCCGACGCTGTCGAACGCCGGCATTAAAAATATGCTGATTCGGGGCGCGCAAAAGTCAGTAGACCGCAGTTATCCGAACCGCGAGTGGGGCTATGGAATTTTGGATGTCTACCAGTCGTTTGAGAAGCTGCGTCAATAAATGATTGAAGAAATGTGAGGAAACAGAGGATGCGATGGAAAAAAGGCACAGGTATGATTTTGAGCTTATGTCTGTGTGCGGCCGCATTTGGTACGTCCTGCGGGAAACATTCGGCGAAAGGGCAGGAAGAAAGAGCAGGAAGCCAACCGGGAGAGCTGGCGAAAGAACCGGAAGATGCGGCAGGAGGCCCGTCGGAAGAACAAGGGCAAGCAGACGGGCGCCAGGATAAGCCGGCGGAGCAGGGGCTTGAAGATTTGCGCTGCCAGGAGGAGACGGCAGCAGACCAGGATGCGCAGACGGCATTGGCGGGAGCGTCATCAAAGATCGCCGAGATCAAGGAGCTGCCGTCTTACAGTATAGTCGATATGGCGGGATGGGATGAGACGTCGGTTCATGCATTGTTTTATGCACAGGAGATTTCGGATGAAATATATGCAAAGATCAATGGCTGTTCGTACCGGCAGAATGAAGACATTGCCTTGAGCGAGCTGCGCTATCTGCGGGTCCTTCACATGGGGATGGACGGAGAGACCCGTGTGGGGGAACTCATCGTCCATGAATCCGTCAGCCAGGATATTTTAGAGATTATGGAGGCGCTCTATTGGGCCGGATATCCGATTGAGAAGATGAGATTGGTGGAATACTATGAGGGGGACGATGTGAAGTCGATGGAGGATAATAATACGTCCGCTTTCAATTACCGCGCGATCGCGGGCACAGACAAACGTTCCAATCACAGTTACGGGATGGCGATTGATATCAATCCTCTCTATAATCCCTATGTGAAAGTAAGGTCTGACGGGAGTGTCATGGTAAGCCCACAGAGCGGAAGCCGGTATGCGGACAGGGAAACGGATTTTCCGTATAAAATCGAGCGCGGCGGGCTGTGCTACAACCTGTTTGTGGAACATGGCTTCACCTGGGGCGGCGACTGGAGCAGTGTGAAAGATTACCAGCATTTTGAGAAGAGCGGCACCTGACGGAAGAAAGCGCTAACAGGCCGGCTTGTCTGAACGGTTGCAAAAGGACGGTGCCGGCGCTTGCAGATGTCCAAAAAAATAGATTGAGATTCTGTCGGCAGGTGTGTTATAATATGCACATTGCGTTTGGTATTATTTAACAGAAATTTTTTGGACCTTACATACAGGAGAAACCATATGGGTACAATCGTGATACAACTGCTCGGCGGGCTGGGGCTTTTCGTTTTTGGCATGAATCTGATGAGCCGCGGAATCGAGAAAGTAGCGGGAAATAAACTGCGCGGTATATTGGAAGCGTTTACAAAGAATAAATTTCTGGGGCTGATCGTCGGTCTGTTTTTTACCGCGGTGATACAGTCCTCCTCCGCCGCTACGGTGATGGTAGTGGGATTTGTCAATTCCGGCCTCATGACGCTCGGGGAGGCTTGCGGCGTGATTTTGGGCGCCAATATCGGTACGACCGTCACGGCTATGCTGGTGGCATTCCGGCTGAGTACGGTCGCGCCGCTCTTTGTGTTTGCCGGCATGATCATGCTCAATTTTATCAAAAAGCCGACGATCAAGAAATCCGGGGAGATTGTGCTTGGGTTTGGCCTGCTTTTTATGGGCATCAGCACAATGTCTTCCGCCATGGGAGCCTTAAAAGAGATTCCCGCCGTGATCGACCTGCTGGGCAATTTTACCAATCCGCTTCTTGGCGTACTGCTGGGGCTTTTGCTGACGTCCGTCGTGCAAAGCTCCTCTGTCACGGTCAGTATTCTCGTGGTGATGGCGTCGCAGGGACTGGTCGACTTACATATCTGTATGTTTGTGATTTTGGGCTGCAATATCGGCGCCTGTACGTCGGCCCTGCTCGCCTCTTTGGGCGGCACAAAGAACGCGAAGCGCGCGGCGCTCATACATCTGTTGTTTAATATTTACGGAACCGTCCTGATGTTTGTCCTGTTGCTGTTGTTCGGGCGGCAGATCGAGCAGATCATCTATTTTTTCAGCGGACACGGAACGGACGCCGGCAGCCTGGGAAGAAATATTGCCATGGCGCATTTTCTGTTTAAGGTGTTCCAGGTGATCGTTTTTTATCCGTTTATGAATCTGATCGTGCGCTGTACCTACAAGCTGGTGCCCGGCGAGGATGCGGCAGAGACCGGAGGCAATTTCAAGGTGCAGTTTATCAGCGGTAAGCTGCCCAATCCGGCCGTCGCTATACTCATGGCGGTGCAGGAGATGGAGCGCATGGCGAATATGGCGATCGACAACTTAAATCTCGCGGTGAATTGCCTGATCGACCATGATGTGGAAAAGAGCAAACAGGTCCTAGAGACGGAGCGCTACATCGACTACCTGGATGAACAGGTCAGCAATTACCTGGTAAAAATCAATCAAAATACCCTGCCGATTGCGGATGCCAACATGATCGCCGCCTACTTTCATGTGGTCAGCGATATCGAGCGCATTGGCGACCACGCGGAGAGCATTGTAGAGATCATCCCCCAGCTCTATGAGAACGGTCTGACGCTGAGCGAGGACAGTGCGAGGGAACTCGAGGAGATGATGAAGCTCATCAACAAGATTCTGCGGGAGTCCGTGGAGATGTTTGTGACGGGCGACACCGTGCATATGCAGGAGATCTCGGATATCGAAAACACCATCGACCAGATGGAGCGCAGCCTGCAAAGAACGCATATCCTGCGTTTGAATGAAGGAAAATGCAGCGCGCAGGCCGGTATCTATTTTTCCGATGTGGTGTCGGGGCTCGAGCGTGTGGCGGACCATGCGATCAACATTGCATTTTCACTGATTGAGGCGAGAAGCTAAGTCAGCAGTTCCCGGATGATCATGACAGATCGTCCGGGAATTTTTCTATTTTATAAGTTTTTCTTTTTCATGAGTTTTTCATGTGCGGGCGGTATGATCGGAGTATGGCAAAGTACACATGAGAAATCCGGCGCGGCAGACAGTTTTTGGCAAATTGAAGAAAAAAACGGCCTGTGCACAGAATTATTTGGTGAAGCATACAATGATACGGGCGCTGCGCGAGGATTTTTCGGCAAATTATGTTGGCAAAGCTCTGATGAAGTGATATACTATATTTAACAATGTACTTTTGGCTTATAGGACGAAAGTACTGTCAAGTAGAATGAGAAGGAGGAAGAAGAATGAAAAGACGGGTATTAGCGTACTTAATGGCGGCTGCTATGGTGTGTACCAGTCTCGGCTCGACCGACGTCCTCGTCGGCGCCGCGCAGGTCCCCGATGACGGGGCGCGTATTGTGGCAGAGGATTCAGGGAAAGCGGAAGATACGACTGCGCCTGAGGATACCGCGATGAAGGGAATGGAAACATATACCGACAGGTCGTTGATCGGTGTCGATCTGGCCGGAAGAGACGGGGCCGAGACGCTAGTCACAGCGACGGATGAGGACGGCAACGAATACACCAGTGGTGTGTATCTGAGCTGGAGAAGCTACGACGCTGATTTCGACGCGAATCACAAATTGACAACAAAGTTTACCGTTTATAAAAACGGTCAGGTATTGCGGGCAGATCTCGCCGTGACGAACCTGATTGACCCGGCGGGCAGCAAGACCGACAAATATAAAGTAGTCGGAAGCAATGACGCCGCCATCGGTGTGACAAACCAGCCGGAGATCAATCCGTGGGGCGATAAGTATCTGGAGCTCTCCTTGTATGCGCCGGACGGTGAGACGATGCCGGCGGATGCGGACGGTTATCAGGCGACATGTACATACAGTGCAAACGACATGTCGGTCGGTGATGTGGACGGCGACGGTCAGTTAGAGCTGATCGTAAAATGGTATCCGTCCAATGCGCAGGATAATTCCGGCAGCGGCTACACCGGCGAGACATTTTTGGATACCTATGATGTTGATTACAATACGGGAGCAGTCAGACTGCTTAGCCGTATTAATATGGGAATCAATATTCGCTCCGGCGCGCATTATACACAGTTTCAGGTGTGGGATTTTGACCATGACGGCAAGGCGGAAGTCGCAGTGAAGACGTCCGACGGCACGACCTCTTACCGGAGTGAGGACGGCACCGATCAGACTCTGACGAAGGTAGATCATGTGGGCGCCGTGGACAATACGCAGCTTCCGCCGGATGTCAAAAAGACGGAGGCGGAGTATGATTACCGCAATACCGCCGGCCATGTCATTGTCGGGAAAGAGTATTTTTCTGTTTTCAATCTCGACGACGGCACAAAGGCGGCGCCCGATGTTGCCTATGAGCCGGAGCGCGGCGGCACAGGCCAGGATATGGTAAACAACTGGGGAGATGGAAATTCCAGCGATTCCTACGGAAACCGCTCGGAGCGTTATCTTTCGGCCACCGCCTATTTGGACGGACAAAATCCATACGCGGTATTCTGCCGCGGTTATTATGAGAGAATGACACTGACGGCATATTATCTCAAAGATACCAACGCTGACGGTGTCGGTGATACGATCGATATTTTCTGGAAGTTCGATACCGACAATATCGAAGATCCGACGGAAGAGAAAAATTATCGCTCGCAGGGAAATCACGGCCTGTCGGTCAATGATGTGGACGGCGATGGCAAGGATGAGATCATCTACGGCTCTGTCGTTGTGGATGACGACGGTACCGGATTGTACAGTACCGCTCTAGGACACGGCGATGCCATGCATGTGTCAGACTGGGTTTCCTGGAACGACGGCCTAGAGATCATGTGCGTACACGAGCACGACAATGTGCCCTATCATGTGGAAATCCACGACGCTAAGACCGGTGAGATGCTGATGGGTTACTATACCGGTAAGGACACCGGCCGCGGCGTTGCGGCAGATATTGACCCGACGGCAGAGGGCGGCGAATGGTGGTCGATTGCCAGCCCGACTTACGAGGCGAACGACGAGCCGGAGTGGGATTCCACGGGCGGCGAGGTGTACTCCTCCCACTCGACCATGGATCAGTTGATTAAACTTGCTGATAATAACCCGCCGGCGAACTTTACCTTGTTCTGGGACGGCGATCTGCTCAGTGAGCTTCAGGACCATAACTTTAATAAAAAAGATTATGTGCCGAGAAGTCTGACGGTCTTAAAATGGGATTACGAAAAAGAAAAGACGGTACCGCTTCTGGATTCTTCGGAGATCTGGACAAACAATGGAACAAAGGGTAACGCAGGGCTGGTAGCTGATATTCTCGGTGACTGGCGTGAAGAGATCATCGCGCGCACATCGGACGCGGCCGGAAAGCCCAATAATACCGTCCGCATCTATATGTCGACGATTCAGACGGATTATGTAGTCCCTTGCCTGCTGCAGAACCTGGCATACAAGGAGGGTGTCGCATGGCAGAATGTCGGTTACAACCAGCCGGCAAACCTCGATTATCTTTTGTCCGAGGGCGTTGTGACCGCACAGCTTTTAGGCGGCGATGTGACGGCCAATACCGCGGATGTGCTCTATACGGCGGCAAGCGACGGCACATACGGTCATGAGATTACAGGTTATAAAGTGTTGCGCGCGGAGGACAAAGGCGATTATAAAGAGATTGCCACCATACCGGTAGAGCAGATGGAAAGTTTTACCGGAACGCTGCCGACGGAGACGCCGGAAGAGCAGGGAGACGTCGTGATCGGTTATGAGGACGGAGAGATCGTCGGCAGATATGATTTTGGCAGTAAGTCGGGAACTGGGTACGGGTTTGTGGAAGTCAAACCGGATACCCTTTATAACATATCGACCGGATATGGTTTTATGACGGCAGTGACTCCAGATCCATTAGATGATGGCTGGAGCAGAGTAAGCTGTGCTGCGGTCGGATCTACGGGCGACGCCTCAGGACTGCTCGCGGCTTGTTCGGATACGGCGCTCGCGAAAAATGAGATACCGTTTAAAGTAGATCTCGATGCCGGAACTTATCGTGTGCAGGTCTATGCCGGCGGTCCGGAAAATAACGGTACTTACCGCACCAATCGGATTATTGTAGACGGAAAAGATCTGGGAACTACTTGCTGCGGAACCGACTATCAGATCAGTTCCTTTAAGAAAGAAACGGTTGTTACGCTGGAAAACAGAGGCCAGGTATCGATCACGGCCAGCAATCCGAACAGCAGGGCATATATGAATGCGATCGTCATCCAAAAGCTGGAGCCCATCTATGGTCCGGCCGGCTCGACGCCGGCAGAGCTTGCGGCGCGCACGGGCGATGACAGTCAGAACTGGTATGTATTCCATGATACAAATCTGGAGGAAAATAAGGTTTACCACTATAAGATGACAGCGATCGTTGACGGAAAAAACTCGTTTATGTCGAGAGCGGCTTCTGTCCGCACTTCCGTTTCCATTGCGTCGATTCCTAAGTGGGACCCGATTGAACTGGTTCAGAACACGCCTCTGCCGGCAGGTTCAAGCACGGTGCTTGGCCTTTTGCCCAAGGAGATGGATGTTGTCAATGCCAGCGGCGAGACCGTAAAGACGCCGGTGACGTGGAGCAATTATGCAGGCATTAATATCAGGGTACCGGGAGATTACAAGGCGACAGCCGCCATTTTGTCCTACATCACACCGATGGAGGCCGACGTAAAGGTGTTGCCAAACACGGTAGTAGGACTGAAAGAAGATTTGAAGATTCGTGTCGTAATCAATACCAGTGTTGCAAGTTATCTGCCGTCAACGGTGGAACTGCAATATTTGAACGGGACAACAGGCTCTGTGCCGGTTGTCTGGAATGAGGATGAGATCAAAGCGATCAACAACGCACAGCACACGGCGGAGCCGGTTACGATTCACGGTACCTGTGCAAAGGCCGATTATGGCAGCCAGGATTTTATTGTTACGGCAAAAATTACGGTAGAAGATGACTATATTATTGCCATGGAAAATCTTTTCCCGGAAGTTGCGCTTAATACACCTGCGGGGAAGATCGCGGAGGCGCTGCCTGCCCAGGCGGAAGTAACGTATAAGAAAGGCGGAAAGAAGAAGGCAGACATTACATGGTCTGATATCAAAGTAGATACCTCCGTATTGGGTTACTATACAGGGACGGCGACATATCAGGCCGACGGATATCAGGCGCAGCAAGCAAAGGTGAGCGTAACGTATCCGCTGGTGAAACGTTTTGACTTTGGCATCGAGGGTTCGCCGCAGGCCGAGGGATGGACCGGTGTTCAGGTCAATGTGAAAAAGGGCACGAAGACGATGAAAGAACTTGGAATTGCCTATACGAAAGAACTGGGCTACGGATTCCTTGGCGAGTCCAATGTCGTGGAGGGAAGACAGGAGAGCTACCAGATGGACGGCGTGCTTCCGCAGAGCGTGTACACCGATTTTGTGCTGGGCGACGGTCAGACCTTTGCGGTGGATGTGCCCAACGGTACCTATGAGGTTACGGTAGTCGGAGGTTCGTCGCAGGGAAATAATAACGTGGTATCCGGTATCTTCCAGGATGGTACGAAATTAAGCCTGACCAGCAAACCGTCTGTCTATGAAATGCGCGAGGCGGTTGTCAGAGTGACGGACGGCCAGATCACGTTTAAATGGACCGGCAGCAGCTGCCGTACCAATGCGATGATTGTCCGTTTGATTGAGCTGGATGAACAGCCGGGAGACAGCGAGACAACGGGAGACAGCCAGCCGGGAAGCAGCCAGGCACCAAACAATAGCGAGACAACGGGAGACAGCCAGCCAGGAGGCAGCGAGACAACGGGAGACAGCCAGCCGGGAAGCAGCGAGACAACGGGAGACAGCCAGCCGGGAGGCAGCGAGACAACCGGGGACAGCCAGCCGGGAAGCAGTCAGGCAACCGGGGACAGCCAGCCGGGAAACAGCCAGGCACCAAACAGCAGCGAGACAACGGGAGACAGCCAGCCGGGAAGCAGCCAGGCACCAAACAATAGCGAGACAACGGGAGACAGCCAGCCGGGAAGCAGCCAGGCGCCAAGCAGCAGCGAGACAACGGGAAACAGTCAGACGACAGGCAGTAATCTCACAGACAGCCAGAAAAAGCAGGTGGCGACGCTGACAAAGAAGCTTGGCGTTTCGGAGGAGACTGCGATCAAGATTCAGCAGGTCGGAGAGAAGTACAATGTTCCGGAAGCAACGCTATTGATTACTGACAAGACGATCACGGGCCAAAAATCAGATGCAGATATCAAGGGTTCGTCTTTCGCAACGCTTCAGGCGCGGGCGACGAAAGCAAAATCGAATCAGATTACGCTCAAGTGGGCCAAGGTAAAAGGTGCGGACGGCTATCTGATTTATGGAAATAAGTGCGGCAATAAAAATAAGTACAAATTAGTACAGACGATTAAGAAGAGCGGCACCACTTCATATACGCAGAAAAAATTGAAGAAAGGAACGTTCTACAAATATATTGTGCGTGCGTACAAAGAGGTAGACGGACACAAAGTGACGATCGGCGCTTCCAAGACGATTCATTTCGTTACGAGCGGCGGCAAGAATGTCAATGAGAAATCGGTCAAGGTAAACAAGACAAAGATGACTCTGAAGAGAGGAAAGAGTACGACTCTCAAAGCCTCTGTTCAAAAAGGGCCAAAGAAGCCGCACAGGAAAATTGCTTATGAGTCAACCAATCCCAAAGTGGCCAAAGTGTCGACAACAGGCAAGATTACTGCGGTGGCAAAGGGCAAATGTACGATCTATGTATATGCACAGAGCGGTCTGTTTAAAAAAGTTACGGTTACAGTCAATTAGCATGTGCGATTCCTGTCATTGGCATTGCGATGCACAGCCGTAATGATGGCAGGGACAAATCGGTTGTCAATCGTATTCATTTGACATGTTACAGGCAACACCTTATTTCTGTTACAGAGAGCGGAAATAAGGTGTTTTCCTATGCGTCTGTGCACTTGAAAGTCATAGATGGCTTGTCCTGTAATTGTCATGCGTTTGCAGCGGATGGGAACGCAGTTTACAAAGAAGAAATGGAGAAAAATATGACGAACAAAACGATGATGCAGTATTTTGAATGGTATCTGCCGGCCAACGGGCTGCACTGGCGGCGCACGCAGGCGCAGGCTAAGGCTCTCGGGGAGGCGGGAATTACGATGGCCTGGCTGCCGCCGGCCTACAAGGGGGCTGCGGGAGATCAGAGCGTGGGCTATGACGTCTACGATATGTACGATTTGGGAGAGTTTGAGCAAAAAGGCGCTGTTGCCACCAAATACGGCACCAGAGAGGAGTATTTGGCTGCTATCAGCGCGCTTAAAGCGTGCGGCATTGAAGTGCTGGCCGACGTGGTGCTCAATCACCGCATGGGAGCGGATGGGACGGAGACGGTCGGCGCCATCCTGCAGCAAAGCAACGACAGAAACCGCGATATTTCCGGGGTCCAGCAGATTGCGGCGTGGACAAAGTTTGACTTTGCGGCGCGGGCGGGAAAATATTCTGATTTTTGCTGGAACAGCAGCCATTTTAGCGGCACCGACTGGGATGACGCGGGAAAGAGGGGCGGCATCTTCCGCTTTGAAGGAAAGACGTGGAACCGCGAGACAGACACGGAGAACGGCAACTATGACTATCTGATGGGAGCGGATTTGGACACGGACAACGCCGAAGTGATCGAGGAGACCAGGCGATGGGGAGAGTGGTACTTGGACACTACGGGCGTGGACGGGTTCCGTCTGGACGCAGTCAAGCACATCGGCTTTGACTTTTACCGAAACTGGATGGAAAAAATGTGCGCGCACCGTGGCAGAGATCTGTTTATGGTTGGAGAGTACTGGAGCAAAGAGGTGGCGAGGCTGACGCATTATCTGGATGTGACGAAACGCCGTCTCTCGCTGTTTGATGTTCCGCTTCATTTTCACTTTTATCAGGCGGCGACCTCAAACGGCAATTACGATATGGCGCGCTTGTTTGCGGACACGCTCACCGGTATCGATCCCACTCATGCCGTGACCTTTGTGGACAATCATGATACCCAGCCCGGGCAGGCGCTGGTATCTTTTATTCCGGCATGGTTTAAGCCGCTTGCCTACGCCGTAATTTTATTGCGGGACGCCGGGATTCCCTGCGTGTTCTACGGGGATTATTACGGGATACCCCACGACAACGTGGCGCCGGTGACGGGGCTTCTGACATTGTTAAAAATACGCAAAAACTATGCCTACGGCGCAGAGCAAATGTATTTTGACCATTCTTCCGTGGTCGGGTTTACCAGAGCCGGTGACGAGGAACATGAGAATTCCGGCGTTGTGGTATTGATGACAGACAGTGCGGCCGGAACGAAAAAAATGTGCGCCGGCCCACGTCTCGCGGGCAGGGCAATGGTGGAGGTCTTACACGGCGGCAGCAATATCATGACGCTCGACGGAGCGGGAGCCGGCGAATTTACGGTGGCGGGCGGTTCGGTTTCCGTGTGGGTGGCAAAGGAAGCCGCGGCGGACCTCTATCTCATGCAATAACAAATTTTCATGAAAATAATCAGAGACCATAACCTGTACATATAGCATTGATAAGCCGCCGGAATAATCTTGACACGGAAAAAAGAAAGTATCATAATGATTGCAGATGAAAAATCAGGCTCAAAAGAGACGAAAGGAAGGACGTGTTGTGATGGATATCAGATTTGTAAAAAGAGACGTGTTAAAAGAAAAACCAGATCAAAAGAATCTCGGATTTGGCAAGTATATGACAGATTATATGTTCGTGATGGACTGGACAAAGGATGAAGGCTGGAAAGACGCGAGAATCGTTCCCCATGAGCCGATTACATTAGAACCGTCCTGCGTGACGCTGCATTATGCCCAGGAGACGTTTGAGGGCTTGAAAGCGTACCGCACAGCGGAGGGCAAAATCCAGTTATTCCGCCCCGAGATGAACGCGAAGCGTATGATTATATCCAACGAGAGACTGTGTATGCCGGCATTTCCGGTCGACATGTTTGTGGAGGCAGTCAAGGCGCTGGTGAAAGTGGAGGAGGCGTGGGTTCCTTCTGAGCCGGAGACCTCGCTTTATATCCGGCCGTTTATGTTTGCGACGGAGGCGGCGCTCGGCGTTCACATGGCGTCTGCGTACAAGTTTATGGTGATCTGCTGCCCGGTTGGCGCATACTATGCGGAGGGTATCAATCCGGTGAAGATTCTCGTAGAGGATGAGCTGGTGCGCGCTGTCAAGGGAGGCACCGGGTTTACCAAGTGCGGCGGCAATTACGCGGGCTCGATCTTAGGCCAGGTAAAAGCAGAGAAAATGGGGTACTCCCAGGTTTTGTGGCTCGACGGCGAACAGCGCAAATATGTGGAGGAAGTCGGAACCATGAACATCATGTTTAAGATAGCGGGCGAGATCTACACCGCGCCGATCGAAGGCACTGTGCTGGCGGGCGTTACCAGGGATTCCATGATTCATCTGCTGAGGGATTGGGGCTATCAGGTAAACGAGACAAGACTTTCTATTGATGATTTAATGAAAGCCGGACATGACGGAACGCTCGAGGAGGTTTTTGGCACGGGAACGGCGGCGGTCATCTCCCCGGTCGGCGAGCTGCGCTATAAAGATGATGTTGTCACAGTCAACGATTTTAAGATCGGCGAGCTGACGCAAAAACTGTATGACACCCTGACCGGTATCCAGTGGGGCAAGATGGAGGACAAATATGGCTGGACGCAGGAAGTAAAATAAATACGGTTTATGGCCGCTCAAAAGCGCCGCTGCATGGAGATAAAATCTTCTTCGTGCGGCGGCGCTTTTTTGACCGTTTCCCCGCTTAATTTATTTAAGTTGGACAAGTTTAGTGTTTACATTTTTTGCATAAAATTGTATAGTGGAAACAGTACCTGTGATAAGCAGGTAAACGTAAGGACGAATACGTTGCAGGAAAGCAAATCATATTATAATAAAGCGGGGAAAAGGTATGTGTGGAATTATTGGTTACACGGGGACGGAGGACGTGAAAGAGGTGTTGTTAAATGCCTTGGAATTATTGGAATACCGCGGTTATGACAGCGCCGGTATTGCGGTGAGAGAGGATGCGCAGACGAAAATTTACAAGTGTGCGGGCCGGGTGAAAGACCTGCGTCTGATCTGTGCGTCAGAAAAGTTCCTGTCAGGATGCGGCATCGGCCATACCCGTTGGGCTACGCACGGCGGCGTCACGGGAGCGAACGCCCACCCGCACCGCGTGGGCCGGGTGACGCTGGTGCACAACGGTATTATCGAAAATTACAGGGAGCTTGCCGCACACTACGAATTGCAGGAGCAGTTAAAGTCTGAGACGGACAGCGAAGTCGTGGCGGCTCTGCTCAACCGCTATTACGAGGGGCGGCCGGAGGAGACGGTCAGAGAAGTCGTAACCAAGCTGAAAGGAACCTATGCACTGGTCATTCTGTTTGAAGATCAGCCGGGCGTGATCTATTCGGTCCGCAACGTCAGCCCTATCGTGGCGACGATCTGCGACGAGGGGGCTATGCTCGCGTCCGATCTCACTGCCCTTTGCCGGTTTACCAACCGCTATTTTGTCGTGCCGGAAAACCATATCTTAAAGCTTGAAAAGACGAAGCTGACGCTCACGGACTTATGCGGACACGAAGTGGAGCCGGAGTTTTTGACCGTCGACTGGGAATTAAACAGTGCGGGCAAAAACGGATATCCGTTTTATATGGAAAAAGAAATCATGGAGCAGCCGGATGCCATTACCCGGACGATCGAGAGCAGAATCACGGGCGGGCTGCCGGATTTTAGCGCCGAGGGGATACCCGACAGTCTGTTTACGGACTGCGAGCGCATCACGATCGTTGCCTGCGGAACGGCTATGCATGCGGGGCTGGTGGCGCAGGCGCTGGTCAAATCCATACTCCATATGCATATCGAGGTGGAGATGGCGTCGGAGTTTATGTATTCCGACCCGGTGATCGACAAAAAGACACTGGTCATCGCGGTTTCACAGTCGGGGGAGACCATCGATACGCTGGAGGCGCTGAAATATGCCAAGCGGCGGGGGGCGAAATGCCTTTCGATTATCAACGTCAAGGGTTCCTCGATCGCCCGCGAGAGCGATTATGTGCTCTATACCGATGCGGGGCCGGAGATCGCGGTGGCGAGCACGAAAGCCTACACCACGCAGCTGGCGGTATTTTATCTGCTGGTGGCCAAGATGGCGCACAGCAGAGGCGTCTTTGGCACCGAGGATACGCAGAGCTTTGTGCGCGAATTGCAGCGCACGCCGGATGCGATCAAAAAAGTTCTCGAGAAGCGCAGGGAGATTCATGTGCTGGCGGGCAGGGTGTTGGACGCCAAAGATTTATTTATGATTGGACGGGGCTTAGACCACTCGATTTTGCTGGAGGGTTCCTTAAAGCTCAAGGAAGTGTCATATATCCACTCGGAAGCGTACGCGTCCGGTGAGCTAAAGCACGGCCCGATCGCACTGATCACACAGAATACGCCGGTAGTGGCCGCAGTGACACAGGAAAAACTGATGGCCAAGGAGATTTCCAATATCAAAGAAGTCAAGTCACGCGGGGCGGATGTGGTCGTATTTATCAAGGGAGCCGTCGCAGAGAGCTTGCAGGGGGAATATCCGACCTTTATTCTGCCGGATATGAGAGATGAGTACATGGTAATGCCTGCGTCGGTGGCATTGCAGTTATTGGCCTACTATGTTTCTTCCGATAAAGGTTTTGATGTCGATAAGCCAAGAAATCTGGCAAAAGTGGTAACGGTGGAATGACAGGGGCGTAAAGATTGAAATAGTTGTCAAATTTCCGGGCTTTCTTGCATATTCTATTAAGAAGAATCATAAGAAAGTCTATTCATAATATGCAGAATCTAAGATATGCACAATCGGACAACGTCGATCAGGGGGAATTAAAAGTACTGGTGACGCAGAGGTCAAACAACCAGCCCATTCCAAATGCGCGGATTTCGATTTCGTACACCGGTGATCCGCAGAGTACGATAGAAGAGGTGGAGAGCAATTCGTCCGGCATGACGGACAACGTGACCCTCGCGACGCCGCCCCTGGAATATTCGATGGAACCAAGCGAGAATCAGCCGTTCTCGCAGTACACGATACAGGTCAGGGCCGAGGGCTATCGCCCTGTATCCGTGACGGGCGCCGAGCTGTTTTCAGGGCAGCTTGCCTTACAACCGATCCGCATGGAACAGGACGAGGCGGTGACGAACGCCAACAATGACATCGTGATACCGTTTAATACACTGTTTGGCGATTTCCCGCCTAAGATTGCCGAGTCGGAGATCAAACCGATCGACGAGACCGGGGAGATCGTGCTCAGCCGTGTGGTGATTCCCGAATATGTGATCGTACACGACGGGCCGCCCTCTGACAGCGCGGCGAGGGACTATTATATCCGCTATCGGGATTACATTAAAAATGTAGCCTCCAGCGAGATTTACGCGACATGGCCGGACGCCACCAAGCGGGCCAATATTTTGGCGATCATGTCGTTTACCCTGAACCGGGTCTATACGGAATGGTATCGCAATATGGGGTATTCCTTTACGATCACCACGTCCACGGCATTTGACCAGAAGTTTGTCTATGGCAGAAATATTTTTCAGAGTATTTCCAATATAGTGGATGAAATCTTTCAAAATTATCTATCCAGGCCCAATGTCAGACAGCCGATCTTGACACAGTACTGTGACGGGCAGCGTGTGACCTGTAGCAATTGGCTGAGCCAGTGGGGCAGCAAATATCTCGGAGACCAGGGCTACAGCACGATCGATATCCTGCGCTATTACTATGGCAGCAATATGTATATCAACACGGCCGAGGAGATTTCCGGCGTGCCGGCTTCCTGGCCGCGCGTAGATCTGACGGTGGGCTCGACGGGCGAGAAGGTCATGCAGATGCAGGAGCAGCTGGCGCGGATTTCGCGCTCTTACCCCGCGATTCCGACCATCACCCCGGACGGCATTTACGGGCCGGCTACCAGAGAAGCGGTGGAGAAGTTTCAAGCGGTGTTCGGGCTGCCGGTGACGGGAGTCGTGGACTATCGGACCTGGTACAAAATATCCGAGATCTATGTGGCGGTGACAAGAATCGCGGAATTGGTTTAGGCCGGGAAGGCACCGTTTGCGGCGGCACAACAGAAATTGACGCGAAAAGAGATCGCCCATGCAACATTTTTCGGCATTTGCATATGCTAAGAGTGAAGTTATCTCTAAGGAGTGGAGAGCGTTGGATTATAATCAGGAACAACTTTTTCGGGCGCAGCTTGAAATCCCGAAAATGCCTTTTTATATGAGTTATCCCATGCAGAATCTTTATCTGACGGAAATGGAATACGAAAAAGATATGGAGCGAATGAAAGAATTGTATCCAAGGGAAACACGTCAGATATTAGAGGTGGTAGAAGAGGAATGTGACAAGATGGAATATGAGGGAAGCCTCATGTTTGACGAGTATCCTGACCGCCTGATGTTAGATATGGTGATAGACCGGATTTATCAGAACGTGGCGGGGAAAGAACCGGAGTTGGAAGCGGAGCAATTTTGGGGCGGCATGCAGCCGCCGGGGAATAATCCGCCCCCGCCCCCGCCGCCAGGACACAGACCGCCGCCCCCGCCGCCTCCAAGGCAGGATCCGATGCGGTCGTTAATCGGTGTCCTGTTAAATAACGAAATGTACCGGAGAAGATGCCGGCACAGAAGATGTAGACGTTGGTGGTAAATAAAATTTCTACGATATAGAGTACGACATGACCCCGGCCGGCGCAGTTATGGGCCGGCCGGGTCATGTGAACATTAAGGTTGGGAGGCAGTAGTTGTCTAAAGGAATTATCAAAGCAGCCGTTTTGGCGCTTATTTTTGTGTTTTCAATCATTATTTTTACAGGGATGATGAATCATTCCAACGAAGATCTGACGACTGAGATGGCGGAAGCGACGCTTCCGGTGATTACGCTGTATGAAAATGGGACAGCCGTCAATGAGCTGCACGGGTATTCGGTGGAGATGGACGCGGCGTTTATGCGCGATACGATCACGCCCATTGCCGAGGACCGGATACTGCCTGTTACCGTGCAGACTTACGATGCGCATGTGGACGGAATCACATACGAGATCAGGAGCCTTGACGCCGTGCGTCTGATTGCGGATGCCAAGACGGCGTCTTTTGAGGTCAAAAAGGGGCAGGTCAGTGCAGAGCTCAAGATTCAAAATCTTCTCGAGGAGGACAAGGAGTATCTGCTGATTATCAAGCTGGAGATCGGCGATAAGACGGTCTATTACTATACAAGGATTATGGAATCCACGCGGGGGAATGTGGCCGAATGTGTGCAGTTTGCGCTGGATTTTAACAGGACAACCTTTAACGATGAGACAGTCGGCACGCTGGCTACTTATATGGAGAAGATGACGGACGACAATACCTCGCTGCATTTTGTATCGCTGCATTCATCCTTAAAGCAGATCGGCTGGGCGGACTTTAAGGGCGAGAAGAGGACGGAACCGGTGCCCTCGATCAAAGAAATGACAGATACCTACAACGTGATTTGTTTGGAATATGTGCTGTCGAGTATCGGGGAGAACGGCGAGATCGAGTATTACAATGTGGAGGAATACTATCGGGTCCGCTACACGGAAAACCGCATGTATCTGCTGAATTTTGAGCGGACGATGGAGCAGATTTTCCGGGGAGAAAACAATCACATTTTTGAAAACCAGTTATTTTTAGGAATACGTTCCGACGACATTGAATATAAATCTAATGAGACAGGCACCTGCGTGGCTTTTGTGCAGGAGGGGGAGCTGTGGTCTTACAACCAGAGCGAGGCCACGCTGGCCAAGGTCTTTAGTTTTCGCGGCTATGAGGGCATAGAAGGACGTGAAAATTACGGTGAGCACGACATCAAAATTGTGCGTGTGGACGAAAACGGAAGCGTGGACTATATTGTGTATGGTTACATGAATCGCGGGATTCATGAGGGGCAGGTGGGCATCATGGTCTATCACTACGACAGCACTGCCAACACCAATGAGGAGGAGGTCTTCATCCCTTCTACCCGCTCATATGAGGTCATGCGTTCGGAGCTGGGGCAGTTGATGTATGTCAATGAAGCCGGGGAGCTGTTTTTGATGGTGGACGGCAGTATCTACGGCATCCATCTGCAAAGCTTAAAGGTGCGGGAGCTGGTAAAAGGTCTGCGCGATGATGAGTATGCGATATCCGGGTCAAACGGGGTGGCTGCCTGGTGCAAAAAAGAAGAGGAAGGCGGCGCTTCTGTCATCCATATCATGCGGCTTTCCGATGGGACGACAAGCGAGATCGCGGCCGCAAGCAAAGAAGAAGTGCAGCCCCTGGGATTTATGGGAGAGGATTTTGTCTATGGTATCGCGCATGTAAGCGACATCGCCATTGACGCTGCGGGCAACCGCATTGTCCCGATGTATCAGGTGCGCATTATGGATGTGACGGAAGATGAACCGACGCTGTTAAAGTCATATCAGAAGAACGGTTACTTTATAGCAGGGATTCAAATTGACGGTTATACGATGTATCTCGATCGCATCCAGTTTAACGGGGTATCCTATGTGGAAGCGGAACTTGATATGATTATGAACCGCGAGGGCGACGGCAGTCCCATGGTTTCCGTTTCCACCGTGGCGGTGGACGTGAAAGAAACAATCCACAAGATCATTTTGCCGGAGACTGCTCAGACGAAAGCGCCAAAGCTGCTGACACCAAAGGAAACCATTCTGGAGAATGACAGGACGGTTGCGCTCAAGGAGGACAAAGCCCTGCGGCGCTACTATGTGTATGTCAAGGGAGACGTCATCTGTGCGACGGACAACGTCACCGAGGCGATTAAAGAGGCAAACGACAATATGGGCGTTGTGATCGCAGAAGACTTATCGTATGTCTGGAAGCGCTCCAGGAAAGCCGCGCAGGCGCAGATTATGGAGGTGGCGCACGGGGAAGACGCCTCGGTGGGCGGCATTGCGCTCTGCCTGAATACCATGCTGCAAAACGAGGGGATTAATATCAATGTGGATGCCCTGATCGCAGGCGGTGAGACGCCAAAGTCCATTCTCAATAATACGATGAAAGATGCGGTCGTTTTTGATTTAACGGGCTGTGACGTCGAGGAGGTATTATATTATGTGAGCTGCGGCAGCCCGGTGTTTGCCATGAAGGGAGCCCAGGAACCGATGCTGATTTTGGGTTACGATGCGAGCAATATCATCGTGTACGATCCTGGCCGCGAAAGTGTTTACCGCAAATCCATCGAGAGCGCGAGGGAAGAATTTGAGGCGGCGGGAAATATTTATTTCACTTATATAACTAAATAAAAGTGCATAAAAACCGCGGGAAATTAATGTTTTTTTGTCCAAGTTTAACATATTTTACTTCAGGGTATTGCAAAATATAGATTTATGGGGTATATTTTGTTAGATGATTTTTGTTTGATAGAAGGAAGTGGAATAAGATGAGTAAAAAAGAAGTAATTATTTCAAATGTTTCCGAGAAGCACAATAATCCGATTGCTGAATTAGTTCAGGTAGCCTGTCATTTTGACAGTGATATTACCTTAGAGAGTGACAACAGAAGAATAAATGCCAAGAGCATTATGGGTATTATGGCTTTTAATCCTTCTATGGGAATGACAGTGAATATTATTGCAGACGGAAGCGATGAGCAGGAAGCGTTAATGGCAATGGAAAAGTTTTTAGTATGTTAATAGTTAAATTTTAGGAGGTCTCATAATGAGAAAGAAAACAACTGCAAACGCAGCAGAAAACGAAACAGCAATTGTAACAGCCAATGCAGAGCCATCGCTTGCAGAGTCAACAGAGGCAGTAACTGAGCAGGCGGCAGCGGCAGAGAAAAAGACGGCGGCGAAATCTACAGCCGAGAAAAAGAAACCAGGCAGACCGGCCGGGAAGACGACCGCAAAAGAGACAAAAGGCGAGTTGAAGCCGGAGCTTTTTCTTCAGTTCCAGAATAAAGAGGCTGTTATGGAGGATGCTATCCAGGCGGCCAAAGATCAGTATGTTGCAGCGGGGCACAGAGTTTCTTCTATCAAATCACTTCAGGTATACTTTAAGCCCGAAGAAAATGCCGCATACTATGTCATTAATCAAAAATTTGCAGGTAAAGTGAAGTTGTTTTAAGGCACATCGCATCCGACGCAATACCGCAGACAGCGGCGCTTTTGCTGCCGGCCGTTTCGGTGTAAAAAAGGGAGACGAACATTATGTTCCTCTCCCTTTTTCGCGCCCTGCGCGGCGGGTTGGGTATGCGGCTCCCTTACCCGGGCGCAAAGCGGCTTAGGCCAAGCAGCTTTAAGACTGCTGTTCGGCCTTGTACCGGGTGACAAATCGCTGAATCCTGTCATAGGGGTCGAGCAGGTTGCTGATCGAAGTGTCATGGTTTAAAGTGTCAATGATATATGCAATATATTTACTCATATCACAGCTGATGTAATACGGCTTGGACAAAAGTTCCGGCGTCTGGTAGGTGAGGTTTGTGGTGACGACCTTGTAGATGATGCCGTCTTTGACTGCCTGATCAAAGGCGGCAAAGCCGTTTGTAAACAGGCCGAATGTTGCCACGACAAAGATGCGGCCTGCCTTTCTCTTTTTCAGTTCGGTGGCCACGTCGATCATACTCTCACCGGAAGAAATCATATCGTCAATGATAATGACATCTTTGCCCTCCACGGAAGCGCCCAAAAATTCATGAGCCACGATGGGGTTTCTTCCATCCACGATCTTGCTGAAATCGCGGCGCTTGTAGAACATTCCCATATCGAGGCCGAGCACATTGGCCAGATAGATGGCGCGGTTGGTGCCTCCCTCGTCGGGGCTGATGATCATCATATGTTCGGCGTCGATCGTTAAATCCTTGACGCTGTTTAAAATGCCTTTGACAAATTGGTAGACCGGCTGTACCGTCTCGAAGCTCTTGAGCGGAATGGCGTTGGAAACACGCGGGTCGTGGGCGTCAAAGGTAATAATGTTTTCCACGCCCATATTGATCAGCTCCTGAAGCGCGAGCGCACAGTCTAAGGACTCCCGCGCGGAGCGCTTGTGCTGGCGGCTTTCGTACAGGAACGGTATAATGACGGTGATGCGTTTTGCCTTTCCGCCTACGGCCGCGATAATGCGTTTTAAATCCGCGTAATGGTCGTCTGGAGACATATGGTTCTCATGGCCGCATACCGTGTATGTGAGGCTGTAATTGGTGACGTCCACCATCAGATACAGGTCACTGCCGCGCACGGACTCTTTGATTACGCCTTTGGCCTCACCGGTTCCGAAACGTGGAACAGAAGTCTCAATAATATAAGAGTCGCGCCGGTAATCCTTGAACGCAAAATCGTCTGCGTGCTGGTGCTGCCTTTTTTCACGCCAGCCGACCAGGTAGCGGTCAACTTTTTGACCGAGCTCCTGACAGCTTTTGAGCGGAATCAGACCAAGGACCCCATCGGGAAGTGTTTCCAGTTTCATTTCATCATTTGGCATGAATAAAATCCTCCATAATTTGTAATGAGCTTACCAGTTCGTTTATGTATCTTATGTTCAACAGATTGCTCTGATTGAATTCACAGGAAAACCATGCATCAGGAATGGCGCTTTAAGATGCGGATATCGGCGCCGAAAAGCTTGATGAGCGTATAATTGCTGGATATGCGCGATAGGATCCGTTCCGAGTACAGGCCGGCCAACTGGTTCATGCCCAGATTGGTGGAAATAATCGTGGACTTCTTTCGCAAAATCCGCTCATTGATACACAAAAACAATTGCGAGGTCGTAAATGAATTGGAAACTTCTGTTCCCAAATCGTCGATGATCAAAAGATCGCAGTCAAAAATGTTCTTGTGGGCGGCGATCGCCTCTGCCTCCTTATCAAATACACCCCTGCTTAATATATCAAATAATTGGAACGCCGTAAAGTAGATAACGGAATGTCCGCTCTCCAAAAGCTCCTTTGCGACACAATTGGACAGAAAGGTTTTGCCGGTTCCGGTGTCCCCGTAAAAATAGAGGTTGGAAAAGTGGACGTCAAAGCTTTTGATGAAATCCAAGCATTTGGCAACCGCCTCTTTGGCCGTAGCGAGCGAGGACATGCCGTTCGCCGGGTTGACGTCGGTGTCGGAATAATAGTCGAACGTCAACGCCCTGAAGTTCTCGGTCTCCAGTATTTCGCGTATGTTGGACTGGGTATACACCAGGTCGATCTCCGCCTGTACGAAACAGTGGCAGCGCTTTCCCTCGATCAATCCCCTGTCCTTGCAGTCAGGACAGGTATAGGGCACCTCCAGGTAGCCGGCAGGGATATCCGACGCGGCCAACAGCGCGCTGCGCTCTTTGCGGCAGAGGGCCAACTGTTCTTTCAGTGAGTGAAGCGCCGTGCGATCCCCGTCGAGAAGCAGCCTTGCCTGTCTGACAGACAGAGAAGCGATATTGTCTTCTATCTCGCGCAGCCGCGGATATCTGGCGCACACCTCGTCAAAACGCTTTTTCTGAAGTTGGTTGGCGCGCATCCGCCGGGCATCGTACCCTTGCATGATCGCGTCATATTGTGAATTGCTTAGCGGCATAGGTTACCTCGTTTCTGGCACATCGCGCAAAATACTCAATGCGCTTCCGTTGTCAGGAGCATTTTCTCCAACTGCTCATAATCATAGGAGCGCTGCGGAAAATTGTTAAAACGGTTTTTGGGCGCGGCCGTGACGGTCGGAGCGGACTTTTTGCGGTTCGTAAAAGCCGCGTCCAGCTTTGTGACGTCGTCTAAGGAGTGCACGGCGTGCTTTTTCCAGTTGGTTAAAATAGAGTCCGTGTATTCAAAACTGGGTTGATGTATGGCGCTCATCGTGCGCTTACACGCCGCCTGTATCAATTCGTTTGTAAAGCCGTAGGTCGTTTTCCATTTGCTGATAAAGGCCGTCTCAGTGGGAACGAGATTTCTTCCGCTGATGCCGAAAGCCTTCTGCACGGAAAAATAGGTCTGGCTGTGGGAGGCGCTGTTTTGCTTTGCCTCCTCCACTGTGCGGATGTTGCTGTCCGCCCAGTTTAAGGCCGTTTTTTCTATGTAATGAATACTGGTGCGCCCCTTGGAGACGCAGTATTCGATCAGATACTCGATCAGCTCGGCGGAAAAATGAAGTCCGTCGTAGAGATAGAGCAGGGTGTTGACGTCCGTGGAACTGAGTGTGCGGCCCAGATAACGCTCCGTGATAAATAGAAGCTCGGCTACCGTATCCTGTCCCCGGAACATGGCGATATCGTCGGGTGTATATTGTTTCTTCGAGGGAGCCGTATGCTCTTTGGCGCCGGGTCCCAGTGCGATTGTCGTTTGCATCTCCGGAATGGGTATGTCCGCTGCCGGCGGTGCATCAGGCTTGTCGCAGGATTCGAGCAGCCGTATGCCGACGAGCGTTTCCTTATCGTCGTACTCTAACCGCAGCAGATGCATCCGCTCCCAGTAACTGAGCGCGCGCTTGACATCTTTCTCCGTGTGCTCAAACTTGTCCGCAATCGAGGAGAGAGAGAAGGTCGGGGACGGCTTTCCCATCAAGCGCAGCAGATAGAGATAGATTTTTACAAATTCCCCGTTGGCGTCCGCCATATAGTTGTCAATAAAAATATTGGAAACGCTGGTGACAGATGTTTGGCTGTCACTGCGCAGAGTAATCTCTCCCATGATTGGTTACCTTCCTACCTTTAAGTTTTTGGTGAAATCGTGATTCGCCCGATTCAAACTCGGTGAAATTATAGCACAGCTTTGGCAAATTGAGAAGAGATATTTTTTGAAATATCCCGTCCACACGGGAGAAAAAACGGCGTCTGGCGCTCTGTGGATAATGTGGATAAAACGAAAAAACCGTGCCGCTGTTGAAACAAAAATCCACATTAGACGGTGGAAGTCTTTTCCAGCGCAAATGTGGATAATGTGGATAACTCAGTGGGTAAGCAGATGTTCGCCCACGTTTACAATGTCTCCGGCTCCCATAGTTATCAACAGGTCACCGTGCATACATTTTTTTCTTAAAAATGTTTCAATCTCCTCAAAAGTAGGAAAATAGTAACAGTCTTTTTCTCGTTCCTTTAGCTTGTGCAAAAGATCGAGTGAGTGGATGCCGTAAGTGTTCTGTTCCCGCGCTGCGTAGATATCGGTCAGTACAATGAGATCAGCCGCGGAGAGCACGCGGGCAAAATCATCGAGAAAAGCCGCGGTTCTCGAGTAGGTATGCGGCTGGAATACCAGAATAAGCCGCTGGTGGGGATATTTTTGGGCCGCCGCCAAAGTAGCGGCGATTTCCGTCGGATGGTGCGCATAATCGTCCACGACCGTGACGCCGTTCCAGACGCCTTTTCGCTGAAAACGCCGGTCGGCTCCCCCAAAACGATGCAGCCCGTCTGTGATGGCTTCTTGGGGAAGGGCAAGCTCTGCGGCAAGCGCGATGGCGGACAGGGCGTTGCATACATTGTGCATGCCGGGAACCTGCAGGGAGACGGTAAAAAGCGCTTTGTCCCCGTGCATTGCGGTGAATGTCGGACATGCCTGCCCATCAAAGGTAATGTCCGCCGGATGGTACTCGCAGCCGTCGGTCAGCCCGAACGTCACAGTGCGGGCGGGAAGGCCGTCAAGCAGCTCTTTGTGGCGCTCCACGTCCCCGTTGATAAAAATGACGCCGCCCTCCTTGGTGTTTGCGGCAAAGCGGCGAAATGATGCGCGGATATCCTCCAGATCGTGGAAAAAATCGAGATGTTCTGCTTCTATATTGAGAATGATGCTGTATCTGGGATAAAAATGTAGGAAACTGTTGGTGTATTCACAGGCTTCCGATACAAAAATATCGGAGGAACCCACGCGCAGATTGCCGTCCAGCGCTTTTAAAATGCCGCCGACCGTGATTGTGGGGTCACAATCCGCGGCGAGGAGAATATGGGAGATCATCGAAGTCGTGGTCGTCTTGCCGTGCGTGCCGGCGACGGCGATGGAGTTGTTATAATTGTCCATGATCTGGCCTAAAAGCTCGGCCCGGCTCATCAGAGGAATGTTTTGCGCTCTGGCTTTAACGAACTCCGGGTTATCCTCATGAATGGCCGCGGTGTAGACGACAAGCTCGATCTCGTCGGTGATATTTGAGGCGCTCTGCCCGTAAAAAACGGTTATGCCTTTTTGCGCGAGGCGGCGCGTCAGTTCGGTTTCCCTGGAATCGGAACCCTGGACGATAAAATGTTCGGCGAGCAGGATCTCTGCGAGCCCGCTCATACTGATGCCGCCGATACCGATAAAGTGAATATGTATGGGATGTTGAAATTGAATCTGATACATGGTGATCTCCGTTTCTGCTAAAATATGTCTGGCTTTCGTTCAAACAAATTGCAATATTATCCAACTTATATAGTCTATTATACATTTCACAGTGGTATTTGCAAATTGTTTTGCGCAAAAATTAATTGGTTTTTTCCTACTCTTTCGACAGCCTTTGTGTAACAGGAAAATAAAAGCGGGCGCTGGCAAAAAGTTTGTCATGCTGTCGAAAATTTGTCTAAATTGACGAAAAATAGGAAAAAAGATGCGCTATATTGTGAAAAAATGATATACAGCCGGGTAAGTATATGCTATAATGGATATACAAATAGAGATAACGAGAACATGACGAGAGGTGATGGACGTGGTTAGAAAAGAAATGATAGCGATGTTGTTGGCAGGGGGGCAGGGCAGCCGCCTGGGCGTGCTTACAGCGAAAGTCGCTAAACCGGCGGTTGCTTTTGGAGGAAAATACCGTATCATAGATTTTCCGCTGAGCAATTGTATCAATTCCGGTATAGATACAGTCGGCGTGTTGACGCAGTATCAGCCCCTTAGGCTCAATTCCCATATCGGTATCGGGATTCCCTGGGATTTGGACCGTAACAGCGGAGGCGTGTCGGTGCTTCCGCCGTATGAGAGGAGCGTAAACAGCGAGTGGTACACCGGCACGGCCAATGCGATTTTTCAGAACATGGATTACATGGAGAGCTACCACCCGGAGTATGTGCTTATTTTGTCGGGCGATCACATATACAAGATGGATTATGAGGTCATGCTTGACTCTCACAAGGAGAACAACGCCGACGTGACGATTGCGACCATGCCCGTACCGCTTGAGGAGGCGGGCCGTTTCGGCATTGTGATTGCAGATGAGAATAAAAAGATCGAGGAGTTTGAGGAAAAGCCGGAACATCCCCGCAGTAATCTGGCATCCATGGGTATTTACATCTTTAGCTGGGATGTGCTCAAAGAAGCGCTCTACGCGATGAAAGATCAGAGCGGGTGCGATTTCGGCAAGCATATCATTCCCTATTGCCATGAAAAGGGACAACGGCTGTTTGCCTATGAGTACAACGGATACTGGAAGGACGTCGGCACGCTCGGCTCTTACTGGGAAGCCAATATGGAGCTGATTCATCTGATTCCGGAGTTCAATCTTTACGAGGAATACTGGAAGATCTACACAAAGAGCGATATTATTGAACCGCAGTATTTGTCCGCGGAATCCGTGGTGGAGCGATGTATTATCGGGTCAGGCTCCGAGATCTACGGCGAGGTGTACGGCTGTGTGATCGGAGCGGGCGTCACCATAGGAAAGGGAACCGTGGTGAGAGATTCGATCATCATGAAAGATACCCGCATCGGGGACAATGTCGTCATTGACAAATCCATTATCGCAGAGAACTGCCGGATCGGAAACAATGTCATCCTTGGCGTTGGCGACGAAGTGCCAAACAAGCTCAATGAAAGCGTCTATTCGTTTGGACTCGTGACGGTCGGAGAAGATTCCGTTATCCCGGACGGCGTGTCGGTCGGTAAGAATACAGCGATATCCGGCGTCACAGAGCAGGCGGATTATCCGAATGGCATTTTGGCAAGCGGCGAAGCAATCATTAAGGCAGGTGACTAATTTATGAAGGCAGTAGGAATTATTTTGGCTGGCGGTAATAACAGCCGCATGCAGGAATTATCAAACAAGCGTGCAATTGCGGCAATGCCGGTGGGAGGAAGTTACCGCAGCATAGATTTTGCGCTCAGCAACATGAGCAACTCCCATGTGCAGACGGTAGCGGTGCTGACCCAGTACAGCGCGCGCTCCTTAAACGAACATCTCAGCTCCTCCAAGTGGTGGGACTTTGGACGAAAGCAGGGCGGATTGTATGTGTTTAATCCGACGGTCACCGTCGATAACAGCTGGTGGTACCGGGGAACGGCGGACGCCATGTATCAGAATATCAGTTTTCTCAAACAGCGCCACGAACCCTATGTGATTATCACGAGCGGCGACTGTGTTTACAAAATTGATTACAACAAGATCCTCGATTATCATATTGATAAGAAGGCCGATGTCACGGTAGTCTGCAAGGATATGGACAAGGGTATGGATGTGAGCCGCTTTGGCGTGGTGCGCATGAACGAGGACGCGAGAATCATTGAGTTCGAGGAGAAGCCGATGGTGTCGCAGTCCAATACAATCTCCGCAGGCATCTATATTATGCGGCGCAGGCAGTTGATTGAGATGTTAGAGCGCAGCGCCGCGGAGAACCGCTGGGATTTTGTGACCGATATCCTGATACGCTACAAGAATATGAAGCGCATCTATGGCTATAAGATGCAGGAGTACTGGAACAACATAGCCACAGTCGAATCTTACTACCAGACCAACATGGATTTCCTCAAGCCGGAGGTGCGCAACTATTTCTTCCGCGATGAGCCAAAGATCTATTCCAAAGTGGATGATCTGCCGCCGGCAAAATATAACGTCGGTTCGGATATCCGCAACAGTCTGATTGCCAGCGGCTGTATCATCAACAGCAAAGTGGAGAATTCCATATTATTCAAGAAAGTATTCGTTGGCAAGAATTGTGTCATTAAAAATTCAATTATTTTAAATGATGTATATATTGGCGATAACACACACATTGAAAACTGCATCGTAGAGAGCCGTGATACATTAAAAGCAAATACTTACTATTGCGGCGACAATGGTATTAAGATTGTATTTGAGAACAACGCGAGATACGTCTTATAATACAAAGATAATTTACCTGGCCATGAGGTTATTCGTCGTGAATAGGCGCAAATCAAAGAGTGCCAAGGTTGAGTATCATCGACCTATGAGAAAGCATGTAATGCGAAAGGAGATAATTACGACATGCAGATTACAGATGTGAGAATCAGAAAAGTGGAAAAAGAGGGAAAAATGAAAGCGGTGGTATCGATTACCCTGGATGAAGAGTTTGTGGTACACGATATCAAGGTGATCGAGGGAGAGAAAGGGCTTTTTATTGCAATGCCGAGCCGTAAGGCTTCCGATGGAGAATACCGCGACATTGCCCATCCGATTAATTCGGCCACGAGAGAGAGGATACAAAATCTGATTCTCGAAAAGTATGAGGAAACGACACGCATGGACGAGGCAGAAAATTAAAAACATAGAAAAGGGGAACCGGGGTACAGCGATGTAGCGGCTCCCCTTTTCTATGTCATAGTCAACCGCCATCCATTTTACATAAAAAGCTTGTAATCTCATGAAAATTTTGTAAAATAGGAAATAGGCTTTAAAACAACGGTATGCCGCAAAGACGGCGGAATGAAAGAAAGATTGAAAATTAAAATTTTCAATCGCGAGATTTGTGTCTGCGCGCTGCAAAGCCATTTATGGCTTACACAAACTCGATATGCGCAATAAAGCTAATGCGAACATAGTTCGCAATGCAGAAATGGAGAAAATTATGAAAGATTTAAAAGCAGTGATCTTAGCGGCGGGCAAGGGAACCCGCATGAAATCGGATTTGCCCAAAGTGGTACATACAATAGAAGGCAAATGCCTGGTTGACTATGCCATCGACGCCGCCATCGGCGCAGGGGCAGAGGAAATCTGTCTGGTGGTGGGCTATAAATACGAGATCGTGCATGAGCGGATTGCGCACAAGAATGTCACGTTTGTGCTGCAGGAGCAGCAGCTTGGCACGGGGCATGCGGTCAAATGCGCAAGTGATTTTCTCGGAGAGAGCGGCAGAACGATGATACTGTTTGGCGATACGCCGTTAATTACGGCCGAAACACTGCGGCGGCTTTGCGATTACCATGAGCGCCACGGCAATGCGGTGACGGTGCTCTCCGCATTGGTCGATAACCCGGATGGCTATGGCAGGATTATCCGCGATCAAAATGGATTATTTGCAAAGAGTGTAGAGCACAAGGACGCCAGTGAGAAAGAGCGCGCCTCCCACGAGATTAATTCCGGCATGTACCTTTTTGACACCCGCGCGCTGCGGGAAGCGTTAGAACAGATCACGCCAAATAACGCGCAGGGAGAATATTATCTTCCCGACACGCTCACCATAATAAAAGAAAAAGGGCTGAAGGTGGACGCGTTTGCGCTGGAGAATGCGGAGGATATCACCGGCGTCAATGATAAAGAACAGTTGAAGGCGGCGGCCGAAGTGATACGCCGCAGGCAGCGATAGAAAACAGCAAGCAGGAGAACAGTATGTTTTTAATTGTCGGTCTCGGGAACCCGGGCAAGCAGTATGAGAACACCCGCCACAATGTGGGGTTCGATGTCATAGACGCTATGGCGGACAAATATAATATTACAGTTGAAAGCAGGAAAAACAAGGCGCTCTGCGGCAAGGGCGTGATTGCCGGGAGAAAAGTCATTCTGGCGAAGCCGCAGACATATATGAATTTAAGCGGTGAGAGTGTCGCAGAACTTTTGCACTATTATAAATTAAATCCGACAGACGAATTGCTGGTGATCTACGACGATATCAGCCTTGCGCCCGGGCGGCTGAGGGTGCGCGCAAAAGGCAGCGCCGGCGGACATAACGGCATCAAAAGCATTATCGCCATGTGCGGCACGCAGGAGTTTCAGCGCATCAAAGTCGGGGTGGGAGAAAAACCAAAGGGCTGGGACCTGGCCGATCATGTGCTGGGCCATTTTTCCAGCGAAGAGCGGGCAGAAGTGGAGGACGCCGTCGCCAAGGCGCTCTCGGCCGCTGAACTGATCGTGCAGGAAGAAATAGATCGGGCGATGAACTTATATAACTAATTTGGCCGCGTTAGCGGATGGATGAGGAAGAAATTGTGAAAACGTTTACTGCTCCGTTGGAAGAATTAAAAGAATTGGATGAGCTGTGGCGGCAGCGCAAAAAATCGGGTGTGCTTCAGATCTCCGGCTGCATCGACGCGGCAAAACCACATATGATCTACGGCATGGGCAATGGTTCTGGAAACAGAATCATTGTCACTTTTCATGAGCAAAAAGCCAAGGAAATGTGTGCCGAATACCGCTTTTTTGACCGCCGCACCGCGTATTATCCGGCCAAGGATATCTTATTTTACCAGTCGGATATCCGCGGCAATCTGCTGACGGCGGAGCGGATGAATGTGCTCAAAATGCTGGCGGAGGAAAAGAATTGCACGGTAGTGACGACGTTTGACGCGCTGATGAATCCGATGCCTGTGCCGGAAAAATTTATTCAGGCGGTGCGCGGCCTGCGGGTGGGGGATACGATTGATTTAGGGGAGTTTACCCGCCATCTCGTGGAACTCGGCTATGAAAAGAACGACCAGGCGGAGGCCAGCGGACAGTTTTCGGTCCGCGGCGGGATTCTTGACGTATTTCCTCTGACAGAGGAAAATCCCTACCGCATCGAGCTGTGGGGGGATGAGATCGATTCCATCCGCTCCTTTGACCCGGAAAGCCAGCGCTCCATCGAAAATCAGGAGGAGATTCACATCTATCCCGCCTGCGAGCTGGTGCTCACCAAGGAGGAGCAGCGGGACGGCATTGAGCGTTTGATGCGGGAGGCCAATACGGTTTCTGCAAAGATGCGAAAAGAGATGAAAACGGAGGAAGCCTATCGGGTCATTTCGGCGGCCAAACAGCTGCGGGAAGAGGTGGAAGAGTTGGAGATCACGGCGGGTCTCGATGCCTACCTGTCCTATTTTTGCAGCGAGCGGGTGTCGCTGCTCGATTATTTTGACCCGCAGCATACGATCGTCATATTGGATGAGGCGGCCCGCACCATCGAGCGGGGAATTTCCACCGAGACGGAGTTTTCGGAGAGCATGAAACAGCGTCTGGAAAAGGGGTATATCCTGCCGGGACAGATGCGCGAGCTGTACGCGTGCAGGGAAGTATTAGCCAGGTTGCAGCGTTACCGTCTTGTCTCTATGGTGGCGCTCGATATGAAAAATCCCCATCTCGCCATCGAGGAGCGTTTTCATATCGAGACGAGGACGGTCAATCCCTACAATAACAGCTTTGAGCTTTTGGTGAAAGACCTGACGCGATACAAGAAAAACGGATATCGGGCGGTGCTTTTGTCCGGCTCTAAGAGCCGCGCGAAGCGCCTGGCGGAAGATTTGTCCGCGGAGGGATTAAACAGTTTTTTTACCGACGATTACGATCATCTGGTGAAGCCCGGGGAGATCATGACGGCTTACGGCAAAGTGAAAAAAGGATATGAATATCCCCTGCTAAAGTTTGTGGTGATCTCGGAGAGCGATATTTTCGGCGGTGAGAAGAAAAAGAAAAAACGCCGCCGCTCCTACGAAGGGGAAAAAATCGCCAGTTTCACGGACCTTAGCGTCGGCGATTATGTCGTGCATGAGAATCATGGCCTGGGAATCTACCGCGGCATCGAAAAAATAGAGGTGGATAAGACCTTAAAGGATTATATCAAGATCGAATACGCCGGGGGCGGCAATCTCTATATTTTGGCGACACAGCTGGAGCTGATTCAAAAATATGCGGGCGCGGACGCCAAAAAGCCGAAGTTAAATAAACTGGGCGGCCAGGAGTGGAATAAGACAAAGACAAAAGTGCGGGGAGCGGTAAAAGAGATCGCTTCGGATTTGGTGCGCCTTTATGCGGCGAGACAGAGCAAGGAAGGGTTTGCCTACGGGCCGGATACGGTATGGCAGCGGGAATTTGAGGAAATGTTTCCGTTTGAGGAGACGGAGGACCAGGAGACTGCAATCGCGGCGACCAAGGCGGATATGGAGAGCAAAAAAATTATGGACCGCCTGATCTGCGGCGATGTGGGCTACGGAAAAACAGAGATCGCCATACGCGCAGCGTTTAAGGCCGTACAGGACGGCAAGCAGGTGGCCTTTTTGGTGCCGACGACGATCTTGGCGCAGCAGCACTATAATACCTTTATCCAGCGAATGAAAGATTTTCCGGTCAATGTGGAGCTTATGTGCCGTTTCCGCAGCGCTGGGGAACAAAAAAAAGTCGTGGAAAATCTGCGCAAAGGGATGGTTGATATTGTGATCGGTACGCACAGGCTGCTGTCCAAGGACATTGTCTACAAAGATCTCGGACTTCTGGTCGTGGATGAGGAGCAGCGGTTTGGCGTGGGGCACAAGGAAAAGATCAAGCAGTTGAAAAACAATATCGACGTGCTGACTTTGACGGCGACGCCGATTCCCCGGACGCTTCACATGAGCCTGATTGGCATCCGGGATATGAGCGTGCTCGAGGAGCCGCCGATGGACAGACTGCCGATTCAGACTTATGTGATGGAGTACAATGAAGAGCTTGTGCGCGAGGCGGTGTCCAGGGAATTGGCGCGGGGCGGGCAGGCGTATTATGTCTATAACCGTGTGCGCGAGATCGGTGACGTGGCGGCGAAGCTGGCCTCGCTTGTGCCGGAGGCCGTGGTCGCTTACGCCCACGGGCAGATGAAAGAAACGGAGCTTGAAAATATCATGTACCGCTTTATCAACGGAGAGATCGACGTGCTGGTTTCGACGACGATCATAGAGACCGGGCTTGATATTTCCAATGTCAATACCATGATTATCCATGACGCCGACAATATGGGATTATCCCAGCTCTATCAGCTACGGGGCAGAGTCGGGCGCTCAAACCGCACGGCTTACGCTTTCCTGATGTATAAGCGGGATAAGATGTTAAAAGAGATCGCGGAAAAACGTCTGGCGGCCATCAAAGAGTATACCGAGCTTGGCAGCGGTTTCAAGATTGCCATGCGCGATTTGGAGATACGGGGGGCCGGCAATCTCCTGGGGGCAGAGCAGCACGGCCATATGGAGGCCGTCGGCTATGATCTCTACTGCAAGATGCTCAATGAGGCGGTGAAAGAGGCCAAAGGCACCGCCGTGGCGGAGCGCTACGACACATCGATCGATATCACGGTCGATGCCTATATTCCCATGGGATATATTCCCAATGAGTTTCAGAAGCTGGATATCTATAAGCGCATTGCCGGCATTGATAACGAGGACGAGGCCGAAGAGATTACGGAGGAATTGATCGACCGCTTCGGCGATCTCCCCAGGCCGGTGGAAAATCTGCTGGCGGTGGCGCGCTTAAAAACCCTGGCGCATGCCGTGTACTTTACGGAGATCGCGCAGAAAGGCGAACGGCTGTGTTTTCGTTTTTATGAGCGCGCGAAGCTGGATGTGGCCAAAATCCCGGAGCTGCTTAAGAGATATGAGGGACGGCTTAAGTTTATACCCGATGCCAAAGCGCCGCGGCTGGAATATTTGCTCTACGCCAATTCCAGAGATAAGAATGTCGATGTTTTAAAGGTGCTCGGGCAGTTTTTGGAGGATGCCAGGACAGTTTTTTCTGAAAGTGATTGCTAAATAGCTCAATAAAGGCTATAATAGGAAGCAACTGTAATGCCAGAGGGCGTTGCCACCCGGTATATCCGCCTGACATTACACACAGCAATGAGGAAGAAGGTAATAAAATATATGAAAGCAAAAAGACTGACAGCGTTACTATTAAGCGCGGTGATGGCGGCGTCGCTGACGGGCGGCTGCGGCGGTATCAATAAAGGGGCGTCCGCGGCTCATTTTGAGGACACGGATGTGGAGCTTGGCTTGGTAAATTTTATAGCAAGATACCAGCAGGCAAGTTATGACGATATATATAAGATGTATTTTAACAAAGGGGACGACCTCTGGACAGCCGATTTGTACGGCAACGGCAGTACGATGAAAGATGACCTGGTAAACGGCGTCATGGATTCCCTAAAAAATATCTATACCTTAGAGCGCCACATGGAAGAGTATCAGGTGACGGTAAGCGAGCAGGAGCTTGCGGACATTAAGGCCGCGGCGGAGCAGTTTTTGGCGGACAACAGCAAGAAGGCCATCGACGCCATGGGAGCGGACCAGGAGTACGTCGAAGAATACCTGCGCCTTTCAACCATAGCGGCAAAGATGCGCAAGGCGATGATCGCCGATGTGGACAAGGAGGTGTCCGACGAGGAGGCAAAGACAGGTACTTTTTCTTATGTGCGTGTGGAAAAGGCGTCAGAATCCGATGATGCGGACTCGGTGTCTGCGGATATGGATGCTTTAAAAGAAAAAGTTGACCAGTTTGCCGCGGAGGCAAAGGCCGGCACGCTGGAGGATGTCGCTGAAGATTACGAATACACCGTAAGTACGGCAAGCTTTACCGCGGATGACGATACTTTTGACGAGGCGGTGATCACAGCGCTGCGTTCGGCCAAAGAGGGAGCGGTGTCAGACGTCATTGATACCGACACCTATTATTATGTAGTGCGCCTGGATAAGGAGATGGACCGCGAAGCGACCGACGCCACCAAGAAGTCGATCGTGACAGAGCGCGAAACGACGCTCTATGACGAGACCTTGGAGGGCTGGAAAGAAGATATCGCATGGACGGTGGACGAAAAAGCAGTCGGAACGATTACATTTGACAATCTGTTTACCACCACGGCGGAGAGTTCGCAATCCGGGAGCGAGACAGCAACGACAGAAGAAGAGTGACGGCAAATACTGACCATGTAAAATGCCGGCAGGAATAGGCAGACGAACAGAAACAAACAGCACCCATCAGGCAAAACGTGGCCGGTGGGTGTTTTTGGAGAAACAGTATGTGAGGAAGGAAATATGTGATATGCAGAAGATAAAGATCAGTAAATCAGCGGGCATACAACTATTTCTTGTGGCCGTAGCGGCAGTGCTCCTCTTTCTGGCCGCGTTTTCCAGGCAGATTTCTCTCGGGCAAAGTTTTTTGCAGGTTGTAGTGGACGGAGAGGTCGTCGGCGCCGTGGCGGCGGATACCGATGTGGAGCAGGTTTTTTTGCAGGCAAGGCGTGCCCTGGCGTTAGAACAGAGCGACAGACTGTTTCTTGCGTTCGATTGGAGCTGTAAGACAGAGCGGGCCGTCTTTACCCCTCTGATGACGAAACCAGAGCTTTTCGAGGCGATTAAGACGGTTCTGCGGGGAAAGCAGCCGGGAGGCCGCGTGCAGGCGTATACGGTGGCTGTGGAGGATTTTCGGGCGACCTTTGCCACACTGGATGAGGTGAAAGTATTTTTGGAGCGCGTCAAGCAGCCGTCCGATGAGGAAGATGCCTACGGAGTCTGCTTTCGCGGGGAAGATTTGTTGATAGACGGGATTATGGAGGCTTCTTTAGAGCGGCGCGGCGCACCCGAAGAACAAAAAGAGGCTGAGAATGACGGGCATTTTGCGGGCGTGGCCGCGTGGCATGGACAGATGCTCGGCTCGCCGGGCGGCAGAGAGGCGTATCAGACCGGCCTGCTCGATCTCTCCTTTGTCGAGCAGGTGAGTGTTTACCGCTCCTATGTGGACCCTGACGGACTGTCCGATCTGACAAACGCGCTCACAGAAGTCACAAAACAGAAAGAATCGAATAAGATATATGTAGTAGAGAGTGGTGACTGTCTTTCCGTGATTGCATTGGACTACGGCACAACCGTGTCTGAGCTTGTGAAGCTCAACCATATGGAGGATGCGGACACCTTGCGCGAAGGGCAGGAACTGATCATTGCCGTGCCGGAGCCGGATTTGAAGCTTCGCCTTGTCATGGGAGAGGTGTACGAAGAAGACTACGAAAAGACGCCGGTCATTGTCAAAAATGACAATTGGTATACGACGAAAGAAGTCGTTTTGCAGGAGGGCAGCACCGGGCACCGAGAGCGCAATGACGTGGTAGTATATGAAAACGGCTTTGAGGTCAGCAGGAATCTGGCGCAGCAGACGGTTATGGTGGAGTCGGTGGCCGCGGTGATCGAGCGCGGCACGATCAAACCGCCCACTTATATCAAGCCCCTCAATGGCGGCAGATTCAGTTCCGGTTACGGATACCGCTGGGGAAGGCTGCACAAGGGCGTGGATTACGCGTGTTCGATCGGGACGACGGTATTTGCCTCGAGTGCGGGGACAGTCGTGCAGGCCGGCTATAACAGCGGCGGCTATGGCAATAATGTGGTGATCAGCCATCCGGATGGAAGAATGACGCGCTATGCGCACAACAGCAAGATCTTGGTGCATGTAGGGCAGCATGTCGAGCAGGGAGAGCCGATTGCCTTGAGCGGCAACACCGGACGTTCAACGGGGCCGCATCTTCATTTTGAGATTTATATTAACGGTTCGCCGGTAAATCCGTTAAAATATATTCAGTAGTGACAACGTTTGCAACACAAATGAAATAAATTTGTAAATGTAATTTACTTGACAAATGGGTACAGTAATAATTATAATAACGTATTTGTATGGAGTAAAAGGATTACGTTGAAAGGCATGGTCGTTTAGTTATGGAACAGTATGTGGTTAAAGGTGGCAATCCGTTGGTGGGAGAAGTGGAGATCGGCGGTGCAAAAAATGCGGCGCTGGCGATATTATCCGCTGCCGTGATGACGGATGAGACTGTTACGATTGAAAATATTCCCAATGTGCGGGACATTAATGTACTGTTAAACGCAATACAGGAAATCGGAGCCATGGTGGAACGTGTGGATGCCCATACGGTAAAGATGAATGGCTCGTTTATTCGTGATTTCAATGTAGACAATGAGTATATACGCAAAATCCGCGCTTCCTATTATCTGATCGGGGCGCTTCTGGGAAAATATAAAAAGGCGGAGGTTGCACTGCCGGGCGGCTGTAATATCGGCAGCAGGCCGATCAATCTCCATCTCAAAGGCTTTCAGGCGCTGGGCGCTACGGTCGATATCCGCCATGGGCTTGTGATCGCCTCCGCGGAGCGGCTGGTGGGAACGCATATCTATCTCGATAAGATTTCCGTTGGTGCGACGATCAATATCATGATGGCTGCCGCCAAGGCGGAGGGCAAGACGATCATTGAAAATGCCGCCAAAGAGCCGCATGTGGTTGACGTGGCCAATTTCTTAAACAGCATGGGAGCCAATATCCGCGGCGCGGGCACCGATGTGATACGCATTGTCGGAGTGGAACGTCTGCACAAGACAGAGTATTCCATTATTCCCGATCAGATCGAGGCCGGGACCTTCATGATGGCTGCGGCGGCCACGAAAGGGGATATCATGGTGAAAAATGTGATCCCCAAGCATCTGGAGTCCATCAGCGCCAAGCTGCTTGAGATCGGCTGTGAGGTCGAGGAGTTTGATGACGCCGTGCGCGTGGTATCTGCCCGCAGGCTGCGCCATACGCAGGTGACGACGCTGCCTTATCCGGGATTCCCGACGGATATGCAGCCGCAGATGGCGGTGGTGTTAGGCTTGGCGCGCGGCACCAGCACCGTGACCGAGAGTATTTTTGAGAACCGCTTTAAGTATGTGGATGAGCTGACGCGCATGGGCGCGAGTATCAAGGTGGAGAGCAACATTGCCATCATTGACGGCATCAAGAATTATACCGGGGCGAGAGTCAACGCGCCCGATCTGCGCGCGGGCGCAGCTCTGGTGATCGCCGGGCTGGCGGCGGAGGGAATCACCGTGGTCGATGATATCTATTATATAGAGCGCGGCTATGAGGAGTTTGAGCACAAGCTGGCTGGGCTTGGCGCTCTGATCGAGAAGGTCTCGACGGAAAAAGAGATACAGAAATTTACACTGAAAGTGTCCTAAACAATAGGGAACCATATCAGCTGCCGTCTGCATACGGCGCAATTGCCTGACCGTATGCAAATTCGGCAGCTGATGATGTTTTACTGCTTCTCATAGACCGGTATTACGTCGAGCGGGGCGGCGGCCGTGATGTGCTGCGCGTCCTCGATGCGTTCCCCGCTGTGAATGTTACGCCAACTGCCACGCGGCAAATATATGAGACTGTGTCATGCCCTGATACATCACCGGCGCCACCAGATATTTGGGGCCGAACATATACTGGTCGTCTATATTCCAGCAGGCTTCATCTTCTGGAAACTCATAAAACATCGTGCGGATGACCGGCGAGCCGTTTGCGCTTGCCTCATCCATCACTGATTTTATATATTCTTTCATGCGGAGTCTGATATCGAGATATTTCTTTAATATAGAATAAACTTCTTCCCCAAAACTCCAAAGTTCATTTGGTCTGCCTGTTTCCGAAAAACCGCCGCCATAGTCGATCAGGCCGTTTTGTATGACCGCGCCCTGTGCGTTTTCGCTGATAGTTTCATGATATGGTGCAAAACAAAAGCGGTACACTGGCTGTCACGCCAACGTACCGCTTTATAAAAAACTTGCCGTGCAAGCTGCTTAAAGCCTTGGAAGTTGTGTAAAGTTTGTTTTTATAATACCGCCTGAATGGAAAGCTCGGGCTGTGTAGACAAATCGAGGCAGCTGCTGTCGTCAAACTGTATAATCGGTTTGGACAGACAGTTTTGATTGAGCATTACAATGTTGGCGCTGCGGCCGTCGCTCAGCAATACGCGGTTATTCTGATACATGCTCGCCATATGCTGTAAGAATGTGAGTATGTATTTGGGCTTATATTTCTGTAGGCCGTCCTGTTCAAAATTGGAGATCACCTGAAACGGACAGAGCGGCGGGCGGTGCGGCCTGGCGGCGGTCATGGCGTCGTAGACGTCCGCGATCGCGATCAAGAGGGCGCAATCGTCGGTGTACTCCTGCGAGAGTCCCATAGGATAGCCGGAACCGTCACAGCGCTCATGATGCGCGAGGGCAGCCTTTTTGATGTGGCTGTCCAAGGCGAGCGGTTCAAGCAGGTCATAGCCCATCTTCGGATGGTTTTTGATTAATTCAAACTCTTCGTCGGTGTATTTGCCGGGTTTGTTTAAGATTTCCTCGGGAATCTTTAATTTGCCGATATCGTGGAGAAGCCCTGCGAGTGTGATCGTATCCTGTGTCGTTTCGTCCAGTTTCAGCCAGCGGCCTAAACGGCGGCTGATCAGTGCCACATTCAGGGAATGATTGTACACGGTATCATTGGAGGAGCGCATATTGTGCAGCATATCGAATAATTCCAGCGAAGTGCTGCAGGACTCATACAGCGTAACGGTCTGCTGTAACAGGGTATCTGTATCTATGGGGGTGCCTTTGTTGACAAAATCCTCCAGATTGTCTTTGATGGCGGCTAACAAAAGAGAATGGTCGATCTGAAAGGACTGGAATTCTTGAGAAGATTTTAACTTTTGAGAGTAGGAGGCATTGACGGTTTTTGTTTCGGGTGCTGTCAGTACCTGCCCTTCCACCTGTTCATCCTCCACCGGAATAGACGGGATTTTGTAAAAGGTCAGACGCATGATCAGGCGTTTTGTCAATACCGTTCCCTTATCGATGATCTGCTGTCCGGTCTCCGACAAAATGTCCGCGGCAGTTATCATGCCTATACTTAATTCATTTGTGTTCACTGTTCTCATATTAGACATCCTCTTTCTAAAATGCAATCAGATTTACCAATGTATATTATAGAACGATGCAAAATAAAAGTCAATAAAAAGCTTGACAGAATTGCCGTTTGGGTGTAATGTCTGTTTGTAGACAATTGCATAGCGAACAGAATTTTCTTATTCAGAGGTGATGGAGATACAAAGGATCTGTGAAGTCACGGCAACCCCGTATGGAAGGTGCCAACCTGAGCGAGCAGTCTGTAGATGCTTTTTTACTTTGGTAAAGAGCATGGATGTTTGAACAATAAGAGGATTTGGTAAATGTATACAGAGTATATCTATCCGTCCACTTGTTATTCGCAAGTGGATTTTTTCATTTCATTTTGGAGGGACCTTGCAGCGCCGCGGCGTTAAGAAGGGGGCTTTTCCAGATGAAAGGGAACCTTTCTTAATAAGAAAATCTGCGACCGATACCGGGAGGAGTGCCCGGTACCCTGCAGCCGCACGTTATCGGGTGCAGAGGAGAGACCTGACGATAACGTAGAAATGGAGATTACAAATGGAAAAAAGATTATTTACATCGGAATCAGTGACAGAAGGACATCCCGACAAAGTCTGCGACGCAGTGTCGGATGCGATCTTGGATGCCTGCATGGCGGCGGACCCGATGAGCCGGGTTGCCTGCGAGACGGCGAGCTGCACCGGATTTGTACTGGTGACGGGGGAGATTACGACGAAAGCACAGCTGGATATTCCGGCGCTCGTGAGACAGACCGTAAATGAAATCGGCTACGACGACGCAAAGACCGGCTTCGACGGCAATACCTGTGCCGTGTTGGTGGCGCTCGATCAGCAGTCGCCGGATATCGCCATGGGAGTGGACAAGGCGCTTGAGGCGAGAGAGAATAAGATGACCGACGAGCAGATCGAGGCGATCGGCGCCGGAGACCAGGGCATGATGTTTGGTTATGCCACCAATGAGACGGCGGAGTATATGCCGTACCCGATTTCTCTGGCACATAAGCTGGCATTGCAGCTGACGAAGGTCAGAAAAGACGGCACATTGGCTTATCTGCGCCCGGACGGCAAGACGCAGGTATCGGTGGAGTACGATGAAAACGATAAACCGGTGCGCCTGGAAGCGGTCGTTTGTTCGACGCAGCACGACCCGGACGTCACACAGGAGCAGATTCACGCCGACATTAAAAAGTATGTGTTTGATCCCATTTTACCGGGAGAAATGGTCGACGCGGACACCAAGTTCTTTATCAATCCGACCGGCCGTTTCGTCATCGGCGGGCCGCACGGAGACGCGGGACTGACCGGAAGAAAAATTATCGTTGACACTTACGGCGGATATGCGCGCCATGGCGGCGGCGCTTTTTCGGGAAAGGACTGTACGAAGGTTGACCGCTCCGCGGCTTATGCGGCGCGTTATGTGGCGAAAAACATAGTGGCGGCCGGGCTGGCGGACAAGTGTGAGATTCAGCTGTCCTATGCCATCGGCGTGGCGCAGCCTACCTCCGTGATGGTGGATACATTCGGCACCGGCAAGCTTTCCGACGAAAAGCTTGTCGATATCATCCGTGAGAATTTTGATTTGAGACCGGCAGGTATCATCAAGATGCTCGATTTGCGCAGACCGATCTACAAGCAGACGGCGGCTTACGGGCACTTTGGCCGCACCGACTTAGAGCTTCCGTGGGAGGCGGTCGATAAGGCGGACAGCCTCAAAAAGTATTTATAAAAACTTTAGATTATTTTATGGAAAAGGCATAGGTTTTGGCGCCTTTCGTGGTATAATAGGAGTTGTCACAGATTGTGCGGCTCCTATTTCTTTTGGAAAGGGCGGATTTTGTGCGGGATGGTTCGGCTATTTTTGCATTGGCGCCTGCGGGAGCGGACGAGAGGTATTATTATGAAATTTAGAAATAAGCTCCTCATATCATTTTGTATCAGTATCTTTGCGCCGATATTGCTCGCCATGCTTGTGCTCACGTTTTTTTTTAAGATTCAGGTGCGCACGATTCAGCAGACATACGGCATATTGGAGAGAAATGTGCCGGAGTTCAAGTATTTGCTGATGGATGTGCTGATTGCGGTTGTGGTGATTTTGCTGCTGACGGCATGTATGCTCTCCGTATGGATTTACACGAGCCTGCTCAATCCGATCAAAAAGTTGCAGGTCGCGGCGCAGAACATAAAAGAGGGCAACCTTGACTTTACGCTCGAGGTGGACAGTGAGGATGAGATCGGCGAGCTGTGCCGCAGTTTCGAGGAAATGCGGCAGCGGCTGAAGGAGAGCGCCGAGGAAAAGATATCCGGCGAATGGGAAAATAAAGCGCTGATCAACAATATCGCGCACGATCTCAAGACGCCGATCACCGCGCTCAAAGGGTATGCGGAAGGATTGATCGACGGTGTGGCGGACACACCGGAAAAGCAGGAAAAGTATATCCGCACGATCTATAACAAGGCCAATGAGATGGATACGTTAATCAACGAATTGACGCTTTACGCGAAGATCGACACCAACCGGATTCCGTACAATTTCGCGCGCATCAACGTTTCCGAGTATTTTAACGACTGCGTGGAGGAGATCGGTCTTGACCTTGAGTCCAAAAACATTGGGCTTGGATACTATAATTATGTCGACGATCAGGTGCAGATCATCGCGGACCCGGAACAGCTTCGGCGGGTGATTCACAATATCATCGGCAACTCCATCAAGTATCTGAACAAGCAGAGCGGGTTTATCAATATCCGCATCAAGGACGTGGGCGATTTTATCCAGGTGGAGCTTGAGGATAACGGGAGCGGTATCGCAGCGCAGGACCTGCCCTATATTTTCGAGCGGTTTTACCGGGCGGACGCCGCACGCAATTCCGCCACCGGCGGAAGCGGTATCGGTCTTTCCATTGTAAAGAAAATTATAGAAGATCACGGCGGTAAGATCTGGGCCACCAGCAAAGAGTCGATCGGCACCGTGATGTATTTTGTGATCAGAAAATATCAGGAGGTTATCAATGAGCAAGGTATTGATTGTTGAGGATGAGGTTGCAATTGCAGATCTGGAAAAGGACTATCTCGAATTGAGCGGTTTTGAGGTGGAGATCGAGAATGACGGTCTCGTGGGGTTAAAGCGCGCGTTGGAGGAGGATTTTGACATGTTTATTCTCGATCTGATGCTGCCGGGCATCGACGGTTTTGAAATCTGCCGGCAGATCAGGGAAGAAAAAAACACCCCGATTTTGATGGTTTCCGCCAAAAAAGATGATATTGACAAGATCAGGGGCCTGGGACTAGGCGCGGACGATTACATCACCAAGCCGTTTTCGCCCAGCGAGATGGTAGCGCGCGTCAAAGCGCATCTCGCCCGCTACGAGCGTTTGATCGCGAGCAATACGCCGGAGAATGACATGGTGGAGATACGGGGAATCCGCATAGACAAGACCGCGCGGCGCGTCTGGATTAACGGCGAGGAGAAACAGTTTACCACCAAAGAGTTTGATTTGTTGACGTTCCTCGCGGAAAATTCCAATCATGTGTTTACCAAGGAAGAACTGTTTCGGGAAATATGGGATATGGAGTCGGTGGGAGATATCGCCACGGTCACGGTGCACATTAAGAAGATTCGTGAGAAGATCGAGATGAATACCAATAAGCCGCAGTATATAGAGACAATCTGGGGCGTGGGATATCGTTTTAAAGTGTGAGAAGAATTTTAAGCGGCCAAAGGCGGCAATGCCGCCTCTTGCGCCATGACGGGAATTGTAAAAGAAAAACGCGGCAGGACATCATTTACATGATATCCTGCCGTTTTATTCACAACCCCGTGCAGCGGAAACATACCGCTATGCGGCGCGCGGCGAGTGGGGGAAGTTGGCTCTTCCCTACTCGATTGGTATCCGCGATAAAGCTATCGCAGCTTCATGCGTTTTGCGGGGGCGTTTGCCGCGGAAGCAGACCCGGTCGGTGCCACGTTGGGCGCCGGCGCTGCGGCGGTAGTTGCCGCGGGTTTTGGCTTTTTTAACTCTTTGGAAGCCAGCTCCAATTTCTTTTTCTGGAAACGGGCTGTGGTGTTCATAATATATTTGTCGCCCTTAAACTGCTTGAGCGTCTCTTCGTCTATGGCGATGCGGTTATCCATCGTCTTCATGATATCCGTCACCCACAGATTCTGCGCGACTGCCGGGTCGCTCAAATCGTAGATCTTATTGTCGGAAAACTTTAATACCATAGGATGGGAAAAATCTGCCGCGTTGTCCACGAGAACCAGGGCTTTTTCGCCGTCAGAGAGATCGACGCAAGCGCCGGTCGGCAGTATATTGATACATTCGCCGAGAGCGCCGACGACTCTTGGATTATACAGCGCGCGATGCGCACGCAGATAGCCCATCGCGGACAGCTCGGAGACGGGAGGTTTGTCGATATTCATAGCGGTCATCTGGTCAAAACGCTCCGAAACTTTTAAGACGTCGAGCATGATCTTGATGCCGTGTGAGGGCGGCTTGATCGTCTGCTTGTTGCTTTTGGCGAAGATCGACTGCTGTATAATTTCCAGGGAAAGCTTGGGCAGATTGGACTCTTCAAACGCGGGACGCAAAGCTTCATATCCGCGCTCCATGTTCAACTGCACGAAATCGAGGTCACCCTGTGCCAGATCGGTTCCTTTGTCGAGAATTGCCTGTGGAATATACAGGTAGCCAAATTTGTAGAGGAGTGCGGCAGTGGTGAGGGCGGAGCTTTCCAGAGGCTTGATATGTAAGCGCTTTGCTATCATAGTGGTGAGAATCGCCACACTGATGGAGTGCTTATAGACAAGATCTGCGGAACTGCGCAGAGTCTGTACAAAATTTACTTTGTGGTCTAAGGTGCCGTAACGGGACTGAATATTCGCCACGAGCTCCATCAAAGTTTCGGGTATCTTTCCCTTTTGAATCGCATCCATATTCTCTTTTAACTTGAACATATAGATGGTTTGAAACTGCTCGAACTCGATATCTTCTTTGGACAGCGGCGGCAGCGGCTCTGCCGGCTCCAAAATAAAGATGCCGATGAGACCGAAATTCTCAATACTGTTGATACCCTGTATGGTGAGCTTGGTATCGCGCTCGTACAACAAGACGCCCATTTTATTATAGATTGGTTTTGCCAGACGCATGCCGGGCAATAAATCCGCTGTTTTCACAAATTGCATATTGCAACACCTCCGTATTATACGGATGCGGCAGGAACCTGTATATCTGCCGTATCCGCAGCCCTGCTTCGGGCACTTTTATCTACCATTTATGATAACATAATATAAAAATAAATACAATCAGAAATGAGAAAAACTCGAGAAAGTTGCGGCAGGGTTATTTCCGGGGATAGTGCGCGCAAAGGATGGTCAACCCGTTGATAAGCAGGGGAGACGCCGCGATGATAACTACGTGCAGCAGATTCCAGCGTGTGATTTCATGATAGAGCAAAAGTGATATGGAAAACTGCGCGATCAGTGCAAGCAAAAAGATTTTCTTGATATAGTTCAGCAGATAACCCATCCACACGATTTTTACTTCCACAAGATCGACCGGGAGATATTTGATTTTTTGCAGAACGGAGACGTTTTTTTTCTGCTCCTTGAACTGCATATATGGCATCAGGTGCAATTGCGTGCCAAACGTTACCCATAGGTACATCATATAGATGACGGCCGACATACCGTTGTCGTACTCGACAAACGTCTGTGCCGGAAAGAAAGCCGCCAGAATGACACAGTACAAATATCCCAGCCAGCCGGCAAGCTGCGGCGGCAGGCCATATGCCTGATAGGATAATTGCAGCTGCTCGAATTCCCTGATTTTTTCCCTCTGCTTTTTCTTTTCCTGTGTCAGTTCTTCCCGGATGCTTATCATATCGTTCCGCTCCTTTCTGCCCGGCTTACGCCTGTATGATCGCTTTTTGTTATGCACATTAACCTGCCTGCTCTTCAAACGAGATCAGTTTACCGTTCTCCAGCACGCCGATATAGTCCATTTTGCGGCCGAGTTCCTCCTCGATATGGCTTGTCATCAGCACCGATGCCTGTTCCTCTGCGATCACTTGCTGCAGCACCCGGAAGAAATCAATGCGAAAGACGGGGTCCATGCCCGCGGTCACCTCGTCGAGCAGATACAATACCGGCCGATGTGCCATGGCGTAGGCCATCTGGAAACGCATCTGCTCTCCGCGCGACATTTTTCCCACCACTTTTGACGGCGAGAGCTCCATGCGGTCCATGGCCTGAAAAAACAGATCCATATCCCAGTTGTCATAGAGGACTCCGGTAATTTGTGCGTTCTGTTTTGCGGACCGCTCCAGAAAAAAGTGATTGTTGTCGGAGACAAAACCAATTTTATCCCGCATTTTCACGGGATTGTCATGGATTTCTTCGCCCAGAAGTGTCATACTGCCGGTATACTGTTTTACCGGATGGATGATATAGTCGATCAGGGTCGTTTTTCCCGCGCCGTTCTTCCCCGCGATTCCCATAATATAGCCAGCCGGCAGAGAAAAACTGATGTTCGATAGTACAAATCCTTTGTTTTTCTTTCCAGATACTTGTGCAAGCTTCAATAATTCCTGTTCCATACCAATCCTCATTTCTGCATTGCGAACGACGTTCGCATTTGCTTTTTGCGCATAAGCGACTTTGTGTAAGCCATTATGGTAAGCCAGTATGGCTTTGCAGCGCGCAGACACAAATCGCCGTGTGAAAAATTTATTGTTCACACTTATCCTTCGTCTATACCCCATATAAAGTCCGCACCATTTCTATGAGCTCCTCACAGTCGAGCCCGGCCCCCTTTGCCTCCTCGATCAGCTCCGACAAGCGGTTTTCCAGCATCATCAACTGTTTTTCACGCAGATAATCCGTATTGTTTTCACAGACATAGAAACCTTTTCCGGCGACGGAGCGCAGCAACCCTTCTTTTTCCAGCTCTTCGTAGGCGCGCTTGGTCGTAATCACGCTGACCTGCAATTCTGCTGCGAGGGCGCGGATGGAGGGAAGGGCTTCGCCTGCCACAAGCCCTCCCTGCACAATCGCGTTTTTTAGCTGATAGACGATCTGCTCGTATATGGCAAGCGTCCCCTGCGGTTGTATCACAATTTTAATCATTTTGACCTCTCTGTAACAGTTGTTTTAAGACAACTTTCGTAGAACATGCTGTTTTTTAATAATGCCCCATAATAACGCATACATTTGAGCGTCAATAATGCCTGTAAGCATAAAATGACTGCAAATGCCCATCGGTAATTGGCAGGTTTTGACTCGGCGATGACAATCCACAACGGCGCCGTCGCCAAAAAAACGGTTCCAAAACACATGGCGAAAATAGACCAGGCGCCAACGTGGGCTAAGGTTCCTTTCTTTTGTTCTGCGGGCAGGCGGTCAGCCGTCAGTTGTATTACCATGGACAAAAGCAGCTGCATAAGAATACCAAAAAAGAATTCATACCAGTCCATCCAGGCAAGGAACCGCACCGTCAGCATGGCGGCGAGAGAAAACGTGAGCGGGATGGCCACCTTCAACCAGTACATGCCAACCAGATAATGCTTCCTGTCCGCCGCTGACATGGGGATGAGGTAGGCGATCTTGGGAAGGCCAAACGGTATTCTGTGGGCAGTGAACGTTCCCCATAACACGGGTATCAGATAACAATAATACACCGGGGCCGCCTCCTGCATCGTCTCTATCCAGATACAGGGAAGCACAAAAAGCAGATAGACAGGCATCCATAAAGTGGTAAAATAAGCGCGCTCTTTCCAGGGCGCCGTGATCTGGCGAAGGCGCCAGATCTTCCAGTAGTCCCTCCAGATTTTTCGGTTCATAAATCCTCTCATTCCGCCGCGCAAGCGGCATTTTAGTGAACAATATATGTTCTGGTATTAAGATCGCAGGGCATATTTTTGCGGTCAGGAAAAGGTATCACGGGACGCATCCTTATTAAAATCAGGAAGTGGTTTCTTTCGCTTGGTCATAAAATACATGAGCTCTTCGATGCTTGGCGAAGCGACATGGAGCGCTTTGTCATACTGCATGTAAGCTCTGTGGCGCACCAGCGCTTTGGCGCCAAATTCATTCTCCTGCCGCAGGATCACATGTTCTTCCGGCAGCAATCTGACCTTGTAAGTTTCTCCGGCTACCAGGCGGAACGCTTGGCGCATCTCCTCCACGTCCATAGAAAGCAGTAACTCTCCTTTTTCCAGATATAAAATATAGTCGGCGAGCCGGTCGAGATCATCGGTCAGGTGGGTCGCCAGCACAATTCCGTGGTTTTCATCGGCGACAAACGCCTTTAGCAGGCGGAGGAATTCACTGCGGAATTTAGGGTCAAAGTTGCCCGTCGGTTCATCGAGTAACAGCCATACAGGATGGTGCGAGAGCGCAAACGCAAATTGAAATTTGAGCTCTTCCCCCTTGGAGAGCGTCCGGTAGCGGCAAAGCGGGTTCAGCCCGAAGCGCTGACAGTAGGAGCGGAACGTTTCCCGCTCGTAGCGGCTGTAATAACTGCCATAGAGATCGGCATTTTCTTCCAAAGAATAATTGCCGTCGAATAAACGTTCCTGCAAGACAAATCCGAGCGCGTCGTGAAGCGTACATTCCGCGCTGTCATAATTTTTCCCATCTATGGTCATTCCTCCGGCCGTGGGCTGATATAAACCCAGCAGCAGTTGTAAGAGGGTTGTCTTGCCGGACCCGTTTGGCCCGATCAGGCCGACGATATAGCCGGTCGGCAGTTTTGCCGAGATATCATGTAAAGTAAAACCGTCCCAGCGTTTGGTGAGATGTTTCAGCTCGATCATGCGTTTTGTCACCGTCCTTTGCGTGTACATTTACTGTATATAACTACATATACACTTTATATACGCGTTTGTCAATACAGTAATTTATTTTTGCATAAATTTAAAAGGGAAAACGAACTTGCGTTCGGAATGGGGCTGTGTTATAATAAAAACCAATATGAAAATACAAGCGATCATCGACAAGAGGGGTCAGACAAATGAGAGGCAGATTTTGGAAAAAAATAGGGTCGGCGTTTTTTTTGCTGTTGTGTCTTACGGTTACGACTACCTTTGCCCGGACAACACAAAAGGATATCGACAAGGCAAAAGACCAGATTAATGATCTGAAGGACCAGAGGGAGGAAGCGCAGGATCTGGTCAATGACATTGAGCAGGAGAAAGAGGGGCTTGAGAATCAGCTCAATGGATTGAATCGCAAAATGACGGAGCTGACCGGAACGATCAATGAATTGGAGCAGTCGATCGCCGCACAGACGCAGCAGATTGAGGAGGCAAGGCTTTCGCTCGAGGAGGCGGAAGAAACGCAGCAAAAACAGTACGCCGACATGAAAGTCCGCATCCAATATATGTATGAGAACAGTCTTTCCTCGGATTGGGAGAGCCTCATGGAGGGCAGCTCTTTTTCGGATTTTTTGAACCGCGCCGCCTATATGATCGAATTAAACAGTTATGACCGCAGGCTCTTGGAAGAGTATGTGGAGCAAAAAGAGCAGATCGCGGCAAATAAGCGTCAATTGGAGACCAAATTGGACGAGCTTGTCGCCATGGAAGTGGAGATGAAAGAGAAAAAGGATTCTGTGGACGGGTTAATCCGCACCACACAGAACGATCTGTGGCTCTCGGACGCGCAGCTTGCGGACGCGAAATCCGACGTGGACGATATCTCAGCCAAGTTGGCCAAAATGGAAGCCTACGAGAAAGAGCTGGAGATAAAAAAAGCAAAGGAAGATGCCGCGCGCTTAAAGGCGATCAAAGAGCAGGAGCAGGAAAATCTCTCCGGCGTCACCTACACGCCGGCGGAGAGCGATGCATATTTGCTGGGGGCGATCATAGAATGTGAAGCGGGGGCAGAGTCCTACGAGGGCAAGCTGGCGGTGGGAAGCGTCATCATGAATCGGGTCAAGAGTTCCTACTTCCCGAATACGGTGTCCGGCGTGATCTACCAGAGTGGCCAGTTTTCCCCGGTTGCCAGCGGCAGGCTGGCCTACCGGCTGCAAGCCGGCGTGAGCGACGGCTGTATGCAGGCGGCGCAGGAGGTGCTTAACGGTAACATCACGTTAAGTTGTCTTTATTTTCGCGTGAATAACGGCATTATCTCGGGAATTGTCATCGGCAATCATGTCTTTTATTGACGAAAAGCGGGGACAAGGCATAAGAGCGGCGGACCTTCGGGGACGCCGCACGCGCCGGTTCGGTAATTTTAACGAAAAAAGCGGTAAAATAATCTGTCTATGTATGAAAAAAGAATAAAACTATTGCAATTAAAGTAGAAGTATGGTAGCATAAAACCGTGTTGAGACATTGTAAAATATGCGTTAAATACAGACAGTCTAAAGATTTGCGACAAGAAAAATAAATTTTGGCGACAGCAGCCGGGTTTTATTTTTTTTATAGAAGATTGTTAAAAATTTAACAGCATAATTTCACAAATAAAAAAAAGGAGACGAGAAAATGGCAAAGAAAGTAGTTTTAGCAGGTGCATGTCGTACAGCAATCGGTAAAATGGGTGGAGCGTTAAGCAATACTCCGGTTGCGGATCTTGGAGCAATTGTGATCAAAGAAGCGTTAAACCGGGCCGGCGTTAAGCCGGAGATGGTCGACGAAGTGTTGATGGGATGCGTAATTCAGGCTGCACAGGGACAGAACGTTGCACGTCAGTCCTCCATCAAAGCGGGACTGCCGATCGAAGTTCCTGCCGTAACGTTAAACGTTGTCTGCGGTTCCGGTTTAAAGTGTGTCAATGAGGCGGCTGCCCAGATTTTGGCCGGCCAGGCTGACATCGTTGTCGCAGGCGGTATGGAGAACATGTCTATGGCGCCGTATGCTATGACAAAAGCTCGTTTTGGATATCGTATGAACAACGCGACGATCATTGATACCATGGTGAATGACGCGCTGACCGATGCATTTAACCACTATCATATGATGATTACGGCAGAAAACGTATGTGATAAATATGGCCTTACCAGAGAAGAGCTGGACGAGTTCTCTGCAAACAGCCAGCAGAAATGTGAGAAAGCGATCGCCGAGGGCAAGTTTAAGGACGAGATCGTTCCGGTGCCGATCAAGGTAAAGAAAGAGATGGTTGACTTTGTGACCGACGAGGGCCCGCGTGCCGGCACCACAACCGAGACATTGGCTAAATTAAAATGCTGCTCCGGCAAAGAGGGCGGTCTTGTGACGGCCGGCAACGCTTCCGGTATCAACGACGGCGCTGCCGCTATCGTTGTCATGAGCGAGGAGAAGGCAAAAGAACTCGGCGTTGTGCCGATGGCTACATGGGTTGCCGGCGCTCTCGGCGGTGTTGAGCCGGAGATCATGGGCGTAGGACCTGTCGCTTCCACCAGAAAAGTATTGGAGAGAACTGGGCTTACCATCAACGATATGGACCTGATCGAGGCAAACGAGGCGTTTGCAGCACAGTCTCTCGCAGTGGCAAGAGACCTCGATTTCGATATGTCAAAAGTAAACGTAAACGGTGGTGCGATCGCGCTCGGCCATCCGGTGGGAGCTTCCGGCTGCCGTATCCTTGTTACGCTGCTGCATGAAATGCAGAAGAGAGGGGCAAACAGAGGTCTTGCAACCTTATGTATCGGCGGCGGCATGGGCTGCTCGACGATCGTTGAGAAATACAACTAGGCGTCGCTTACAGTACAAGCAGGCATCGTTTTAAAGTATAATCAGGGATTGCTTTAAAATATCAGCAGACTTTTCCATCTGGCAGTGGTATCCGCACTGTGCGGATGGAAAAGTATTCTATCATATAAAGATATTTCTACAATAAAACTATCAAATAAATTAAATTTTATCAGGAGGGACTAACATGAAAGTTGGTGTAATTGGAGCAGGAACCATGGGTCAAGGTATCGCAAAGGCATTTGCACAGGTAGACGGCTACGAGGTAGCGCTGTGCGATATCAAGCAGGAGTGGGCTGACGGCGGAAAGGACAAGATCGCAAAAGGATATGCGCGTCTTGTAGAAAAAGGCAAGATGACACAGGAAGCGGTGGATGCGATCTTATCCAAGATTACGGCCGGCTTAAAAGAGAATCTCTGCGCAGACTGCGATTTGATCGTAGAGGCGGCGTTTGAGGACATGAATGTGAAGAAGACGACATTCCAGGAGCTGGATAAAATTGCGAAACCGGAGTGTATCTTTGCTTCCAACACCTCCAGCCTTTCCATTACGGAGATCGGAAACGGACTCACCCGTCCTATGGTAGGTATGCACTTCTTTAATCCGGCTGACCGCATGAAGTTAATCGAGGTGATCGCGGGAGTAAACACACCGGAGGAAACGGTAGCTGCAATCAAGAAGATCTCTGAGGAGATCGGCAAGACACCGGTGCAGGTAAATGAAGCCGCAGGTTTTGTCGTAAACCGTATCTTAATCCCGATGATCAACGAGGCTGCATTTATTAAGATGGAGGGCGTTTCCGATATCGCCGGTATCGACGCGGCTATGAAGCTCGGCGCCAATCATCCGATGGGACCGCTTGAGCTGGGAGATTTTATCGGCCTTGATATCTGCCTTGCGATCATGGATGTACTCTACAAAGAGACCGGCGACAGCAAATACCGTGCCTGCCCGTTGATTCGCAAGATGGTTCGCGGCGGCAATCTCGGCGCTAAGAGCGGAAAAGGTTTCTATGTATATAATGCAGATCGCACGAAGACACCGGTTGACGCTCAGTAAAAATTAAATTTATGGAGGAATTTATATCATGGATTTCACTTTAGACAAGAAACATGAAATGGCCCGCGCTCTGTTCCGCGAGTTTGCCGAGACAGAGGTAAAGCCTTTGGCCCAGGAAGTAGATGAGACAGAAGAGTTCCCGATGGAGACCGTCAAAAAAATGCAGAAATACGGCTTCATGGGAATCCCCGTACCCAAAGAGTACGGCGGACAGGGCTGTGATCCGCTTACATATGTAATGTGCGTGGAGGAGTTATCCAAAGTATGCGCCACGACGGGCGTTATCGTATCCGCACACACTTCTCTGTGTATCGACCCGATTATGACATACGGCACCGAGGAGCAGAAACAAAAATATGTGACCGCGCTTGCTTCGGGCGAGAAGATCGGCGCTTTCGCGCTGACAGAGCCGGGCGCCGGTACCGACGCGCAGGGTGCGCAGACCAAGGCGGTGCTCGACGGCGACGAGTGGGTATTAAACGGCTCCAAATGCTTTATCACGAACGGTAAAGTGGCGGACGTTTATATCGTGATCGCCATCACCAGCATCACAGAGGATAAGAGGGGCAGAAAAAAGAAAAACTTTTCCGCATTTATCGTAGATAAGGGAGCTCCGGGCTTCTCGTTTGGAACCAAAGAGAAGAAGATGGGTATCCGCGGTTCCTCTACCTATGAGTTGATTTTTGAAGATTGCAGAATCCCGAAGGAAAACCTCCTGGGAGCCGAGGGAAAAGGTTTCCCGATCGCGATGCACACCTTGGACGGCGGACGTATCGGTATCGCTTCGCAGGCGCTCGGTATCGCAGAGGGCGCACTGGACCGGGTAATTGCATATACCAAGGAGAGAAAACAGTTCGGACGTTCGATCGCACAGCAGCAGAATACGCAGTTTAAGCTTGCGGACATGGCTGCGCGGATTGAGGCGGCACAGCTTCTTGTATACAAGGCGGCTATGGCAAAAGCGACACAGAAAGTATATTCCGTTGAGGCGGCGAAGGCAAAATTGTTTGCCGCAGAGACCGCAATGGCAGTGACGACAGAAGTCGTTCAGCTGTTCGGCGGATACGGATATATCAGAGAGTATGACGTAGAGCGCATGATGCGCGATGCGAAGATTACTGAGATTTATGAGGGAACCAGCGAAGTGCAGCGTATGGTAATCTCTGGTGCGTTACTGAAATAGTCAAATAATTATAACATAAGGAGTGAAAAATACATGAATATCGTAGTATGTATTAAACAGGTTCCGGATACCAAGGGCGGCGTAAAGTTCAACCCGGACGGAACACTTGATCGAGCGGCAATGCTTGCTATCATGAATCCAGATGACAAAGCTGGTCTTGAAGCGGCTCTTAGAATTAAAGATGAGACAGGCGCAAAAGTAACGGTACTCACCATGGGACTTCCTAAGGCGGACGCAGTGCTTCGCGAGGCGATGGCAATGGGAGCCGACGAAGCGGTTCTCGTGACCGACAGAGTGCTCGGCGGAGCCGATACATGGGCTACCTCCACTACGATCGCCGGAGCTCTGCGCAATTTGGAGTATGATTTGATTATCACAGGACGTCAGGCGATCGACGGCGATACCGCGCAGGTGGGACCGCAGATCGCAGAGCACCTGGGACTTCCGGTGATCTCCTATGCGGCGGATATCAAAGTGGAGGGAGATTCCGTTGTTGTAAAACGTCAGTATGAGGACAGATATCATGAGCTGAAGGCGAAGATGCCCTGCCTGATTACCGCTCTTTCTGAATTGAACGTACCTCGTTATATGACGCCGGGCGGCATCTTTGATGCGTGCGACAAAGAAGTTACGGTCTGGGGCAGAAACGATTTAAAGGATGTCGATGATTCCGACCTTGGTTTAAAGGGTTCTCCGACTAAGATTGCAAAAGCATCCGACAAGGTGGCCAAAGGCGCCGGAGAGAAAGTAAACCTTGACCCGACAGAGGCAGTCAATTATCTGATTGGCAAGTTTAAAGAGAAACACATTATCTAATCAAATATAAGGAAAAGTGGTGAAAAAAATGGCTTTAGAAGAATATAAGGGAGTATTTGTCTTTGCACAGCAGGTAGATAACGTATTGGACGGCGTTGCATTTGAGCTGCTCGGAAAAGGTAAAGACTTAGCAAAAGATTTGAATACTGACGTGACGGCTGTATTGATTGGTTCCGGTGTCAAAGATCTGGCTGACCAGTTGGCGGAGTACGGCGCGGACAAGGTGATTGTTGTCGATGACCCGGCATTGAAAGAGTACAGAACAGAGCCATATGCTCATGCATTATCCTCTGTCATTAACGAGTACAAACCGGACATCGTGTTGGTCGGCGCAACCGCGATCGGCCGTGACCTTGGCCCTACCGTTTCCGCGAGAGTAAAGACGGGACTTACCGCCGACTGTACCTCTCTTGAGATCGGTGATTTCCCGCTGGTGGCAGCGCCGGGCAAAGAGGATGAGCAGAAGCACAATCAGCTCCTTATGACACGTCCGGCATTTGGCGGCAACACGATCGCAACGATCGCCTGCCCGGATAATCGTCCGCAGATGGCAACCGTTCGTCCGGGCGTTATGCAGAAAATCGCTCCGATTGCAGGCGCAAAAGCGAACATGGTCGAGTTCAACCCGGGATTTGAGGAGAACAACCGCTATGTTGAGATTCTCAATATCGTAAAGGCGGTAAAGAATACGGCCAATATCATGGAAGCAAAGATTTTGGTATCCGGCGGACGCGGCGTCGGCTCCAAAGAGAATTTTAAATTGTTGGATGATCTGGCAGAAGTGCTCGGCGGAACCGTGAGCTGTTCCCGCGCCGTTGTGGAGAACGGCTGGCAGCCGGTTGATTTACAGGTAGGTCAGACCGGAAAAACGGTTCGTCCGCAGATTTATTTCGCGATCGGTATCTCCGGCGCGATTCAGCACGTTGCCGGTATGGAAGATTCTGATTTGATCGTCGCGATCAACAAGGACGAGGACGCTCCGATCTTTGATGTGGCAGATTACGGCTTAGTCGGAGACCTGAACAAGATTGTTCCGGCATTGACCGCAGCATTGAAGGAAGAAATGGCGAAATAAACGTAACAGTTCAGCCTGCAACTGCGCACCTGCTGCGCAGTTAGCAGCCAGTAATGCCCAATAGCCAAGAATCCGCTCCTTTGCCGCAGGCAAACTTCTAATGGAGCGGATTCCGTAACAGTGAAGCCGCAGGCTGAACTGTTACAAATAAACAGACCGATGAATCTGTAGCCAGGAAGCGGAATCGTGAAATGTTTTCCGGGAAAAACAAAAGGAAGATGTTTAATTTTTAAAAGAATCTGTTATAATAGAGCAGTATAGACGAAATTTGTTTATGCTGCTCTATTTGTCTGAAACAAGGGATGCGTTCTCTTGTGTTTATTTTGGAAAGATTTGTGTCAGCACAAGGGAAAGCCATCTATGACATACACAGACTTGCTGTGCGCAAAGAATTCATGCAACGATAGTTTGCAATGCAGAATATAGGAGGAAGATTGAAAATTAAAATTTTCAATCGCGAGATTTGTGTCTGCGCGTTGCAAAGCCATTTATGGCTTACACAAACTCGATATGCGCAATAAAGCTAATGCGAACATCGTTCGCAATGCAGAAATGGAGAAAATTATGCCAGAGAATAGTAATTGCAGCGGAGCATCCACCTGCAGCAAGGAGAGCTGCGAGGGCTGCCCGAGTAACAAAAAAGGGAATGGAAACGGAATCGGAAAAGAGCCGATGAATGAGTTTTCCCATATCAAGAAAGTGGTCGGTATTGTCAGCGGCAAAGGCGGCGTCGGCAAATCATTTGTCACGGCCTCGCTCGCCTGCGCCATGGCGAAGGCAGGTTACCAGGTGGGCATTATGGACGCGGACGTCACAGGGCCTTCGATACCCAAAATATTCGGCGTACACGGCCAGCTTGTTGGAGGCGAGGGTGGTATGGTGCCGATGGAGGCGGAGAACGGCGTGAAGATCGTTTCGGTCAATCTGCTGCTCGATGACGAGGAGGCGCCGGTGATCTGGCGCGGCCCGGTGATCGCCGGCGTTGTCAAGCAGTTTTGGAACGAGACCGTGTGGGGAGACCTTGATTATCTGTTTGTCGATATGCCGCCGGGAACCGGGGATGTTCCGCTCACGGTGTTTCAGTCACTGCCGGTGGACGGGGTTGTGATCGTGACGTCGCCGCAGGAGCTCGTGCAGATGATTGTAAAGAAAGCGTACAACATGGCGGACATGATGCATGTGCCGGTGCTCGGCCTGGTCGAGAATTTCAGTTATCTCAAGTGCCCCGACTGCGGCAGAGAGATCAAACTGTTCGGCGAGAGCCATGTGGAGGAAGTGGCTGCCGACCTGGGGCTGCCGGTATTCGGCAAGCTGCCGCTCGACCCGGCGTATGCGAAAAGGGCCGATGAGGGCAGGATTATGGATTTAGAGCATAAGGAGCTTGCGGCGGGAGTCGAGAAGTTAAAACAGATTTAAAAGGTTACAGAGTGAGACAACGGATACGATGAAAAGGAGGAGGCGCCCTATGTCTTTTGCCCACCTGCATGTGCATACGGAATACAGTCTTTTGGACGGTTCCAACAAGATAAAAGAATATGTTGCCCGTGTGAAAGAGCTTGGCATGGACAGCGCCGCCATCACCGACCACGGCGTGATGTACGGCGTGATTGACTTTTACAAGGAGGCAAAGGCACAGGGGATACGTCCGATCCTGGGGTGCGAAGTCTATGTGGCGCCGGGTTCCCGCTTCGACAGGGAAACGGCGGCCGGCGATGACCGCTATTACCATCTGGTACTGCTGGCGGAAAACAATACCGGATACAGCAATCTCATGAAGCTGGTGTCCAAAGGGTTTGTGGAAGGATATTACTACAAACCGCGTGTGGACATGGAGCTTTTGGAGACGTACCATGAGGGCCTCATTGCCTTAAGCGCCTGCCTGGCCGGCGAGGTACAGCGCTATCTGGCCAAAGGCATGTATGAGGAGGCCAAACGCGCGGCACTCAAATATGAGACGTGTTTTGGCAAAGGCAATTTTTTCCTGGAAATGCAGGACCACGGCATACCGGCGCAGCGCACCGTCAATTCCGGGCTGATGCGCATGAGCGAGGAGCTTGGCATCGAGCTTGCCGCCACGAATGATGTGCACTATACATACGCCGACGACGTGGAGCCGCACGATATTTTGCTGTGCCTGCAGACCGGGAAAAAATTGTCCGATGAAAACCGGATGCGCTATGAGGGCGGGCAGTATTATGTCAAGTCCGAGGAGGAAATGCGGCGTTTGTTTGCGTTTGCCCCGCAGGCGCTTGAGAATACCCAAAAGATTGCAAAGCGCTGTGAGGTGGAGATCGAATTTGGCGTGACGAAGCTGCCAAGGTTTGATGTGCCGGAGGGGTACACCGCGTGGCAATACCTCAACAAATTATGCCATGAAGGGCTTGTGAAGCGCTATCCCGATACGCACGAGAAACACCTGGCACAGCTTGATTACGAGCTGTCGGTGATTCAGAAGATGGGATATGTGGATTATTTTCTGATTGTGTGGGATTTTATCAATTTTGCCAGGACACACGATATCCCGGTAGGGCCCGGGCGGGGAAGCGCCGCGGGCAGCCTGGCCTCCTATGCGATGGGGATTACCAACATCGACCCGATCAAGTACAATCTGTTGTTTGAGCGGTTCTTAAATCCTGAGCGCGTCACCATGCCGGATATCGACATTGACTTTTGTTATGAAAGACGCGGCGAGGTCATCAATTATGTCGTAGAAAAGTACGGCAAGGATTGCGTGACCCAGATCATCACATTCGGAACACTCGCCGCAAAGGGCGTTATCCGGGACGTCGGCCGCGTCATGGACCTGCCGTACGCGTTCTGCGATATGATTGCCAAGGCGATTCCCTTTGAGCTCAATATCACCATCGACCGGGCGCTTCAGATCAACGCGGAGCTTCGCGCCATGTACGAGACGGACGAGCAGGTAAAGCGATTGATTGATATGTCAAAACGTTTGGAGGGTCTGCCGCGCCATACCTCTATGCACGCGGCGGGCGTTGTGATCTCCCAGGAGGCCATGGATGAGTATGTGCCGCTCTCACGCGCCGCCGACGGGACGATCACCACGCAGTTTGTCATGACTACGATCGAAGAGCTGGGACTTTTGAAGATGGATTTTTTGGGACTGCGGACCCTGACGGTGATCAAGGACGCGGTAGAGCTGATACAAAAAAACCATGGCGTGTCCATCGACGTGGACGCCATTGATTACCATGACAAAAAAGTCTTAGACTCCATTGGCACCGGCAGGTGCGACGGCATCTTCCAGCTTGAGAGCGGCGGCATGAAGAGCTTTATGAAAGAGCTAAAGCCGCAGAGCCTAGAGGATGTGATTGCCGGCATCTCCCTCTACCGGCCGGGCCCCATGGACTTTATACCCAAATATATCAAAGGCAAAAACGAGCCGCAGAGTGCCACCTACGTCTGCCCGGAGCTGATTCCGATCTTAGAGCCGACCTATGGCTGCATCGTCTATCAGGAGCAGGTAATGCAGATCGTGCAGAATCTGGCGGGCTATACGATGGGGCAGGCGGACAATATCCGCCGCGCCATGAGCAAAAAGAAACAGTATATTATCGACGCCGAGCGGCAGAATTTCGTTTACGGCAACGAGGAGCAGCATATTGCCGGATGTATCAAAAACGGCATCAGCGAGGCGGCGGCCAACCAGATCTACGATTCGATGGTCGATTTCGCGAAATATGCGTTCAACAAATCACACGCGGCCGCTTACGCCGTGGTGGCCTACCAGACGGCCTATTTAAAATACTATTACCCGGTGGAATTTATGGCGGCGCTGATGACCTCCGTGATCGACCAGCCCCACAAGGTGTACGGCTATATCTATACCTGCCGTGAGATGGGCATCAAGGTTCTGCCGCCGGATGTCAACGCCGGGGAGGGCGTGTTTACGACGGAGGACGGGGCCATACGTTACGGGCTCTATGCCATCAAGAGCCTGGGGCGCAATGTCGTCGATACGATCATCAGGGAGCGGGACGAAAATGGCAGCTTCCCGACGCTGCGCAACCTTTTGGAGCGGGTCTGCGACAAGGAGGTCAATAAAAAGGCGCTCGAAAATCTCATCAAGGCCGGCGCCTGCGATAGTCTCGACGGGACGAGAAAGCAGATGCTGCTCACTTATCTGGTGATGCTCGATCGGCTGACCAATGAGCGGAAAAAGAACTTAGCGGGGCAGATGACGCTGTTCGATTTTGTCTGTGAGGAGGAAAAGAAAAGCTTCGACGTGCAGTATCCTGACGTGGGCGAATTTGGCAAGGAGGAAAAGCTGGGCTTTGAGAAAGAGGTTTTGGGCATCTACTTAAGCGGCCATCCGCTGGAGGATTACGAGAATAAATGGCGGAAGAACACAAACGCCGTCACCACCGACTTTTTGATGGATGAGGATACCGGCAGGACGCGTATTGCGGACGGAGCGCATGTGATGGTGGGGGGAATGATCGCCGAAAAGAAAGTAAAATTTACCAGGACCAATAAGACGATGGCCTATCTCACCGTCGAAGATCTTTATGGCACTCTTGAGATTATCGTATTCCCCAGTCAGTATGAGCGCTATCAGACGCTGTTAAACGAGGACGAAAAAGTGTTTATCCGCGGCAAGGCCGATGTGGAGGATGACAAAAACGGCAGGCTGGTCTGTGAGGCGGTCTATTCGTTCGCACAAGCAAGGAGTGAGCTCTGGCTGCAATTTGATGACCGCAGCGCCTATGAGCAAAAGGAGACGAAGCTGTTTGAGCTGCTGCACGATTCGGACGGCGCGGACAGTGTGGTGATCTATCTTTCGGCGGAGAAAGCCATGAAGCGTCTGGGGAATCAGTACAACATACAGATTCGGCCGGAGATTGTGAACATTTTAACTAACTTTTTGGGGAAAAATAATGTAAAAGTTGTAGAAAAGAACATTGAAAAGAATCTGTAAAGAGATTAAAATGGTAATTATATGAATGGGCTTTGTAGGAGGAAAAGGTTAAATGGCAAAAGAGATTAACACAATCGGTGTTTTAACAAGCGGCGGTGATGCGCCCGGAATGAATGCGGCAATCCGTGCAGTGGTGCGTGAGGCGGCGGCGCAGGGGAAGAGAGTCGTTGGTATTAAGCGCGGTTATGCGGGGCTTTTGCAGGAGGAGATTGAGGAGATGGTGGCAAAAGACGTCTCCGATATCATTCAGCGCGGCGGCACGATCTTACAGACGGCGCGCTGTAAGGAGTTTACGACGGAAGAGGGACAGAAGAAAGGCGCCGAGATTTGTAAAAAGCACGGGATTGACGGCGTCATTGTCATTGGAGGAGACGGTTCTTTCCGCGGGGCGCAGAAACTGGCAGCGCTTGGCGTGAGCACCATCGGACTTCCGGGCACGATCGACCTCGATATCGCATGTACCGAGTACACGATCGGATTTGACACGGCAGTCAACACTGCCATGGAAGCGATCGACAAGGTGCGTGATACCTCGACCTCACACGAGCGGTGCAGTATCATCGAAGTGATGGGGCGCGGAGCTGGCTATATCGCACTCTGGTGCGGCATCGCCAACGGGGCGGAGGACATTCTTCTGCCGGAGCGCTACGATTACGATGAGCAGAAGATTGTCAATCATATCATTGAAAACAGAAAGCACGGGAAACAGCATCATATTATCATCAATGCCGAGGGTATCGGCCACTCGGCGAGCATGGCGAAACGTATCGAAGCCGCCACAGGCGTCGAGACGCGCGCTACGATTCTCGGACATATGCAGCGCGGCGGGAGCCCGACCTGTAAAGACCGCGTGTACGCTTCCACGATGGGGGCGCTGGCGGTTGATTTGCTGTGTCAGGGCAAGAGCAACCGCGTTGTCGGGTATCGCCACGGAGACTTTGTCGATTTTGATATCGACGAGGCGCTTTCGATGTCCAAAGAGATTTCAGAGTATCAATATCAGATCAGCGTGAATCTGTCATTGTAGATAGACTTGAAACCGGAATAGCTGTTGCACGAAGGAGAGATCGTAAGAGGTGTGATGGCTATTCTTTTTTACTTTATAAAATTACCAAGTAATTCTTTTTATGGGGGAAACATATGATTACCAGCAGCAGCAGCCGGCAGATAAAAAATATTTCCTTACTGCTAAAAAAAGCCAAAGAACGCAAAAAACAGGGGCTTTTTGTGGTGGAGGGCATGAAAATGCTGAGGGAGGCGCCGTGTGACTGGGTGCAGAAGGTGTATCTCGCAGAGCGCATACAAGGAAGCGAGGACGCAAATGCGCTGTTGGAATTATACGACTGCGAGGTGGTTTCGGACCAGGTGTTTGACGCGGCCGCCGACACCAGGACGCCGCAGGGCGTTTTGGCGCTGGTGAAGATACCGGTTTATCCGCTCGATGCACTGTTACAGGGGGAGGATACGCTGTTGTTGGTCCTCGAGAGCATACAAGACCCCGGCAACCTTGGGACGATGCTGCGCACAGGCGAGGGCGCGGGCATCACGGGGATTTTGATGAATCAGACTACGGCAGATCTGTTTTCGCCGAAGACCATCCGCTCGACGATGGGCAGTATCTATCGCGTTCCCTACTACATCGCCGAAGATCTGCCGGAAGTACTTCTGGCGTTAAAGCAGCGGCGGATTCGGCTGTGCGCGGCGGACTTACGGGGAGCGGTGTGCTATGATACTCTCGATTACACGGCGGGGGGAAACGCGTTTTTGATCGGCAATGAGGGAAACGGGCTGACGCGCGGGCTGTCGGAGCTTTCTGACGTGCGCGTGAGGATTCCCATGGAGGGGCGGGTGGAGTCCCTAAACGCGGCGATTTCCGCTTCGCTGTTGATGTATGAGGCGCTAAGGCAAAAAAGGCAGACTGATTGTGGAGGAGCATATGAAGATTTGGTTTAAAATAATGAAAGACAATCGTCTGCTGCGGGATATGACGGTGGAAGATGACGGCGAGGACACGAGAACGCACAAAATATTTCGAGCCGTAGAGCAGGCCGCGTACGCGTTTGATCTGGCGCAGCCGATCTGGCTCGACGCCAATATCGCGGAGTTTAAGCGCCATGCCAAGACGAGATTTCGGCAGGATTGCTTCGTGGAGACGATTCCGTTTGATTTTTTGGAGCTGCATGTGATCGAGGAAGATTAAGATTTGATTTTGAAATGTTAAAATAAATAAAATTATTTTAAATATTACGAAAATTTTGTGAGAAATGTGCACGCGGGACAAAAATATGATATAATATAAAAGAATGAAACATTTACTGGGGGGATATTAATTTGGAGGGATTTGGATGAGGGAACCATTAAGGCTCAATGAGGGGATTGATAGTTGGAATACGGCTATTTTTTTATACCGCTCCGCGCTGAAAGAAGTGGGAACCAAGGTTGAGATCTTAAACGATGAATTTCAGCAGGTGCATCAGTACAATCCGATTGAGTACATTAAGTCCAGGGTGAAGTCACCGGAGAGCATTGTCAAAAAGCTGCGGCGGCGGGGGTACGAGTCTACGATCGGCAATATGATTACTTATGTAAACGACATAGCCGGAATTCGTATCGTATGCTCGTTTACATCCGATATCTACCGCTTGGCGGAGATGATCGGAAAGCAGAATGATCTGAAAGTGATTTCCATCAAAGATTATATAAAACATCCCAAAGAGAGCGGCTATAAGAGCTATCACATGCTGGTGACCGTGCCGATCTTTTTGACGGACCGCGTCATTGACACCAAGGTCGAGATACAGATTCGCACCATGGCCATGGATTTCTGGGCCAGTCTGGAACATAAGATCTATTACAAGTTTGAGGGAAATGCGCCGGAGTACATCAGCCGCGATCTGCGGGAGTGCTCGAGCATTGTGTCGATGCTCGACGCCAAGATGCTGCAATTAAACGACGCTATCTTAGAAGCGCGCGTGGCACAGATCGAATAGCCTGGCGCAAATTGTGAAAAACATATGCTTTTTGGTATAGAAAAGCCCTTTTGTCCTCATACTACCTTTAGCAATTTTTGAGAAAGGAAGGGCAGGTATGAGTGAGAAAAAATATCGTGCATGTTTGATCGGCGTTGTCATTCTGATGGTTGTGCTGGGTGTTTTCATTTGGATGAAGTATCAAAAGTCCAATGCGGCGCCAAAGGAGGCTACGCTGGTAAAACACTGTGTGGACGGCATAAACAGACAGAAGGGATGTGTGAAGGGCATATGGGACAGCAGGAAATTATCTATATAAAGATACCGCAAAACGTTCTGGTGAAAGAACGGCATGTGACCCTGGAGGATGTGGCGACGATGGAGAGCAGCGATGCCGCCGCCGTCCGTCAGCTGAAACAGAAAAAGATCTATTCGTTTGCGGACGGGATGGGCGATAAGAAGCCCAAAAAGCAGCAGGTCGCGTTTTCGGTCTTAAAAATTGTGGAGCTGATTCATGAAGACTATCCGGCCGTTTTGGTGGTCAACGAGGGAGAGAGCGATTTTGTGCTGGAGTTTGATCCCAATGCCGCAAAGACCAACTGGTGGGAGTATCCGCTCGTGGCGCTGCTGTGTGTGATTACGTTTTTTGGCGCGGCGTTTACGATTATGGCGTTTAACAACGATATCGGCATCACGGACGTGTTTGAAAAGCTCTATACGCAGGCGCTCGGAAGCGCGCCGGACGGAGTGGGCGAGCTGGAAATCTGCTACAGTATAGGACTTGCTATCGGAATCACCGTATTTTTTAACCATATCGGCAGGAAAAAGATCACGCCGGACCCCACCCCGCTTCAAGTGCAGATGCGCAAATATGAACAGGACGTGGATACTACGTTCATAGAAAACGCGGGGAGAAAGGGGCACAGTATCGATGTTAAGTAGTCATATTCTGCTGGCGGTGCTGGGTCTGATGTTTGGAAGCGCCGTCTCTGCCGGGACATTCGCTTTTCTGATGGTCATTGGCATCACGCCCCGCATGGCGGCCAAGTGCCATGGAGCGAATCATATGCTGTGGTTTGAAAATGCTATCATATTAGGGGGAATCATTGGCAATCTGTATTCCGTGTTTTTGCAGTTTCAATTGCCGTTTGGTTCCGTGATTCTGGCGCTGTTTGGCATTTCCGCAGGTATTTTTGTGGGCTGTATTTCCGTTGCGCTGGCGGAGATCCTCAACACATTTCCGATTATGTTCCGCCGATTTAAGGTCAAGATCGGGCTCGCGTGGGTTTTGTACGGTATGGCTCTGGGCAAGGCGCTCGGCTCGGCCTATTACTTTATCAACAGCATGGATGTGTCGTAGAGAGGGAACAGGGAATTGGTAACGTCAATCGCACGCCAGAGCGTGATCATCAAATGCAATATGCAAAAGTCGGTCATAACCGGCTTGTATGAATACTACTACGGGGCGGGCCTGCTTGCCGGACTCTGCGGATTTACGATTCCAGAGGATATCAGGCCCGATGAATTGAAAGATTTTCTTGGCGCGCGAAAAGAGCAGGCGGTTGCCGGGGATGAGAGGACGTCCTATCTGAAAGAGATTCTCTTAAAGTATGTGCCTGCCGGAGCGTATGACAGTCAGATGCAGGAGTTGCTCGCATGGGGCATGAGCGAACAGCACCCGTGGGAGGTAAACGTAACGATTCCGCCTTCGGCTTCATAGTTATGGAATCCGGCTCATTTAAAGTTTGTCTTCGACAAAGATCCGGATTCCCGCTTGGCTAGATATACGCGTTCTTACGGACTTTGCAGCGAGTGCAAAGTCCTGAGCTGAACTGTTACAGGTAAACGCTTTGGCCCCGTAAAAAAATATACCATATCATGGGAAACTGTGTTATAATAAGCTTACCTCGTGGAAAACTTCACAGGGAATCGTAACCGGCAGAGAGGAGGGCGTGCGATGAAATGCAAGAGAGTTGAGTTGATTGCCGATGTGGAAAAATATGAGATCGGCAGAGGAATGGAGGACGGTTTTGAACCGTGGTTTGATGTTGTCACCAAGGCATGGATTGTGACGGATTTTCTGGTAAAGGTGGAACGGGAGGACGGCACGATCGTCTGTCCTTATGTCATGGGAAAAAGAGGGCGCATTTTTATCGGCGAAAACGATTACATCATCAAGGAAGATGACGGAACGAAGCATGTCTGCGGAGAGAATAAAATCTGGAAGCGCTATCAGAAGCTGGAATCGGAAGCTTGACGAAGAAAATACTTGCAATCTTTTATACATACGGATATAATAAAACATGGTCTTTCGGACTGTGTTTTGTCAGCGGGCATGGCGGAATTGGCAGACGCGCTAGATTTAGGTTCTAGTGGGAGACCGTGCAGGTTCAAGTCCTGTTGCCCGCACTGTTGCTATGGCCGGAGAACTGGATTTTCTAAGAAAATCCAGTTTTTCCGGTCATTTTATCGCCATTATTAGGAAGGATTTCTTGCAGCAAGTATAAAAGGATACATTTTTCCGTCATGATTTTTGTCATGTTTGCGCGGTTCTAACAAAAAATTTGCAGAGTGTTCACAAAATAGTCATGAAGAGCTGTTACTTTAATATAAGAATAATAGAATGAAAAGAAAAGACAAATCATAGAGAGAATATTGGAGAAAGAGTGTGAGAACAGTATGGGGTTTATGAAACGGGCGGTGATAACTTCCGTGGTATTTTTGCTGGTGGTCGCGGGGCTGCAACTGCTTAAGACAAGTGAAGCAGGCCAGCAGAAGATTGCCGGTGTCATGGATTCGGTATACGACAGGGTGGAGCGGGTCAAAGAGAGCGCCTTTGCCCAAAAGATGGGGGAACGCTACCGCTATATGACGCAGATGCTGCAGGGAGAGCAGGAGAGTGAGACTGTGGCCGAGGGAGAGGGCGCGGTCAAGTATTCGCCCTACACCGGGGCTAATCCTTACGAGGCAGAGCAGATGCCGGCCTATCAGTATGAAACGGGATACATATTTATGGGAGATTCCAGAATCTATCTGATGAACGAGGACTGCAATATAGAAGGGACGCCCAATTTTTTTGTGGTTTGCTGCCCCGGAATCGGTTATGACTGGATGGTAACGAACGGGCTGCCACAGATAGAGGCGATACAAAAGAACCACACAGAGATCAAAAACTGGGTGGTGGTCAGCGCCCTGGGTGTCAATGATATGGAGAATGTAGATAAATATATCAGCACATATAACGATCTGGCAGCCACGATGAATCTCAAGCTGGTGTCGGTCAACCCGACAATGGGAAAATCCGACCCGGAGTACAGCAACGGCGCGATTGATTCCTTTAATCAGCGGCTTCAGACGGTGAGCGGCGTTCAGTACATCAACAGCCATGATTATCTGATGAATAAGGGATATTGGATGACGGACGGGATTCACTACAACGAAGAATCAAACTGGGACATATTCGGCTTTATGTTGAACAGTCTCTATACCGGGACGGACAGTGCGCCGGGAACCGGCGACAATTACGAGGCGACCGCGCAGGCGCTGGTTTCCAGATTAAGCAGGTCAAATAGCTAACGGTCATTAAATGTAATATACCAAGCATAAATAAAATCTTCGCACGCCAAACAGTGGAACGACAAGAAATGAAATCTGAGTACGTCAAACAGTAAAACGACAAGAAATGAAATCTGAGTACGTGAAACAGTAAAACGGCAAGAAATAAAATCTGAGTACGTGAAACAGTAAAACGGCAAGAAATAGAATCTGAGTACGTCAAACAGTAAAACGGCAAGAAATAAAATCTGGTTACATCAAACAGTAAAACGACAAGGAATAAAATCTGCGCACACCAAACAGTGGAACGACAAGAAATCCCGGCGGAGCGGCAATGGCTGTCAACAGACAGATTTTGCCGCTCGCCGGGATTTTTACGCGGACCAATCTTGCAGTAAGATAACCGCGCCTAACGGGCAATCCGTGTTTTGATATAGTTTTCCAAAAAGTCTGTGGTGCCTATGATACCCAGACGGCTGCTGTTGATGCAGATGTCGTAATTTCTCGAGTCGGCCCATTTTAATTTGCAGAAGTAGTTGTGGTAAGCTCTTCGCTTGCGGCCGTGTTTTTTGATAAATGCCTCGGCCTCCGTCTCTGTCATGCCGGTGTACTCTGCGATGCGCTTGATCTTGACATCCATGTCCGCGAGAATGAAAATCGGTATCAGCCCTTCGTATTCCTTTAAAATTTCCTCGGAACAGCGGCCTACCACCACGAAAGATTCACCGGATGACGCTTTGTTCTTCAGAAAGTCAAACTGAATCTGCGCTACATTTTCCGCCATCGAACTGCTGTGGCCGCGCACTGTCTTGGTGATGCCGCGCTTTCTGGGCACTTCGTCGTAGCGCTCGAGTGTCTTAGGATCGGAATGATTTTCGCCTGCAATCTCACTGATAATATTGTAATCATAGAGGGGGAGGGAAAAACGTTTGGCCAGCTCAGCCGCGATTTCATGTCCTCCGCTGGCGAATTCACGTCCGATTGAGATAATTAATTGTTTGTCTGACATAGTACAGCCCTCCTTTATGATGTTCTAATTCTATTATAGGGAAGATGGCAGGCATCGTCAATATTTGTTTTGTTTAGCGATAGGCACACTGTGCAAACAGCTCCTTATTTAATTCCCACTGTTCGTTCAGATAAACGACTGCCTGTTGTTTTCCCTCCTCCGTAAACGGAAACACGGCGGAGGTTTTTCGAGACTCGTCCGTCGCGTCATAGCAGTATGGGCCGGGCCAGAACGTGACGCGAAACAAATCCGTTTCGTTTTCTGAAACTTTTTTGATGCAGTAGCGCATACCGCGGTAGCTGCCCGTAAACTGTTCTTTCTTATAAAAATTCAAACTTAAAATATCTTTACTCCCGATCATCGCAATCCTCCCCCCAAAAAATGCTTAGAATTCTGCCGATATCATTCATGTTCCGTCATGCGCCGTCCTGTCATGGCGGAGCAAAAGTAATTTTACATGAAGTTCACGTGAATGTAAAGATTAGGTAAAAGTAAAAAATAAAATGACAGGCAGGCGAAGTTCATGTAAAATAAAAGCAACGCAGTAGTGTGAATGAGATGATTATGAAAAAGCCGCGGTGAGCCGTGATAGCCGCGGCGGAAAGGGCAGCAGACGAAAGGAGGCAGGCGGGTGGCGATCTTTGGAGAAAAATCAGAGGAAAAAAAGAGGGCGAACGAGCTGAGAAACAGCATAAAAAGCTTAAAGAAGCGGCTGATGGACGCGGGAATGGACAAGACCTCTGCCAATAAAAACGTAAAGGAACTGCAGGAAGCCATAGAGGAAGGAGCCAGACTAAACAGCGGTTACCAGAAAGCGTATGCCAGCTTAGAGCGCGCGAACCGGACGATCGAGCGCCTGTTAGAGGGGATGGGGCTGTGCGGCGAGGAGGAGATTGTTAGAAATATCGCTCAGTTTACGAGAGATCTGCACCAGGTCACGCATGTGTGCTTGCTGCGGGAGGATGATGCGGATTTTATTTCCACGCGCAGCTATATGGAGAGCATCTCGCGCGACAGCCTGCGGCAGCCCGGGGCGCTTCTGATGCTGCGCAGTGAGCTCGAAAACCTGCGGGCGGTTTTTGCAGACGCCATGGGGTGGCAGGCGCCGGAATTTTTTGCACTCGCCTATTATCTGCTGCACGGGCCGAAAGAGGCGCTGGGGGAGCTGGAAAATGAGCAGCGCAACCAGATGATAGCGAATTACCTGCGCGACAATTTTCTGCTTTACTTTTATAAGTTTTGTGAGCAGGCGGGTGTGAAAGAGGAAGTGACGGAGCTGATTCAGGATTATATTTACGGAGCGGTCATTTTGCAAGGCCCATAGGTTAAAATTGTACTAATAATCTAAAAAATGTCTTGTATCTTTTGTGCATAATGAACTTTATAATGATATTGTAAAGTTCATTGAGACATAAAATGTTATCACAGGAACAAGGAGGGTTTGAAAATGAAAAAGAAAGTAATATCAGCTTTATTATGTGCAGCAATGGTGGCGTCTATGGCGGCATGCGGTGTGAAAGAGCCGGATACCAACGCCAATAACGACGCGCAGAACAATCAGGCGGACGCCAACAACGACGCAAATGACACAAATGACGCAAATGACGATGCAAATGATGCACCGGCTCCGGCGGGTGATGCCGTGACATTAGTTTATGCCGAGGTAAATCCGTTGGATACCATCGTAGGGCAGACGGCGACAAAGTTTAAAGAGACCGTGGAGGAGTTGTCCGGCGGTTCTATTATCATTGATGTGCAGGCCAGCGGCGTGCTCGGTTCCGAGAACGATGTACTTGACACCATGCTCGGCGGCGGCGGTACGATCCAGATGTCGCGTATCTCTGCATTTGCCCTTACAAGCTACGGCGGACAGAAGTCTATGCTTCTCTCGCTTCCATACACGTTTGTGAGCCGTGAGCATTTCTGGAACTTTGCCACCTCTGATCTGGCAGACGAGTTCTTGCTTGAGCCGTCCGAGAACGGCAGCGGTGTGAGAGGTCTTTTCTACGGAGAAGAAGGTTTCCGTCATTTCTTTACGGTTGATCCGGTTTCCGGCATCGAAGATCTGGCAGGCATGAAACTTCGCGTTTCTAACGACCCGGTTATGAACGGTCTTGTTGAGGGACTTGGCGCAAACCCGACGGTAGTGGCGTTCGGCGAGCTGTATTCCGCATTGCAGACGGGTGTGGTTGACGGCGCAGAGCAGCCGATTGCAAACTACAAATCCAACGCATTTCCGGAAGTGGCAAACAACCTGATCTTAGATGCACATACATTGGGCGCGATTCAGGTTATCATCACTGACGACGCTTGGAATTCTCTGACAGCAGAGCAGCAGGATATCCTGATGCAGGCAGGCGAGATCGCATCTGCATACAACCGTGAGATTTCCGAGAGCGCAGAGAAGGAAGTGCTTGACCAGTTAAAGGCAGATGGCTGTAATGTTGTGGAAGTTACCGATATGGCACCGTGGCAGGAGGCTGTAAAACCTGTTATCGAAGAGAATATCAAAGGTCAGGAAGACTTATATCAGCAGATCGTAGATATGCAGTAAAATCACACCAATAAGCAACATCTTGCAGTGTGTTTTGGGTACAGAGCGAACTCACTCCCTCTGTACCCTTTTTTACCTTAAAAAATAGAAGGAGGTAGAGAAGATGTCCAAATTTTTTGAGACTGTCGATAAAATAAAGCCGGCGTACGATATTACATATAAAATCGTTCTCTTTGTATGTAAAATACTTTTGATTGCGGATATTGCAATTACGACAATGGCCGTTATCGGACGTTATGTATCTTTTGTTCCCGATCCGGCTTGGAGCGAGGAAGTAGTGCTGACGCTGATGTCCTATATGGCGGTGCTCTCGGCTGCTCTTGCCATCCGCAGGGGCGCGCATATCCGTATGACGGCGCTCGACCGCTATCTGCCGAAAGGATTGATCAAGTTTTTAGATATCCTTGCGGATATCTGTGTGTTTATCCTGGCGATTGTTATGGTAGTGGTCGGATTACAGTATGCGACCGGACTTGGCGCGAAAGCAAGCTATGTCAGTATGCCGTGGCTGTCTAAGTTCTGGATGTATTTTCCGGTGCCGCTCGCGGGTTTTGCTATGATTATTTTTGAGTTGGAGGCAATTTATAATCATATCAAAGGAATCTTTGTAAAGGAGGAGAAGACTATATGAGTACGCAGACGATTGCAATCGCAGTATTGCTGATTAGTTTTATTGTGATGATATTTTTGAGATTTCCTATTGCATATGCGGTAGCCTTGTCTTCCCTTTTTTGCCTGTTATCGCAGGGGCTGCCGTTGACGACGATCTGTCAGCAGATGGTGAAAGGTATCAGTTCTTTCAGTTTGATGGCCGTGCCGTTCTTTATCACGATGGGATGTCTGATGGGCACCGGAGGCATATCGGAAAAGCTGATTGCACTAGCCAACGCCTGTGTGGGCTGGATGACTGGAGGCATGGCGATGGTAAATATCGTGGCATCCTACTTTTTCGGGGGGATTTCCGGTTCTGCGGCTGCGGATACGGCTTCTCTCGGAAGTATCCTGATTCCGATGATGGTAGATCAGGGGTATGACGGCGATTTTTCCACGGCGGTCACGATTACTTCCTCTTGTGAGGGCCTTTTGGTGCCGCCGAGCCATAATATGGTTATCTACGCGATGTCAGCCGGCGGTGTTTCCGTGGGAAGCCTGTTTCTCGCCGGTTATCTGCCGGGCGCGCTGTTGGCGATCTCCCTGATGGTTGGCTCTTTTATTATCTCAAAGAGAAGAAAATATCCAAAGGGTGATAAGTTCAGTATCAAGGCGCTGGGAAAACAGTTTATTATTTCTTTCTGGGCGCTGGGTGCGGTCGTGATCGTCGTGGTCGGCGTTGTAGCCGGTTGGTTTACGGCGACTGAGTCCGCGGCAATTGCCGTTATCTACAGTTTGATTGTCAGTGTATTTATCTATAAAGGTGTAAACTGGAAAGGCGTATGGCATATTTTAGAGCAGTGTGTCGACACGTTGTCTATCGTGCTGATATTGATTGCAACGTCGAGCATCTTCGGATACTGCCTTACTACGCTGCATGTGCCGACGTTGGCATCAGAGGCGATTATTGGCTTGACGGATAACCCGATTATCATTGCATTGTTATTAAACTTGATTTTACTGGTTCTCGGATGTATTATGGATATGGCGCCGATTATTTTGATTGCAACGCCTATTTTGCTTCCGATTGCAACGGCGATCGGTATCGATCCGATACAGTTTGGTATTATGATCGTATTAAACTGTGGTATCGGTCTTTTGACGCCGCCGGTAGGCGCCGTGCTTTTTATCGGTTCCGCGGTCGGGAAAGTAAAGATGGAGAAAGTCGTAAAGGCGACACTGCCGTTCTATCTTTGCATGATTGTTGTATTGCTGCTATTGACCTTTATACCTGAGATCAGCTTGTTCCTGCCGAGAGTTTGGGGCGGCTATACAGGTTAAATTGCGGGAGAGCCTATGGATTACACATTTAAAAGTAATATTACGCCGTTTGATCTGTGGCGGTTGTCGATGCGTCGAACTTACCGTTCCGTCATAGGTGTGTGCAATATCGTATTTACTGTGGCGATTATCATATTGACGGGAAAATTCTTTTATCAGGCCAACGATATCTTGCAAGTATTGATGTTCCTGGGGTGTATTTTATTCCCGGTATTGCAGCCTTTCGCCGTCTATCTAAAGGCCAAGGGGCAGGCGGCGGTGATTCCGCGGGATATGGAGCTCCATTTTGACGAGCGGGGACTGCATGTCGCGGTGGGACAGCAGCGGGAGACGATACCCTGGAGTAAGATGCGGGGAATCGTCAGAGAATACAAGATGCTGATATTATTTTCAGATGCGAGACATGGCTATATGCTCAGCGACAGGATGCTTGGCAGAGAGAAAGAATCATTTTATCAGGCAGTAAAAGAAAAGATTGGACAGAGTCAGTGATTTAAGGCGGCGATCGCGTGAGCGCTGCCGGAATGGAAATGCATTTCGGCAGACTCACGCTGCTGCCATTTTTACTTTATTAGTAAAGTGATGCTTTTTCATATGCACGGGCGCAAAAGATGCAGAAAGCGCATCTTTAAGAAATCGGGAGGCAATGGGATGCGCAAACGGTTTTACAAAATATGGCTATCGATCACCATCAAAGAAAAGATTGTCAGCTACACGGGGGTCATGCTGCTCATTATTATATTGTCTGTGCTCTTAAATCTGTGGATGGTACGCTTTTCGCTGCTGGATTTTAACAATATTCTACAGGACAACGTAAAGTGCAGCAATCTGTCGGGGTGCCTGGAGAATGAGAGGGCGCTGTTTCGCGCCTACATCAAAAACGGGCAGGATGATACAAAGGCCAGAATGCTTCTGGCTATCGAGGAAACCAGAAAGGCAGTCGAGGCGATGCCTTTTGATTATGCCAAGATCGGGGAGGAGCGCTATGCGAGGACATGGTCAATCCGCAACTGTTATGAAGTGTACCGGGAGCGGAGAGATACGATGCTGGAGCTGCCCGAGGGAGAGACGGGCTATATCCGCAGGCTCTATGAAGTGTATGATATGCAGGATTATTTACAGGGGTACGCCAAAATGTTGATGTCGGAGACTTTGGTGTCGGGCAGCACCGTCTACCAAAAGATGGTGCCATGGCTGGTGCGCGTGCCGATTATCGTCGGAGTGATCGGTTACCTCCTGTTGTTTGTCATGGTGCGCATGAGCCGCCTGACCTATCAGGCGATCGTGGACCCGATCATGAAATTGGTACGGATATCAAAAAAAATTGCAGCCAATGATTTTTTTGTGGAGGATGTGACGGTAGACAATGAGGACGAGATGGGGGAGCTGGTGCACGCGTTTAACAAAATGAAGTATGCGACCGGGGAATATATCATGGCGCTGGAGGAAAAGCGAAAAACGCTTGATTTGCTGCACGAAGAGGAGCGGGCGATGCTGGAGACGGAAAAGCGTCTTGAGTCGATGAATCTGGAACTGTTAAAGAGCCAGATTCAGCCGCATTTTCTGTTTAACACGCTAAACGTCATCGGCGGTATGGCGACGCTGGAGGATGCCGTGACGACGGAGAAGATGATTCAGGCGTTAAGCTCTCTGTTTCGCTATAACTTAAAGACGCCGGAGGCGGAGGTGATTTTGGCGCGTGAACTTAAGGTGGTCGAGGACTACCTGTATTTACAGCAGATGCGGTTTGGCAGCAGAGTCCTCTATGTGATTGATAACCAGGTGAACGACCAAAAAGTATGGGTGCCCACATACACGTTTCAGCCCTTGGTGGAAAATGCCATTATCCATGGGCTTTCGCCGAAAGAGGAGGGCGGGAAGATTCGTATTCGTATCTGGCAGACGCAAGATTTGCTTCACATAACGGTTGCCGACAGCGGTGTGGGTATGACGGCAGAGCAGCGGGAGGAGTTGCAGCGGCGGCTGGAGGACCGGTCGGATGCGCGCAGCGGCATCGGGATATCCAATGTCTATCGGAGAATTTATGCGATGTATGAGAACGGGAGTATGCACATATACAGCAGAAAAGACGTGGGGACAGTGGCGGTCCTAAAGATACCGCAGAAAGAAAAAAGGCAGCAGGAATAGGGGGGCGAAGGGATGTATCGCATTTTGGTGGCGGATGATGAATCCATAGAGCGCAGAGTGGTGAGAAAGAGAATCGAGAAAAATTTCATGAGCCAATTGGAGGTGGTGGAAGCGGTCAACGGCAGGGAAGCGGTGGAGCTTTTTGAGCGGGAAAACTGCCATATTGCGCTTCTCGATATCGAGATGCCGGGAATCAACGGCCTTGCGGCGGCGGAACGAATCAGGGAACAACACAAAAAAATCTGTATCATATTTTTGACGGCCTTTGACGAGTTCAGCTATGCGAAGCGCGCGATCTCTGTGGGAGCCTTAGATTATCTGCTAAAGCCAGGGACGGAGGAGGAGCTTGTCATGGTGCTTGAGGAGGCAATCCGCAGGACTGACGAGCAGCTAGAGGCGCCGAAAAATACCGCACAGCAGCCGGACGGAGCGGAGGAGGGAAAGGAGGGGACTTTCGCTGAAAATATCCGTGCCAACGCAGTGACAGATTATATCAGAGGTTATATCGAGAAACATTATATGGATGACATTTCGCTGCAGGAGATTGCCAGTTCGCTCAATTATTCCGACGCCTACTTTTGTAAGCTGTTTAAACAGTGTTTCGACAAGAGTTTTGTGGTCTATCTATCGGAATACCGTGTGGAGCAGTCGAAAGCGCTTTTGGCGGACGTGTCGATCAATATCAAGGATATCAGTTTAAAGGTGGGGTATCGTGATTCCAACTATTTTGCCAAGGTGTTTAAGCGGATGATGGGGATGACGCCCAGCGATTACAGGCTGAACATTTTGCGGCAGAAATGAGGGCGCCAATGAAAATTAAAGGGAAATTTAAGATTATTCTGCCGGTGGTTCTGATCTTGCTGGTGGCGGTGTGCATATACTGGATCATTGGGCAGAAGCCGCTCCGCACGGCGCCGCCGGAATATGTGTTTACCTATGCCGAAAACCAGGCGGAAGATTACCCGACGACAGAGGGCGGCAAGAGGTTTGCCGAGCTGGTCGCGGAGCGAACCGAAGGGCGCATACAGATTCTGGTCAAGTCGGGCGCTGTGCTCGGCAGTGAGACCGAGGTTATCAATCAGATGCGCTACGGCGGCATAGACTTTGCGCGCGTGTCGCTGGCGCAGGTGGCGGACGCCGTGCCGAAGATGAATGTGCTGCAAATGCCGTATCTGTACCAGGATTCCGAGCATATGTGGCGGGTGCTCGAGGGGCAGCTTGGAGACGAGTTTCTGGCGGAGACAAGGCAGATTGATCTGATCGGCCTCTCGTGGTATGATGCGGGGGCGAGGAATTTTTATTCTACGGACAAACCCGTCACCAGTCTTGCCGATATGCAGGGGATGCGGGTCCGTGTGCAGGAATCCGACACGATGAAAGATATTGTGGAAGCGCTGGGGGCGACGGCGGTGCCCATCACCTATGCAGATGTCTATTCCGCCATGGAGCGCGGCGTGGTGGAGGGGGCCGAGAATAACTGGCCGTCCTATGAATCGACAACGCATTACGAGGTTGCGCCCTATTACACGATTGACGAGCACTCGAGGATACCCGAATTGCAGCTCTGCTCGAGATTTACCTGGGAGAAGCTCTCGGCAGAAGATCAGGAGATCCTGCGCGTCTGCGCGCGGGAGTCTGCACTCTATGAGAGGGAGCTTTGGAAAGAGCGCGAGGAGCGGTCAAGAGAAATTGCGGTGGCCAATGGGACCGTGGTGGTAGAATTATCACAGGAAGAAAAAAGAAAGTTCCAGGCGGCGATGCAGGGCGTTTATGAAAAGTATTGTGGGGAATATCTCGATATCATCGAAGAGATTCGCGAGTATTGAGACAAGCCGGATGAGTATAGAAAAAAAGAAGAGATATATGAGTATTGAGATAGAAAGAGAATAGAAGAAAAAAGAGATACAAGAGTATTGAGACAGACAGGAAAAGTATAGAAGAAAAGAAGAGATACAAGAGTATTGAGATATAATGGAAGAGTATAGAAAAAAAGAAATACAAGAGCATTGAGACAGACAGGAAGAGTATAGAAAAAAAGAAATACAAGAGCATTGAGACAGACAGGAAGAGTATAGAAGAAATACAAGTGTATTGAGACAGACCGGACAGAAGAGATACAAGAGGTTTGTTGGTAAAGAGTAAAGGAGAGCAGAATGAAAACTACAAAAAATCAGGTGTGGAATTTTAACAGTGATATTTCGGGCGAGCAGGCGGCCGCGGGGGTGGAACGCAAGGTTTTGGCTTACGCGGACGAGATGATGTGTGTGGAGAATCATTTTGAACAGGGCGCCGTCGGTGCCATGCACCATCATCCGCACACGCAGATTACATATGTGGTCAGCGGGGAGTTTGAATTTACGGTTGACGGCCAAAAAAAGATTGTGCGCGCCGGGGACTGCCTGTTAAAAAGAAATGCGGTCGAGCATGGCTGTGTCTGCCTGGAAGCGGGGATTCTTTTGGATATCTTTCAGCCGATGCGCGAAGATTTCGTGTGACACGGTAACCGTTTGGCTGTAATACTAAATGGCCAAAAAATCCGCGTTGCAAGCAACATTTTCCAGTTGAGAAATCTTGCCAAAATGTTTATAATAAAATCATATAACTGCCGGGATTCTTTGCGGCAGTGTAACTTTTGGAGAGCGCAAGAAAGAGAGTGACAGCATGGAGTATACACCAAAGTGCGGAGAACTGTATCGTCATTTCAAAAATAAACTGTATCAGGTGATCGCCGTAGCCTCCCACACGGAGACGGGCGAGGAGCTTGTGATCTATCAGGCATTGTATGGGGATTACAGCGTATACGCAAGACCTCTGGAGATGTTTACCGGCGAGGTGGACCATCAAAAATACCCGGACGTGGTACAAAAGTACCGTTTTGAGCGGGTAGAGAGACAAGATCTTGGCATGCAATACAGTGCAGAGGCCAAGCGCCGGGAAGAGGAGAAGAAACCGCCGGTATCCCCGGAGGACGAACTGGTAGAGCGGCTTGCCATACGCTTTATGATGGATGTGCCAACTGACGCTGACACGGCTGCTGCCGGGAGTGAAGCGCAGGCATCCGGCCGCAGAGAAGAGCAGCCCTCGTCAGGCCGGAAAGAGAATCGTTCGCCTGACGATGAAGAGAAATTCTCGTCAGACCGGAAAGAGAATCGTTCGCCTGACGATGAAAAGAAATTCTTGTCAGGCCGGAAAGAGAATCGTTCGCCTGACGATGAAGAGCAGCCCTCGTCAGACCGGAAAGACGATCGTTCGCCTGACGATGAAGAGAAGTTCTCGTCAGGCCGGAAAGAGAATCGTTCGCCTGACGATGAAGAGCAGCTTACGTCAGGCGGAGAGGAGGATACGCCGGCCGGCGGGGAACAGATTCACCCCAAGTTCATGGAGTTTTTGGATACGGACGATCTTGAAGAGCGCTACAATATTTTAGTGTCGATGCGCGACTGTGTGGACGATCGGATGATCAACAATATGGCGGTCGTCAGCGATGTGGTGATACCGGAGGGGGATATTATGGACCGCTATGAGCAGCTCAAATATTGTATCCGCACCAAGCAGCGCTATGAGAGTGAGCGGGGCAGATTTTAGGGGAAATACAAAGGCCAGATCTTGTGTCTGCGCGCTGCAAAGCCATAATGGCTTACACAAAGTCGCTATTGCGCAAAAAGCAAATGCGAACGTCGTTCGCAATGCGGAAATGGGGATTTTTATGGATAAGAAAGCGGAAGCGTTCAAGCTGGAACTCGCGGAGCAATTGCAGCGTATCGCAGCGGCGGAGCCCTATAAGCTCGTGATCAGCAAACCGGCAGGCGAAGCGGCATACCACAAGATTGTGGTCGAAGAAAAGGAGGCCTGCTATCAGGCGGCGGCTTACACACAAAAACAGGTATTTCACCAGAATATTTCCAAGGAACATCTGGTGGAATACCTGATTTCTGCTGTAACGGGGCAGTATTTGCAGGTAAACGCCTGGGATGGGCAAAAAGAGCATGGGCTCTTGATCTCCAAAAAGGGAAAAGTGACCTACCGGATAAGCGGCAAGAGCGCCAACAGGCCGAAAGCCGTGACTTCCCACAACCGCTCCAAAAAGTATCTGCTGCCGGAGGGAGAGGTTATTCCGCCGCTCGTCGATATGGGGATTTTTACGAAAGAGGGCAAAGTGATACATGCGATGTATGACAAATACCGTCAGATCAACCGCTTCCTCGAAATTGTCGAGGACGGGCTGCACGACTATGCCGGCGAGCGCTTAAATATCATAGACTTTGGCTGCGGCAAGTCATATCTGACGTTCGTGCTCTATTACTATTTACATGAAATCAGAGGGAAAGAAGTGGAAATTGTTGGCCTTGACCTCAAAGAGGAAGTGATCCGCGACTGTAACCGCACCGCCCAAAAGTACGGTTACGATCAGCTGCGCTTTGAGATCGGAGAGATCAGCGGGTATCAGGCTTCTTTCCCGGTCGATATGGTGGTGACGCTTCACGCCTGCGATACCGCTACCGATTACGCGCTCTACCACGCAATCTGCTGGGGGGCCAAGATGATCTTTTCCGTGCCCTGCTGCCAGCATGAGATCAACCGTCAGATCAAGTCCGACCGATTTTCACTCATGACGCGCTATGGCATCGTAAAAGAGCGCTTTTCGGCGCTCTTGACGGACGCCGTGCGCGGCAATCTTTTAGAATACTGCGGCTATAAGACGCAGCTGCTTGAATTTGTAGATTTGGCCCACACCCCCAAAAATATATTGATTCGCGCAGTGCAGACGGGAAGTCCCCGCGCATTGGGGGACAGTGCGTTTGCAAAGATCGTGCCGTCCGCCGCCAAAAAGAAATATCTCGCAGAGGTGGCGGCGATGATGGAGGAGTATCACTTCGAGCCTACGCTGTACCGGCTGCTCCAGGAGTCGGGACGGATTACAGCGGAAAAATTATAGCCTGCTTAAGTTACTGTTGTGGTATGTCATCGAAAACGTAACGTCTTCGCCGAACCAGTCGGGCGGCACGAAAGAGTTGGCCGCCTCCCTGGTCTCAAATTCCACCTCCGCCAGCAGCAGGGGTTTTAGGTCGCCTTCAAATACGTCGAGCTCGATGAGATACTCATTCTCTCCCATCTGATAGGGAATCAGGTAGCGTCTTTTTTTGATGATGCGCCCGTCCACTTTTTCGCGCAGATGGTAATAGGCTTCTTCGTTTAAAAGGAGATTGTACTCCTCCCGCATCATCAGGCCGCTTCCCTTGTAGGTCAGGGTGTATTTCTCGCCGGAGCGGCGGATGCGCACGACGGGATCTGTATTTAAGTAGCCCTGTTCGATATCTTTATAATCGTACTGTTCCAGATTGTCCGGCAGTTTGGCAATCAGATATTTGCGTTCGATTTCCATGGGAATGTTCATTTCGTACCTCCATGTTTATATGGATGAATGGCCTTTAACTGTCGGCTATCATATCTTTTTTATCATATTCTTCACATATATAGGTCAATTGTCCGAGAATATTATAGATATCTTCAAACAGTACGCTTTTGCGCGACAGTTGTTTTTTCAGGTTCAGCACAGTCATATCCAGTCCCGTGTACATATCCATTTCATTTTCAATTTCGTTTCGGATATTTCCGGTTTCCGCCTGTGCGTTGAGAACGTTATCGACGGTGCGCTCTGTTTTTTCTTTGACGCTCTGCGCGATGGAATTAAAACTGGAGATGGTTCCCTGTGTGTCTTTGGCATTTTCGACATTGCCGTCTACCAGAAGGTTCATGGCTTCAAAACTTTCCAACAGTTTATGCTCCCGTGCTTCAACATTTGCCATAGTACCGTTGATTTGACCGGCCAGAATCTTTGTGCTGGATGCAAGTTTGTTAATTTCATCGGCAACGACGGCGAAGCCTTTTCCCGCCTCTCCGGCTCTTGCCGCTTCGATATTAGCATTTAACGCCAGCAGATTTGTCTGAGAGGCAATTTGAGCAATATTTTCTGTCGTGCCGCGGATTTCTTCAAATGCTGTCATGAATTCGTTCAGGACCTCGTGTATTTCATGAATAGAACCTTTCATGTCGGAAATTTCTTCAATCAGCTTAGACATTTTGTTATTGCCGTTGATACTCGTAGTCACGATATCTTCCGCCACATTTTGTAAATCTTCGTTTACGGTAATAATATCTTTGAACTGTTCGCTGAATTGGTTTACGTTGTCCATGATTGTTTCTGATTTATCCTGGAGTTGCTTTGCAACATGCTCAATTGCCGCCACATCTTTTAAGGTCTGTTCTTCTTCTTCCGTAATGTCTCTGTGTTTTCGGAGTAGAAAATCGATGGCGTCTAAGATAGAACCCAGACGGATTTTTACGGTTTTAAATAATGGCGCCGCTTCTCTTTTTGTTCTGCCAAACATGATTGTTACTATACCTTTCTTTTTATTTTGAAATCAGTGATCTTTTGTAAAAATAGCACAGACCATAGACTGGTTGACGTGTTGCTCTACATATTGTTCGCCGTCGCTGATCATGCCAAAATGGGTATGGTTTGACATTTCCTGCATCATTCTGGCATAGGCGGGGGTATAAGAATTACTTTCAAAAAACAGATAACGCAAAATACAGTTGATGGAAATGATGCCCGCGACGCGATGTGAACCGGTTGCTTTTTGCATGGTATGTTTCATATAGTCCTGGTAATTTTCCTCGATATTGGTAAAGCAGATCAAGTCGTTTTTTTGGACATTTTTATAAGTTGAGATACTGCGGTCAGGATTAAAGCTAAAGATGGCCGTTATGTAATTGTCGGCGCCAACGATGCGGCACAACGGATTTTGGAACACACCGTCTGTGACGTTGGCATCGGAATAGCCCAGTTCCTCCTCGTAGACATCCATCGCCTTGCGGCCGTCTATCTCAAAGACAGTTCTGCCGTCTGCTGAGGCGCGGGTGACCATATGGGTTTGGGGCCTGGCGCGAAAGAGGTTTTCTTTGACGATTTCAATTTTGCCAATTTTACTTCCGATCACTGCATAGGCAACGGCATCGGTCAGTACTTCTCCGTTGCATGCAACCTTTTTAGGCTGTCCCTCGCCGGTGTTGCCCGAAGTTCCGCCCAACAGCCTTACCCCGACCGGCTCTAAACATATTTTCATCGTGGAGACAATTTTTTCCTCATAACCGGTGGCAAATTCCAGACAGAGCGTGTCTTTATATTTTTGGTAAATCTTGTCGACACATTCTCTCAATTCCGGGAGGTATTTGATGGGGCATGTGTCGGTGCGGCGCATTGTGCCCACATAGACTTCCGCCTCATTTTTTTCAAAGCCAAGGGCTGTGATGCCCTCGGAAAAGCTGCCGTTTTCATCGAGCATGAATCCGGTTGTCCCGATCATTGGCGTATCAGGCAGCAACTCGTGTAATTTTGCGCTGATTTGTGCAAAATGCTAATCGTCGGCGCAATAAATGATAAAAGTGCAGTCGCACAGTGTTGCTGCTGCATGCGCTACCGCATCCGCGAAGCTGCCTTGTCTTGAAACTGTTTTCATATGGATTTCCTCCTAATTCCGTGGGTAATCGGTCGTGTTTGATACCGGACGGCAATACCAACTATATTTATTGTAGCAGACTGTATGATAATTGTATACTTTTTTAGGAGTATTGGAATCGGTTTGGGGACAATTGGAATCGGTTTGGGGACAATTTAAGACGTCGGGGCGTTCTTTACACACGGCTTGTTTTTTGCTACAATGGAAAGACAAAGAGGAGGAGGCAAGCGGGCTACGAAGAGGCGAGCAGGCCACGAAATAAAAGAGAGAGAAAAAGCAAACAAAAAGAAAGGGGAACGGGAATGAGTAAAATCGGAATTTTTATGGCGGACGGATGCGAGGAGATCGAGGGGCTTACGGTCGTGGATGTTATGCGCCGTGCCAATATGGAGATTGAGATGATCTCCATCGCCGACCACAGAGAGGTGACAGGCTCCCACGGCATCACGTTTCTGGCGGATGTCACGGCGGGGGAGGCGGACTATGATTCCTATGACGGCATCGTACTGCCGGGAGGTATGCCGGGCACATTAAAACTCGGGGCAAGCGGGAAGGTAGGTGAGATTGTCTGCCGGTTTGCCGAACAGAAAAAATTAGTCGCCGCTATCTGCGCGGCGCCCGGAGTGCTTGGAGCAGCCGGTATCTTGAAAGGAAAAGACGCCACCTGCCATCCGGGCCACGAGGACAAGCTGTGCGGTGCCAACGTCCGGTTTGAACCCGTAGTCAGGGATGAAAACATCATTACCAGCCGCGGCATGGGCACGGCGATCGCGTTTGCGCTTGCGATTGTCCGTTATTTTGCTGATGATGCGGCGGTGGAAACGATTAAGAGCGGGCTGGTGTACGCTGACTGACAGACCCGAATGGAAGGAGCAGGCGGCCCGCTGGTTCCATGAGAAGTGGGACATTCCATATGAGGCGTATTTAGAGAGCATGGAGGAATGTCTGGCGGGGAAATCGGATCCCGCAATGGTATATGGCTGTGGAACAGGACAGAATCATTGGGGGATAAGGAGTAATCGAGTAGAAAGAGGGTGACACCCAATCATATCAGATATGACGGGGTGTCACCCTCTTTGGGTTGAATCTGTACACAGCACGTTTATGCTATGCTTTTAGAAGCAATCCCGGATTTATCTGCCGGACATCTGCTCCTCCTGTCTCTGGATCATTTTCTTTACCATCTCGCCGCCGATAGAACCAGCCTGTCTGGAAGTAAGATCACCGTTGTAACCCTCTTTTAAAGGTACTCCAAGTTCGCTTGCAACTTCCTGTTTGAAACGGTTCATAGCCTCTTTTGCTTCCGGTACGCTCATCTGATTAGAGCTAGAATTGTTTGATGAACTCATTTTTTTTCCTCCATAGTCAAATCTTTTTGTATGAAAACCACAATGATTACTTGCGGTTTCTGATTCTATTATCTGTATAAAACATCAAAATATGATTGGTAATTTTTGCTACTTAAAAACTAAGGAGTTCTGATCTGATGTGGCGGAAAGGGGCGTATCTTTATAAAATGAAACAAAAGCATGCCCCGCCTCCCTTGGCGTCGTCCACAAAAATTTTACCGCCGTGCGCTTCTGCGATCTCCTTTGCAAGACAAAGACCAAGGCCGAAGTGTTCTTTGTCGGTGCGGGAATTTTGTGCGCGGTAAAAGCGTTCAAAGATTTGGATTTTGTCCGCGTCCGGCACGCCGCAGCCGGTATCTTGGACCTGAAACAGGACAGAGCCCGTTCTGGCCGCCGGCTCCGCGGACAAAGTCACGGTGCCCCCCGGCGGCGTGTAGGCCAGGGCGTTGTCTGTCAGAATGGACAATACCTGAAGGATACATTCTCTGTCGCATACGATATCGGGCAGAGGAGCTTTCGGAAGCCGAAGCTTTAGGGAGATTTGTTTTTGAGCGGCCAAAAGTTCATATTTTTCGTAAGTGGCGAGCAGCAGCTCGTCCGGCTGACAGTCTTCCGTTTTCAGCGTTAAAGAGTTGGCGTCGGAATTTGCCAGCAGCAGCATATCGGAAATCAGGCGCTGCATCCTGCGCACTTCCCGCTGCATGAGATCTTTAAAATGCTGCCGGTCTGACGTATCGGCGGACTTTTCGTAAGCTTCCAGGCCGGAGAGAATGACTGCGAGCGGCGTGCGCAGCTCGTGGGAGGCCGAGGCGATAAAATGGGTCTGGCGCCTGTTATTTTCTTCGATGGGTCCCAACATGCGTCCCGTAAAGAACCAGGAAAAAGCGGCCAGCAGCAGGATGCCGAGCAGGTCGGCGAGGGCAAATGACAGTCGCTGCCTGATGATCTGCTGCCTAAGAGGCGCAAACGAACAAAAGATCAGCGCGGAAAGCAGGCTGTTTTCTTTGGGGATTTTTGCGGCGCAGATATAGTAGAGACCGTGGCCTGGCCGAGTGAGTGTGAATTCGATGTGACTGCCAAGACGGCTACCCTTGTCGGAAAACAGGGGAAAAAGATAGGTCTGTTCGGCAGTATTTATGGCGAGATCGATAAAGTCCTTTCCCAGTGCCTGTTCCGGCAGAGTCAGGTGTTGGAAAAACAGAGGATTGCCGTTTTCGTAGAGCACGAACTCAAAGTTGTTCTTTTCGCGGAGCTGATTGAGATAGGAGAGGGAGATCGTGTTTTGCTCCTGTAAATGTGAGAGAAAGGAACTGCTCTCATTGAGAAAAGAAGCGTAACTGCTCTTTTTCAATCCGCTTTCGGCGACAAGGAGACATGCCGCGGTCAGAGCGATCACTATGATGCCGGTAACGGCGGTGCAAAAAAAAGTCATTTGGCGGTGTAATTTATGAAACATGCGGCGGCTCCAATCGATATCCCACACCCCGTATGGTGGTGAGGGAGAGTGTACTTCCCACGGTTAAAAAACGTTTCCTTAAAAAATGCATATAAGTGTCGAGGTTTCCCTCCTCCACGGCGGCATCCGCGCCCCAGACCCGCGACAATATCACCATGCGGCGCAGCAGTGTTTCCGGTTCCCGCAGAAACACTTCCGCAAGCCGTCCTTCCCGGCCGGAGAGCATCAGACTGCCTTTGGGGCCGCTCAGCTCGCGGATTTCCACATCATAGCAGATGTCGCCGTAAGTGAGTATCTCCTGCGCCTCCCATTTGCCGCTTCTTCTGCCAAGGGAGCGGATACGCGCGGACAGTTCTTCGTAGGCAAACGGTTTTACCATGTAGTCGTCGGCGCCGCCGTCGAGCCCTTCGATGCGGTCATACAGCTCCCCCAGAGCGGTGATGACAATGACCGGCGTTTTAATTCCCGCGGCACGGGCTTTTTTTAAAACGATTAAACCGTTCATCGTGGGCAGCATCCGGTCGAGCAGGATGAGATCATAGGCGTCCTGCAATATCAGATCGAGCCCGTCCCGCCCGTCGTGGCAGATATCGACGTCGTAATGCTCCTGTTTTAGCTGAAAAGATAAGGTGTCGCATAGATTTTTGTCGTCTTCGATCAGCAAAATATACATTTGGAAATTCCTTTCTGCCTGATACCATATAGTTTGTTTTATTATAACATAAATTCCTTAAAAGATTCTTTAAGCAAAAACAGCGGTAAAACTTTGATTGTTTTACCGCTGTTTGGTGCTGTCCTGACAGCCGCTGTAATTTGTTGTCATTAATGATAAAAAAATTATGATGTTACTACCGGTTTCCCCTCTTTGTCTAACAGGGGTGTGAAGCCGCCGGCATATCCGCTCCGGTGAAATACATAATTGATACCGGTTTCCTTGTCCACCCAAATCTCCACGACATTGACGGTTCCCTGGCTGTATACCTTTTTAAAACGATCCATAAAATCCTCCATTCTGTAACGATTGTATTACTGTGAAGTATGACACGGAAATGATAGCACATGCCAGACGAAATCACAATACAATAACGATATTTTTTCCTCGTTTCTGTAACCATTCAGCCTTCGGCTTCATAGTTACGGAATCCGGCTCATTTAAAGTTTGTCTTCGACAAAGAGCCAGATTCCCGCTTGGCTAGATATACGCGTTCTTACGGACTTTGCAGCGAGTGCAAAGTCCTGAGGTGAACTGTTACTCGTTTCTCACTTAAAAAGAAACAAAAAATTTAAGCGTGCCTTAAAGGATATTTAAAGAAACTTCTGATAGGATAAGGATGATCGCGGAGGGAATCGAAAAGATAAGTTTGACGGCAAAATTCCCCTGAATAAAATGCCGCGTATGCGGCGAAAGGAGAAGTAAAATGAAAGTAAAGAAAATGGTAAGCCTGCTGCTTGGCGGGATGCTGCTTGTGGCAGGACTTGGCGGGTGCGGCAGGGAGCCGGTTTCCGTGGACGGCGAGCGGGTGGACGCGCAAGCGACGCAGATTGCCGGTGAGGGCGCCTCCTCTGGCAGCAAGGGAAGATTTATGGAGTCGGAGGTTTTGCTGCCGGAGAATGTCAAAGGTATATTGTCCGCAGCGCTGCTCGCGGACGGCAGTATAGAATTATTTGCGCGCAGCGCGGATAGTGACAGTTTTGGGGTGCAGGTGTCCGGGGATGGCGGGGAAAGCTTTACGGCGCTTTCGCTCGATGCGGGGCAGTTGGAAGAGGTGTTTGATGCCTATATGTTTAGCTCTGCCATCCGCTCGGACGGCACGGTAGTGGGACTGATGTCAAACAGTGACAAAGACGGCAGCATAATGGCAGGCATCATCCGGCCGGATGGCAGCATGGAGAAAAAAGAGCTGATTATCCCCAATCTGGAAAGCCAGAACCAGAAGTATGCGGCGACGCCGGTGGATTGTGCTTTTGACACGGCGGGCAATCTGATCATAGAAAATCTCAACAGTTATTTTTACCGGGCCGATATCGAGAATGGAACGTGTGAGATGCTGATTGATCTGGAAGAAAAGAATGTGCGCTATTTCGGCATTGCGGGCAATCAGGTGCTGGCGGTGTCGGAGGACGGCATTACAATGGTCAACAGTGCGGACGGCACCGCGTGGGAGGCAGACGGGCTGTTGGATGAGATGATCGCGGCCGATCGCAGCCTTACGGACAAGAACAGCGAATATGGAAGGCCGCTGGCTTTTGCCGGCGGGGGCGGTGAGGATATGATCTTTTATGTCAACCACCAGGGACTGTTCGGCCATGCGAGAGGGAGCAGTATTAACGAACAGCTGATCTACGGTCCGCTGTGCACCATGGGGGATACGTCGGTGAGTTTCTTAAACCTGATGATGGTGGACGAAAGGCAGTTTTATCTCACGATCATAGAAGGTTCGGGAACCTCCAAGCTGCTGAAATATGTATACGACGAAACGGTCCCCACCATGCCGGAGAAGGAGCTGAAAATCTATGCGTTAAAAGACGCCACGTTCCTGCGCCAGGCAGTTTCCAGCTATCAGAAAAATCACCAGGATGTTTTTGTGAGTCTGCAAATCGGCAGGTCCGGGGAGGACGGCGTCACCGCGCAGGACGCGATCCGCGCGCTCAACACGGATATTTTGGCGGGCAACGGGCCGGACGTATTGATCTTAGACGGGCTCCCGGTGGAGAGCTATATTGAAAAAGGAATGTTAAAAGATATCAGTGCGGTTGTGGAAGAAATCGATGGCAGTGAGGGCGTATTTGAGAATGTAAAAAAGGCATATCAAAAGAACGGAGCGATCTATCAATTCCCGGCGAGATTTTACGTCAGTCTGGTGAATGGGGACGAGGAGGCGCTTGCAGCGGGAGCAAGCCTCACAAAACTGGCGGATTACGTGACCGGCAAAAAGGCGGCCGGGGAGAGCAAGATTTTTCCGATGCGCGGTGCGGCAGAGCTGCTGGAAAAACTGTATTATGCGGACTCCGCAGGATGGTTTGACGAGAGCGGAAAGCTAAAAGAGGAGGCCCTAAAGCAATATCTGTCATGTGCAAAACAGATTTATGATGCCGAGCCGCACGAAAGTGAAAACGTGGATTATTTCGACCCTGAACTCGATGCGTCGCTCTTTGGCTCTCTGGATGCGTTTGGCGTAGTCATGAAAGAAGCGAAACTGGGTTATGGGACGTTAGTCGACACGTCAGAGCTTGTCATGCTCCATTCAATGAATCAGCAGCATGGCTGGAATTTTGGCCCTGCAAATACGGATGCGGTAAAAGGGTTTGGTGTGTATCAATTGGCCGGTATCCTTGAGGGTACGGATACAGCCGAATGTGCGGAGGATTTTTTGAGGACGCTGTTCGGAGTGGACTGTCAGACGCTTTCCTACAACGGCTTTCCGGTGAACCGCACGGCCTACGACACACTGTGCGAGCAGGAAAAACATGCCTATGACGGCAATGAGGGAAATGCCGGTGTCAGTGTTTCCACAACGGAGGGGGATGACTATCATCTGTCATTTGTAAATCTGTCGGACGAGGTAGTAGAAAAGATCACCGGTATTCTTACGGCGGCCGAAAAGCCGGTCTGCATGGATGAGGTGATCAAGGAGATTGTCTTAGAGCAGGGGGAGAAGGCGCTAAAGGGCGAGATGTCAGTCGATGAGGCCCTAAATGAAATAAAGCAAAAATGCAATCTTTACTTGTCTGAATAGAGGGCGCTATGAAAAAGAAGCATACCGGAATCCTGTTTGTCCTGCCGCATTTTCTGGGAGTGTGCATATTCCTGTTCCTTCCGTTTTTGGATGTGGTGCGCCGCTCGGTATTTCGTGCGGCAGGATCATTCTGTGGGCTTGACAATTTTAAGACGGTGCTTGCCAATGATGCGTTTCGCCTGGCGGCCGGCAATACGCTGCGCTTCACGCTGGTGTGTCTGCCGCTGCTGCTTGTGCTTTCCCTGTGTTTGGCCGTGCTCGTCTATGGGGTGGGGAGGGCGGCCGGGGCATTGAAAAATGCTTATCTGGTGCCGTTAGCGATACCCGCCGCCTGTGTGGTGCTGATCTGGCGGCTGCTGTTTGACGCACACGGCATGGTAAACGGCGTGGTGACCACACTCGGCGGCACCGCCGTCGACTGGATGAATACGGGCAGCGCATTTTACGTTCTGGTCGGCAGTTATATCTGGAAAAATCTCGGATATGTGGTAGTACTGTGGATGGCGGCGATGGACGCCATCCCAGGTACAGTGTATGAGGCGGCCAGAATAGACGGAGCCGGGCGCATCGCATCCTTTTTCTATATCACGCTGCCCTGTATCCGTCCCGCCGCCTTTACGATTGTCGTGGTTTCCTTTTTAAACTCATTTCGCGTATTCAGAGAGGCTTATCTTGTGGCGGGCAATTATCCGCATGACAGCATCTATCTGTTACAGCATGTGTTTAACAACTGGTTTTTAGACCTGTCGGTCGATAAGATGGCGGCGGGCGCGGTACTTCTTTCCATTGTCATCTGCGCGGCGGTGTGGATGATGCAGAGAATGTGGGAAGACCAATAGGAGAAAAAAGATGAGATATGTCGCGGCGCGGTTCTGCCGAATGGCAATATTAATATTTTTTGCGGTGTTTACGTTTGGCCCGGTGGTGTTTCTGGCTGGAGGCAGCATAATGGGCGACGCGGAGGTGAAAAGCTATCTTGGCCCGGTGCTGTCGGGTCAGGAGGGGTATGCCATGTGGCGGCTGCTTCCCCTGTATCCTACCCTGCGCCATCTGGTGGAAGTTTTGTTTGACGCCCCCGAGTTTTTTCACATGTTTTGGAATACGGCGAAAATCACGGCGGGGATTCTCCTGGGACAGGTGGTGTTTGCAGTGCCCGCCGCCTGGGGGCTGGCGCGATATAGGTTTCGCGGGAAAAAACTGATCTATCAGATTTATATTCTGTTGATGATGATGCCGTTTCAGGTCATGATGCTCTCGGAATACCTGGTCTTAGACGGGCTGGAGCTTCTGGATACGCTGTGGGCAGTCATTTGGCCCGGCGTGTTTTCTACATTTTCCGTTTTCATCATGTACCGCTTTTTTTCCGGGATACCGGAGGATATCATGGAGGCGGCGCGCGTGGACGGCGCCGGAGAGTGGCAGATGTTTTTGCGGGTGGGCGTGCCTCTCGGGAAAACGGGAATCGTCTCGGCGCTGCTCTTACAGTTTTTGGAGTGTTTTTCCATGATCGAACAGCCGATTGCGTATCTAAAAGACAAGACGCTCTATCCGCTTTCCATGTATCTGCCGGAAATTGATGCCGGGCGGACCGGATTTGCGCTGTGCGCTTCCCTGATCGCACTGCTGCCCACGCTGTTTTTGTTTATGGCGGGAAGCGACTATTTGGAACAGGGAATCGCGGCGTCAGCGATTAAGGAATAGGGGGACATATGAAACGATTTTTTGCAAAGGGTTTTGCGGTGCTGCTCGCTGTGATGATGTTTTTTACGCTGTTATCGCGGGCGGCGGACAGCTTTCTCGTGGCGCGCGTATTTGCGGAGACATATTCTGCCAAAAAGATCGAACATATTGTGAATACGGAGGCAGTCGTGCAGAAAAATCTTGAACTTCCGGTGATGACAGAACCGGGAATTTTGGTAAAAACTGTATATGTGCAGGAGGGAAGTCCCGTAAAAGCGGGCGATATTTTGGCAAAGCTGGACGAAGCGCATCTGGCCGAGCAGATCGGGCTGCTTCGGGACGAGATCAGGTCGCTGCGGCTGCAAAACGAGGCGATTACAGCAAACCGCGGGCTCGAGGAGGAGGAAAAGAAAAAGCAGGGGCAGCGGGCCAGGGAGGATTACGATAAGGCTGTGCGGAAAAATGAAGAAAATCTGCGGCGGGCCGAGGAGGAAGTCAGACAGGCGGAGGAGGAGATCAACCGTTTTGCCGGCGGCGCAGGCGCATCCCTGTCCCAGGAGGAATCGGAGGCCAAGAAAACACAGCTTTGGCAGACTTATTTTGACAAAAAGCAGGCGTGCGAGGATGTAAAGAGAAGCGGCGCCGATGAAGTGGAGGCGGCCGCGCGCGCACTCGAGGATGCACAGGCAAAAGGGACTGCCGACCCGTCACTTCAGATTAACGCGATTCACATCGAACAGAAAGAGGAAGCGTTGGAGGCATACAAAAAACTGGAGGAGGCAGGCGGCATAATCAGTGCCGGCGAGGCCGGTACGGTCACGGGCGTTTTTGTTGCCACCGGGCAGATGACCGGAGATACCGCCGCATTTACCATGGCTTCCACGGCAGGGGGAATCCGGCTTGTTGCGGTGGTAAAACAGGAGGAAGCCCGCTATGTGGAGATTGGAGATGCCGTGACGGTGGATAAAAACGGGATAAAATATGAGGACTTTTCGGTGACTGCAATCCGTCAGACCGCGGACGGCGGTGCAGAGATTACGGCAGAATCTGCGGGACATGCGGATGAGTTTTTGATCGGAGAGGGGGCATTGATTCGTATTGTAAAGCAGTCCGGGCTCTATTCTGTGGCGGTGCCGCTTTCTGCGGTGCACACAGAACAGGGCAAAAACTATGTCTTTGTGCTCGATCAGAAGCCGACCGTTTTGGGGACGGAATACTTTACCAGAAAGGCACAGGTGCGGATTATCGACAAAAACAGCGACTATGCGGCGCTTGAGGAGGGAACGCTCGGCAGGGATAATCTGATCGTCACAGAGTCCAACCAATACATCAGTGCAGGCGACAGGGTGCGCCTGCAAACATCATGAGGCGCGGCGTACGGTGGGCGGTCTCTGCCGTCTGCCTGGCGGCTGCCGTCTGTATCGGCATTTCCGGGAGCATTATGTGGAAAGAAAGCCGCCTGACTGAGATGGGCGTCACCATGACGGCGGTCACATCCACACAGATTTTGAGCCAAGCGTCCGGTGTGAACGGAATCACGCCGAGACAGGCGCGGCAAATACGCGAGACAGAGAATAAAAAAGAGGAGCCCATTGATTTTACCGCATGGTGCGAGGAGGACGGGGAGCGGGTGACGGATACGGACGGATTGCGCAGCGCCATAGTCACGCGCCTTGGGCTCAGCGGAAATTCGATAAATATCATCCCATACGGAAAAAGTCTGCAAGAGACGGACGAGGAGGGATGCCTTTTGGGAGAGCGGGCGGCATGGGAACTGTTTGGAAGCCGCGATGTGGAGGGGCATAAGATACGATGGGGCGGCAGAGAGTTTACCGTGCGCGGCGTGCTAAAGGAGCCGGAGGAAGTATTTATCGTGCAGGAGCCGGGAGAGGATACTTTTCTGGATAAAATAACCCTCTCACACGCGCAAAACACACGGGAAATAATCAGGTCATTTCGTGACAGTTACGGCCTAGACCGCTTTGTAGTGACAAACGATCGGCAAAATGTCTGGGAAGTATTTTTAGATCTGGTACCCGGCAAATGGTCCGATTTTGAGGGATGGGGAGCCAATATCGAAGACCGTGCAGGGGAGAGGGAACAGAGCAGGAGAGCGGCGAAAAGTCTGATCGAAGTTCGCGAGGAGGAGCACAGGCATACAGCGCTTTTGCTGCTGGCCTTAAGCGGTGCATTTTTGGTTGGTGCATTGACGGCGGCAAGAGGGGAATTGGAGCGGGAAAAAGCTTAACGGGAGCGGGGAAAAAATGGAAAATAAATAAGTTGTTTTTTTTTGCCTGGTATGATATAATCCTAAAATGACTGTAATAGTCGTAGTATGCCCTGACCCAGGGGACATGGCTGCGGCGTTGAGCGAACGGAGATGTACATGTCTATGGTGCACGGTACGTTGTACACGAAAACGATGTCATATTAAGGAGGAGAATAAATTATCATGAGTGTACAGGTAGAGAATTTAGAGAAGAATATGGCAAAACTTACGATAGAGGTTGCCGCAGAAGAGGTCGAAAAGGCGATGGAGGCTTCTTACCAGAAGCAGAAGAGCAGAATCAGTATTCCGGGATTTCGCAGGGGAAAAGTTCCGAGAAAGATGATCGAGAAGATGTATGGCGAGGCGGTATTCTATGACGACGCTGTAAATACCCTGATTCAGGAGCATTACCCGGACGCGGCGGACGAGAGCGGTGTCGATATCGTTTCCAGACCGACGGTCGATGTGGTACAGATCGGCTCCGGCAAGCCTTTTATCTTCACGGCGGAAGTGGCGGTGAGACCGGAGGTAACGCTAGGCAAATACAAAGGCGTGCAGGTGACAAAGATTGATACTGCCGTGACGGACGAGGAGATCGAAAAAGAGCTCGAGAGTGAGAGAGAAAAAAATGCGAGAACCGTCAGCGTGACGGACCGGCCGGCCGCAAACGGCGACACGGTCGTGATCGACTATGAGGGCTTCTGCGACGGCGTTGCCTTTGACGGCGGCAAGGACGAGAACCATTCGCTCGAGCTTGGTTCCCACTCTTTTGTCGATACATTTGAGGACCAGCTGGTCGGAAAGAATGTGGGAGACGACGTGGAAGTAAATGTCACATTCCCCGAGAAGTATCACTCCGCGGACTTAGCGGGCAAGCCGGCGTTATTCAAAGTTAAGATTCATGAGATCAGGGCCAAGGAGCTGCCGGAGTTAAACGACGAATTTGCACAGGACGTATCCGAGTGCGACTCCTTAGATGCTTTTAAGGAAGAGATCAGGGGGCGTCTGACAGAGCACAAAGAAAATGAGGCAAAACGCGCCAAGGAGGACGAGGCGATACAGAAGATTATCGACAAATCCACGATGGAGATACCGGAGGCCATGCTCGACACGCAGTGTGACAATATGGTCAACGAGTTTGCGCAGAGGATTATGCAGAGCGGTCTTTCTCTCGAGCAGTATATGCAGTTTTCCGGCCTGACAATGGACAAGTTAAAAGATCAGGTACGTCCGGAGGCCGAGACGCGCATCAAGAGCAGTCTCGTGTTAGAGCAGATCGCGAAGGAAGAGAACATCGAAGTGACGGAGGAAGAGATCGACGCTGAGATCGGCAAAATGGCGGCGGCTTATGGCATGGAGGCGGATAAGCTCAAAGAGCACATGGGCGATAAGGAGAAGCAGTCCATCCGCCGTGACCTTTCGGTCAGCAAAGCGGTCGATCTGGTCATGGAAAATGTCAAAGAAAAAGCGAAATCCAAATCCAAGAAAGATCAGGAGGATGAGGATAGCGCAACAGAAGAATAGACTTTTTGCAAAGTCATATAGGAGCAGGCTGGTTCATAGATATGAACCGGTCTGTTTAAGCTTATAATTGGATACATGCGGCGGCCGATCTGCTGCATGGGAGCTGATCGAAGCAAGCAGTGAAGACAGAATGGTGGAGGCGGCAGGTGAAGAGAGCGTCACAGATTTTCTTTCAAATATCCGTGTATAATATTTTGTGGCTGTTACTCTGCCTGTTGATGCCCACGCTTCTGTTTTTTGTCGGAATTTCCGTACAGCGCTGGCAGCTTCCGGCCTGCGCGCTGCTTGCGGCGGGCGGCATGTATCTTTTGACAGGAAGAAAAAAGCCGACGGCGGCAGCCGTCTTTGGCTGGTTGGCAATGGTTGTCCTGGCAGTGCTGCTCTCCTATCTGATTTTTAATATACACTGGGACGGCAATACCTACCACAAGACCGCGATAGGACTTTTGACGGACGGGTGGAATCCGGTGCGCGGGTCTTGTATAGACGTGCTGCCGGAGGCATACCGCACTTTAGGTATCGCCTACAATGCAAGGTGGGTAGATCACTATGCCAACGGAGGCTGGGTAGTTTCGGCAGTGTTTGCCTCTTTTTTTGGCAATATTGAGACAGGCAAGGCCGTCAATCTGTTGATTTTGCTGTCGGCGGCAGGAATCGTGCAGCGCTGTCTGTCCGTTTATCTAAAGCGCAGGGGCTGGGTAGCTGCCATAACCGCCGCAGCGGTATTACAGCCCGCGGTCGTTTCACAGATCGAAAGCTATTATATCGACGGCAATCTATATCTGTATCTGCTGCTTGGCGTAGCGGCAATGCTGATGCTTGGCGTTAAGAATTCTGCGTTTCCCAGACGTTATCCGCTGCTGTTTTTATTTGCATCCATTGTCTACTGTATTAATGTCAAGTTTACCGGGGCGGTCTATATCGGGATGTTTGGCGTCGGATTTTTTATCTGCTGGCTGATACGGGCAGCCAAAGAACACCGATTTGCCAAGGTGTTTGTTTCTGCCGGCTCCATGTTTGCCGGCATGGCGCTGTTTGCCGTTCTGGTTGTGGGAAATTCTTCCTACGTCAGCAATTTGATCGACCATGGCAATCCGCTTTATCCGCTGTTTGGAGAGGGAAAAGTGGACATTATGGCTTACAGTGAGCCGCACACGTTTGAAAATAAAAATAATTTTCAAAAAAGTCTTGTATCTTTCTTCGGAAAGACGGAAAATATTACCAATAGGGATGAAAGAGGGCCAACGCTGAAAGTTCCGTTTACGTTTTCTCTGTCTGAGATCAGAGCATGTATGTATACGGATGTCCGCATCGGCGGGGCGGGACCGTTTTACAGCGGTATCTTTCTTGTCTCTGCGGTGTTCGCGGTGTTTTTTCTGGTGCGCTGTGCCAGGAAACAGCCGTATCTTGCGCTGGAGGCAGGCGTCACGCTGACCCTGGCCCTGCTGATGGCGCTGTTTTTGCCCGGAAGCTGGTGGGCGCGTTACAGTGCCTATCTGCACTTTTTTGTGATCGCAGCGCTTTTGTATCTGGCAAAACGGCGGGAGGAGAGCGAAAGCCTTGCCATCCGCTGCATGAGCGGTGTTTTTGGGTCAGTGATCTTTTTCAATGCCGCCTGCTTTTTGCTGTCGCCCGCGGCGGGCGTGTATCTTTCCAGAGAGATCTGGAGGCAGAAAGAGCAGATGCAGCGGCACAAAGAGATCGTGGTATATGCGGACCCGGCGCAGATGACAGGGATTTTCTGGAATCTTGAGGATTGGGGTGTGGTATATCGGGTCAGTGAAACCAAAATCGAAGGCAGCAGTGTTTTTCGGGGTCACCTTATTTTTAAATCCATAGAAAATGAGGAATGATAACGCCGCACACTGAATATGAAATAGAAAATGGAGGATTTGAAATGAGTTTAGTACCTTATGTCGTAGAGCAAACCAGCAGGGGAGAGCGCAATTATGATATTTACTCCCGTTTATTGAAAGACAGAATCATATTTCTCGGCGAAGAAGTCAACGAGACCACAGCGAGTCTCGTCGTGGCGCAGCTGTTATTTTTAGAGTCCGAAAGCCCGGATAAGGATATTCAGCTTTACATCAATTCCCCGGGCGGCGTCGTGACGGCGGGCATGGCGATCTATGATACCATGCAGTATATCAAGTGTGATGTGTCGACGATCTGTATCGGGTTGGCGGCCAGCATGGGAGCGTTCCTTCTGGCGGGCGGCACGAAAGGAAAGCGGTACGCCCTTCCCAATGCCGAGATCATGATTCATCAGCCGTCCGGCGGCGCTAAGGGGCAGGCGACGGAGATTCAGATTGCGGCCGAGAATATTTTGCGTACAAAGAAAAAGTTAAATGAGATATTGGCTGCCAACACCGGTAAGCCGTATGACGTGATCGCAGCGGACACGGAGCGCGATCATTTTATGACCGCCGCCGAATCGAAGGAGTACGGCCTGATCGACGAAGTGATCACCACCAACAGCAGAAAATAACACTGACAAATAATAAGTTTGGAGAAAAACGAAATGGCAGGTAGAAATGAAGAGAATTACCGCTGTTCTTTTTGCGGGAAAACCCAAAAGCAGGTGCATCGGCTGATATCGGGGCCGAACGGCGCCTATATCTGTGATGAGTGCGTCGATATCTGCTTGGATATTATCAATGAGCATGACGAGGAGGAGACGGAAACCGACGAGCGCGATGAGATCAATCTTTTGACGCCCAAAGAGCTGAACGCGTTTCTCGATGAGTATGTGGTGGGGCAGGAGCGGGCCAAGAAAGTGCTCTCCGTGGCCGTATATAACCATTACAAGCGAATCCTCGCGGGGGATGAGCTGGGCGTCGAGCTGCAAAAAAGCAATGTCCTGATGTTAGGGCCGACGGGGTCCGGCAAGACGCTGCTCGCGCAGACGCTGGCAAGGGTGTTAAATGTGCCGTTCGCCATAGCCGACGCGACTACTTTGACTGAGGCCGGATATGTCGGCGAGGATGTGGAAAATATACTGTTAAAGATTATTCAGGCCGCGGATTATGATATCGGGCGTGCCCAGCACGGGATTATCTATATTGACGAGATCGATAAGATTTCCAAAAAATCCGAGAACGTTTCGATCACCAGGGATGTTTCCGGCGAGGGCGTACAGCAGGCGCTGCTCAAGATTTTAGAGGGAACAGTCGCCTCGGTTCCGCCCCAGGGCGGCAGGAAGCACCCGCAGCAGGAGCTGATACCGATCGACACGACCAATATTCTGTTTATCTGCGGCGGGGCCTTTGACGGTCTCGAAAAGATTATCGAGAACCGCATGGACCAGAAAGCCATCGGTTTTAACGCCGACGTCAGGTCAAAGTCGGAATACAATATCGGCGATGTGTTTAAGCACGCGCTGCCCCAGGATTTTGTCAAGTTCGGCCTGATACCGGAGTTTATCGGGCGTGTGCCGGTGACGGTGGCGCTCGACGAATTAGACAGGGATGCGCTGATTCGTATTTTGCAGGAACCCAAAAATTCCCTGACCAAGCAGTACAAAAAACTGTTTGAGCTCGACAATGTGACGCTCGATTTCGACAAGGACGCACTGGAGTCGATCGCCGATAAGGCGTTAGAGCGCAAGACAGGGGCCAGGGGGCTGCGCGCCATCATGGAGGCGGTGACGCTGGATTTGATGTATGAGGTGCCGTCCGAGACATCCGTCGAATATTGCAGGATTACCAGCGGTATGGTGGAAGAGGCGCTCGCCGTGGAGGAGCAGGAGTTAAAGAAAGCAGATTTGAGGATATAGAAAGATATTAGATATGAGTGATTGGATTAGCAAAACAGTTCCGGCCGTGGCGCTGCGGGGCATCGTGATACTGCCGGGCATGGTGGCACATTTTGACATCAGCAGAGAACTGTCCGTCAAGGCGGTGCAGGACGCGATGCTGCACGACGCCGAGGTGTTCCTCGTGGCGCAAAAGGATGTGAACACGCAGGAACCCCGGATGGATGAGCTGTACCGCGTAGGTATTTTGGCGAAAATCCGCCAGGTGATAAAGCTTCAGAACAATGTGCTGCGCATATTGGTGGAGGGAAAAGAGAGGGCAGAATTGTCCTCTTTTGTGGATGAAAAGGATTTTTTGGTGGCGCAGGTCGTCTGCCGCGGCGGCGAGGAAGAAGAACTTTTCGCGGAGGCCAAGACGGCGATGGTGCGCAGTCTCAAAGAGACCTATGGCAGATATGCGGCGGTTGCCGTAAAAAACAGCAAAGAGACGATGCGCCATATCAATGAGATTGAGGATATCGCCGTGCTCGTCAATCAGATCGCGGCCAATCTGCCGGTGTACTATACGCAAAAGCAGTTGATTTTGGAGGCGGAGACGTTGACGGAGCGCTACGAGGTGCTCCTGGCGATGCTGTTGCAGGAGATTCAGATTGCCGCGATCAAGAATGAGTTTCAGGAGAAGGTCAAGGAGCGGGTGGACAAAAATCAAAAGGACTACCTGCTGCGCGAGCAGATGCGGGTCATCCGCCAGGAGCTCGGGGAGGACGATACGGATTCCGAACTCGCAGGCTATCAGAAATCGTTGGACAAGCTAAAGGCGTCGGACGAAGTGAAAAATAAGATCAAAAAAGAGATCGGACGTTTAAAAATGCTCGGACCCGCTTCCTCCGAGAGCGCCGTCACCAGAGGCTATATAGAAATGCTCCTGGAACTGCCGTGGGATCAGGCTTCAAAGGATAATCAGGACATTAAAAATGCCCAAAAAATCCTGGACGAAGACCACTATGGCATGAAGAAGGTCAAGGAGCGCATTTTAGAGTTTTTGGCGGTCAGAAGCCTCACCGGCAAAGGGGAGTGCCCGATCATCTGTCTGGCAGGCCCGCCGGGAACCGGAAAGACCAGTATCGCCAAGTCGGTCGCGCGTGCGCTTGAGAAGAAGTATGTGCGCATATCGTTAGGCGGCGTGCGCGACGAGGCGGAGATACGCGGCCACCGCAAGACCTATGTGGGCGCGATGCCGGGGCGTATCGTCAACGGGTTAAAGGCCGCCGGCGTGAAAAATCCGCTGATGCTTTTGGACGAGATCGACAAGATGAGCAGCGACTATAAGGGCGATACCGCTTCCGCGCTGCTTGAAGTGCTCGACGCGGAGCAGAATGTTGCCTTTCGCGATCATTATGTGGAGCTTCCGGTGGACTTGTCCGAGGTGTTTTTTATCGCCACGGCAAACTCGCTGCAAACGGTGCCAAAGCCGCTGCTCGACCGCATGGAAGTGATTGAGGTCAGCAGTTACACCGAGAATGAGAAGTTTCATATCGCCAAAGAGCACCTTATGGCCAAGCAGATTGAGAGGAACGGGCTGAAAAAAAGGCAGCTGGCGATCAGCGACAACGCGCTGCGTGCAATCATAAGCGGCTATACGCGGGAGGCGGGCGTGCGAAGCTTAGAGCGCCGTATCGGGGCGATCGCCAGGAAAGCGGCGCGCGAGATCTACGAGGACGGAAAAAAGACGGTAAAAGTAACGGGAAAGAATCTCGATAAATATCTGGGCAGGGAAAAATACAGCTTTGACAGGAAAAACGAAACCAACGAGATCGGTATCGTGCGCGGCCTTGCGTGGACCAGCGTGGGCGGCGATACGTTAGAGATCGAGGTCAATATCATGCCGGGTAAGGGCGTGTGCAAGCTGACCGGACAGATGGGGGATGTCATGAAAGAGTCCGCCGAGACCGGCATCAGCTATATCCGCTCGATCGCGGAGGAGTACCATATCGCCAAAAAGTTTTTTCAGGAAAATGACATTCACATTCACATACCGGAGGGCGCAGTGCCCAAAGACGGGCCGTCCGCGGGCATTACGATGGCGACGGCGGTGCTCTCTGCCATCACAAAGCGGCCGGTGCGGGCGGACGTGGCGATGACCGGAGAGATCACGCTGCGCGGCAGGGTGCTGCCGATCGGCGGCTTAAAAGAAAAGATTCTGGCGGCCAAAAATGCGGGAATTAAGACGGTTTTGGTGCCGGTCAAGAATGTCAAGGACATTGAGGAGATCGAGGATGAGATCAAGGACGGCCTGGAGATCATTTTCGTCGAGCAGTTAAAGGAAGTGCTCCGCGTCGCATTTGCCAAGTAATTGAACGTGCACTGAGTGCTACGGGCAGAGGGCATTATATACCGATTTAAGTCACAGTGAAGCTGTGACATGGAGGTCAGAGAATGGTTATTAAGGACGTCAGTCTGGAGACGGTCTGCGGCGTCACCAGCAAAATACCGGATAATCCGTATCCCGAGGTGGCGTTTGCCGGGAAGTCCAATGTCGGGAAATCTTCATTAATTAATGCGCTGATGAACCGCAAGGCGCTGGCCCGCACTTCGTCGCAGCCGGGGAAGACGCAGACGATCAATTTCTACCGGATTAACAATGCCATTTATTATGTAGATCTGCCGGGCTATGGCTATGCGAAGGCGTCCGCGTCCGAGAAAGAAAAGTGGGGCAGGATGGTGGAGAATTATCTGCACACTTCGCGGAAGCTAAAGGCGGTTTTTTTGCTGATTGATATTCGTCATGCGCCCTCCGCCAATGACCGGATGATGTATGAGTGGATTGCGCATCAGGGATTTGCGCCGATGATTATCGCCACGAAATTGGACAAGATCAAGCGCAGCCAGATGCAAAAGAACCTCAAAGTAATCCGCGAGGGTCTTGGCATAAACCCGGAAACGCTTATCATTCCTTTTTCGGCGCAGACGAAGCAGGGGCGGGAGGAGATCTGGGAGCTGATCGGCTCCTATATAGAGGAGCCGCTTGAGTCGCTTTGAAAGCCGGATAGATTCCCGGCGCAGATTTTTTATAGTACACGATTATTTGTTTTGGAGCGTTACAAATAGTTTTGACTGCGTCTCGTCATGTAAACGCTCCGGCATGGAGGATGATTATGAAGAAAAAGAAAATTGTGATTGCGTTGGGGCACGAGGCTCTTGGAACCACGCTGCCGGAGCAAAAAGAGGCGGCCAGGCATACGGCCAGGGCCGTGGCGGATTTTATCGGTAAGGATTATCAGGTGGTGATTACCCACAGCAACGGTCCGCAGGTCGGTATGATACATACGGCCATGAGCGAGTTCTGCCGCCTGTATCCCGATTATACGGCGACGCCGATGTCTGTGTGTTCGGCCATGAGCCAGGGCTACATCGGCTATGATTTGCAGAATTCCATCCGCGCGGAGCTGTTAAATCGAGGTATCTATAAGACGGTTTCCACCATTTTGACCCAGGTGGTGGTAGACCCGTATGACGAGGCGTTTTATAAGCCCAGAAAAGTCATTGGCCGTGTGATGAACGCCCAGGAGGCGGAGGCGGAGGAGAAGAAAGGCAACCATGTGGTGGAGGTTTCCGACGGATACCGCCGTATCGTGGCGGCGCCCAAGCCTGTCGATATTGTGGAAATCGACGCGATCCGCGCGCTGCTAGACGCTGACCAGGTCGTGGTGGCCTGCGGCGGCGGCGGGATTCCGGTGCTCTCCCAGAACCATAATTTAAAGGGCGCGAGCGCCGTCATCGAAAAAGATCTGGCCGCCGGCAAGCTCGCGGAGCTTTTAGAGGTCGATATGCTGGTGATTTTAACCAGCGTTGACAATGTGTGTCTGCATTACGGCACGGACCAGGAGAAACCGCTTACGTCAATGAGTGTGGCGCAGGCCAGAGAATATATGGCGCAGGGGCAGTTTGGCGAGGGCGATATGCTGCCAAAGATTCAGGCGGCGATCGACTTTATCGGCGATTCCGCCGTGCGTTCCGTGCTGATTACCAGATTAAATACAGACGGCTCAAAGATTACCGGCGGGCCGGGCACTATGATTACAAAGTAAACCCCTGTCTCGGCATTGCGGAAACCGGCAGGAAGGAAAGAGGTTTGCTTACTAGAAGGGAGATCGTATGTTTCGCAAAACAAAGATTGTATGTACGTTAGGACCGGCCACGGATGATGAAGGCATTTTGAGGAAACTGATTGAAGAGGGCATGAATGTGGCGCGTTTTAACTTTTCCCACGGCACACACGACGAGCAGCTGGTGCGCTACCATATGCTGTGCCGCCTGCGTGAGGAGTTAGGGCGTCCGGTGGCGGCTCTTTTGGACACCAAGGGGCCTGAGATACGTCTGCGTGAGTTTGAAGGTGGCAGGGCAGAGCTAAAGGACGGACAGATTTTTACATTGACGACGCAGGAGATCGTGGGCGATGAAAACCGTGTTTCCATCACCTACAAGAATCTCTATAATGATATCAAAGTCGGCAGTAAGATTCTCATGGATGACGGTCTGATTGAGATGGAGGTGACGGCGATCCACGCAGCCGAAGAGCAAAGCGGCGCGGGGGGAGACCAGCCGATGGACATTGTCTGCCGTGTCATAAACGGCGGCGCCGTCTCCAACAAAAAAGGCGTGAATGTGCCGAATGTGGAGCTTTCGATGCCCTATGTCAGCGAAAAGGATTATGAGGATATTCTCTTTGCAATCGAGAATGATTATGATTTTATTGCGGCGTCTTTCGTGCGCACGGCGGATGATGTGCTTGCCATCCGTAAAATACTCGACGAAAAAGGCGGAGATGATATCAACATTATCTCGAAAATCGAGAACATGCAGGGCGTGCAGAATATTGACGACATTATCCGCGTCTCCGACGGCATTATGGTGGCCCGCGGCGATATGGGAGTGGAGATTCCCTTAGAGGATGTGCCGGTGATTCAGAAGATGATCATCAAAAAAGTCTGCAATGCCGGCAAAAAAGTAATCACTGCGACGCAGATGCTCGACTCCATGATGAAGCATCCGCGTCCGACCCGCGCGGAGGCCACCGATGTCGCCAACGCGATCTATGACGGTACCAGCGCGATCATGCTTTCCGGCGAGACGGCGGCTGGCATGTACCCGGTGGAATCCGTAAAGACTATGGTCAAGATTGCCATCCGCACCGAGCAGGATATCAATTATATGCAGCGCTTTAAGCAGCGCAAGATCATGAGCAACCCCGATGTGACAAACGCCATTTCCCATGCGACCTGTACGATGGCGGGAGATCTGAACGCGTCGGCGATTATCACGGTCAGCAAGTCAGGGCGTACCGCGCGCATGGTGTCAAAGTACCGTCCCGCCTGTCCGATTATCGGCACCTGCTTAACCGAACGGGTTTACCGCCAGCTGGCGCTCTCCTGGGGGGTGATACCGCTTTTGATCGAGCAGAAAAACGAGGCGGAAGAACTGTTTGATTACGCGGTGGACTGCGCGGAGGCGGCCGGGTTTATCTCCAAAGGGGATATCGTGGTGATCACGGCGGGCGTACCGCTCGGCGTGTCGGGGACCACCAATCTGATTAAAGTACAGGTGGCCGGCCACATACTGGTAAAGGGCCGCGGGTTAAATCACTACAAGGTGTCGGGAAGTCTCTGCGTCTGCCACAGCGAGAATGATCTGGTGAATTTCAAAGAGGGCGACATTATCGTTGCCCAGGATACCAATAACCAGATGATGGGGCAGATTCGTGAGGCGGCAGGTCTTATTGTGGAGTCGGATTCGGACAATTCACATGCGGCGATCTCGGGTTTAAGCCTTGATATTCCGGTGCTTTTAGGCGCCAAAAACGCGCTTGCAGTCTTAAAATCCAGTGCATTTGTCGAGCTGGACTGTGAGAACGGTATCGTCAGCGCAAATTAGCGCGTCCTGCCGCGCTGTTTTTCACAAGCGTTAGAGTATTTTGCCAAAAAACAGGAGAAAATCTTGACTTTTTTGTTCAAATTCGCTAAAATAAAAGAATGGTGAAAGAACAGAAGGAGGGAGAATCTATGGAAAAAAAGGTAACCGATTTATCCATTGAGCGTTTTGGAGAAATGATGGATCTTTTTTGTTCCAGTATGGATGATTATCTCTATGCGTGTGATTTGCAGGGAGATCATTATCACATCTCCCCGCGCGCGGCCGAGCGCTTTTTGCTGCCGGGACCGCATTTTTCTGATGTGACGGAGAATTTGCGCAAATTTACCTATCCGGAAGATTTCCCGGCGCTCGAGCAGGAGCTTTTGGAGATCAATGCCGGCCATAAGCAGGATCACAATATGCATTACCGGTGGCTGGGCAAAAACAGGGAGCCGATCTGGATTAACTGCCGTGGGATTGTGCTGTTCGACGAGGACGGCGCGCCGCATTTCCTCATCGGCTGTATCAATGAGATCGGAAAGAGGCAAAAGGCGGACAATGTCAGCGGACTTTTGGGACAGTCGAGCTTGGAGCTGCAATATAATGCGTTCGGCGAAGAGATTCCCGACGGATTTGTACTGCGGATTGGGATTGACGATTTTCGCGATATCAACGAAAATTTTGGCGTGGAGTACGGGGATTATATCCTGCGAAAAACGGCGGAGTGTATCGCCGACAATATTTCCCCGGGACAAAAACTGTACCGCATCGTGGCGGACGAGTTTGCCGTGACCGATTTTAACGGCGGCACGGCGGCCGACGCACAGGCGCTTTACGAAAAGATACGGTCTTCCGTCGTGAGATTTATCAAGGACAATCATTACCGCGTCGTCTATACCGTTTCCGGCGGGATTTTGCCGACGGAGAGGGGGCGCGGGTTCGCGGAGGCTATGACGTTATCGGAGTTTGCCCTAAGCGAGGCAAAGCGGGACGGCAAGAACAGCTGCCGGGTGTTTTCGGCGGATAAGTACGAAGATTACAAGAATAAGCGCGAGTTAAACCGTATCTTATATCATGCGGTTAAGCAGGGATTTGAGGGATTTGAGACATATTTCCAGCCGTTGGTGCGGGCGGAGGACGGTAAGCTTACGGGGGCGGAGACGCTGCTGCGTTTTCACGGGCCGGAGGGCAATATGATATCGCCGGCTGTGGTGATACCGGTTTTGGAGGAGTCCGGCCTGATCATACCGGTAGGGCGTTTCGTACTGCGGCAGGCGCTGGCGGCTTGTAAGGAGTGGCAAAAATATCTGCCGGAGTTTAAAATCAATGTCAACCTCTCCTATGTGCAGGTGTTAAAAAGCAATGTGCTCTCGGAGATCAAGGAGCTGGTGGAGGAGTACGGCGTCGATCCCGGCCATATCTGTATCGAGTTGACCGAGAGCGGCTATCTGGAGACCAATTCCCACTTTAACAGTGTGTGGAAAGGGCTCAAGGAGTACGGCATCCTGCTGGCACTCGATGATTTCGGGACAGGATATTCCAATCTCCACTGCCTCGGTGATTTAAAACCATCCTATGTAAAGATCGACCGCAGCTTTACGCTGAAAGCGATGAACCGGGAGTATGAGTATCATCTGCTGCAAAATATCGTCGAGATGGCGCACAGCCTGGGGCTTAGCGTGTGCACGGAGGGCGTGGAGACCGACGAGGAATTGACCAAAGTGCAGAGTACACAGCCGGATTTGATACAGGGATTTTTATTTGGCAAACCCTGCAGCCGCAAAGATTTTTATCAGCGTTTTTTTGAATCAAACGAAGTATCATAGATTGAGATGGAGGGAGATGAAGCATTATGACCGAGGGAGGTTTGTTTATTTTTTTGGGAGTACTGTTATTGTTGGTTGTCATCGTGGTTGTGATTGCGGTAACGGCTTCCGTGGCGGGAGCGGCGAGTGCGATCGTGGACGATGAGGACAGCGCCAATGAGTGAGGGCCAAGAGACGGCCCAAATGCAGACGGTCTTTTGAACGGTAAGCGGGTTCAAAGGGCCGTGTTTTTACTTTAAGGAAACTGCGTCGTCAGACACATCCAAAAGAGTCGCGAAGTGATTCTTTTTATGCACATAACAGCACATGAAAATTTTGCATGACGCGGCGTGCGGGCCGCTCTATTCTAAAAAAAATATAAAAATGTGAAAAGGTATTGATTTTTTACGCTTGCTAAGAGTAAGATGTGTATGCGCTGATAAATGGCGGCAAAATAGGAGGAAAAGGGAATTGTTTTCAAGATTTAGCGTAAAAAAACCATATACTGTGGTCGTGGGTGTGATTTTGGTATTGGTGCTGGGCGTGGTGTCGTTTACCAGAATGACGACGGATTTGCTGCCGGATATGAGTCTGCCGTATGCGATCGTGATCACGACGGATGTGGGGGCAAGTCCCGAAGAGGTTGAGAAAGATGTGACGGCGCCGATCGAGGCGGCGATGGCGACGACCTCCAATATCAAGAATGTCAGCTCGTCGTCTTACGACAGTTATTCGATGGTGGTGCTCGAATATGAGCAGAGCGCTAATATGGACTCTGTTTTGATAGAGATGCAGCAGGAGTTAGATCAGCTTGCGGGGGGATTTCCCGACACCGTGGGCACTCCGATTATTATGCAGATCGACCCGGATATGATGGCGATAATGGTCGCCTCCGTGGATGTGGAGGGGATGGACCGCAGCCAGATATCTACATACGTCGGGGATGAAATGGTGCCTGCGCTCGAGTCGGTCGAGGGCGTCGCGTCCGTTTCTCTGACCGGGGCCTTAAAAGAGTCGGTCCAGGTGACGATGGACGAAAAAAAGATTGCGGCCTTAAATAAAAAAATATTGGATAAGATTGATGAACAGTTCGAGGAGGCCCAGGAGGAGTTAGACGAGGGCGCCAAGGAGATCGAGGACGGTCAAAAGAAGCTTGACGACGGGAAAAAAGAACTTTCCGGCAAGATGAGCAGCGCCGAAAACGAGATATTGAGCGGCAAGATCGAAGCCTATGTGGGCGAATCCGAGTTAAAGACGGGACTTATGCTGTTAAAGACAGAAAAGAGTATCATCGAACAGGCGATTCCCGTTTTGCAGCAGCTCTATGCGGACGGGACGGCATTGCAGGCGAGTATGGATGCCACACAGGCGGCTGCCGGGACGAACGGCATGACGGAGGAGGAACTGACCGAGCTTGCCAACCGCGATCCGCAGGCTTACGCGGCGCTCGCAGAGCAGCAGCGGCAGCTCGAGGAGTTAAACAGTCAGCTCGCACAGCAGAACAGCCAGTTGTCGCAGATGGGCGTCAACTTAACCTCGATACAGGAGCTTCCGCAGGTGATCGCCACGCTTACGACACAGCTGGCCGAGATCAATAAAAATATTGCCACGATGGAGAGCGCGCAGGGGCAGGTGGCCCAGGGAAAGCTCACGGTAAACGAGGCATTTGCCAAATTAAAAGAGACGCAGATCAACAGCATCTTAGAGATGAGCGAGGCGGCGGCAAAGCTGGCGGACGCTTCACTTAAGATGGAACAGGGACAGGCGCAGCTTGACTCTGCCAAGGAGTCGGCCCAGGAGGCCGCCGATCTTGACCATATTTTGACGATCGAAATGCTGGGCAATCTGCTCGTGGCCCAGAATTTTTCCATGCCTGTGGGCTATGTCACCTCGGACGATGTGCGCTATATGGTGCGCGTCGGCGATAAGCTTACGGATGTCGAAGCGCTAAATAGCGTGGTGCTTTTGGATATGGGCATGGACGGGATAGAGCCGATTCGCTTGAGCGATGTGGCGGTGGTGGAGATGGTCGATAACTCTGCCGATTCGTATGCCAAGGTCAACGGCAATCCGGCCGTGATGCTCTCCATCGAAAAACAGACCGGATATTCTACCGGTGATGTGACAGGGCGCGTCAAGGCAAAGTTTGCCGATATGGAGAAAGAGAACGGGGCGCTTCGCGCTACGGTGCTGATGGACCAGGGGGTCTATATTGATATCATCGTCGATTCCGTTCTCGAGAACATGATAGTGGGAGCCGTGCTCGCGATCATCATTTTGATGATCTTTTTAAAGGACATACGCCCGACGCTTGTGATCGGATGCTCGATACCGCTTAGCGTAGTGGTGGCGATTGTGCTGATGTACTTCAGCGATATCTCGCTGAATATCATCTCGCTCTCCGGCCTGGCACTCGGTATCGGTATGCTGGTGGATAATTCCATCGTAGTCATAGAAAATATTTACCGTTTCCGTAATGAGGGGTATTCCATCCGCAAGGCGGCGGTGGAGGGGGCAGGCCAGGTGACCGGGGCGATCATCGCCTCCACGCTGACGACGGTCTGTGTGTTCGCCCCCATCATCTTTACCGAGGGTATTACCAGACAGCTTTTTGTCGATATTGCGCTGACGATCGCGTTCACGCTGCTTGCGAGCCTTGTGGTGGCGCTGACGTTTGTGCCGATGATGGCCGCGGGCGTGTTGAAGAGTACCAAGGAAGTCAAGCAGGGCTTTTTCGATAGGGTGCAGGACGCCTACGGCGTGCTGATTGAGAAAGCGCTGAACCTGAAATGGCTGGTATTTGTGGGCGTCGTGGTGCTGTTGGTGTTAAGCGTGATCGCGGCGTTTTCCAGAGGATTTACCTTTATGGATATGGAGATGGAGGCCGATCAGCTCACGGTGACATTGGCGCCGGTTGAGGGAGAAGAGCTGGAGTTTGAGGAGATGACGGCGCTCGCGGACGAGGCGGTGGAGCGTATGCTCACGATCGAGGGAGTCGAAGCAGTCGGCGCGATGGCGGGAGCGGGCAGCTCCGTGATGTCCATGGGAGGCGCCGCCGGGGACGGCGTCACCATGTACCTGATTTTGGCGGAATCCAGGGACAATTCGATGGATGAAATCAGCGCGCAGGTGACGGAAAAGACAAAGGATATGGACTGTGTGATCTCGGTGGATTCTTCCTCCTCTGATATGACGGCGCTGATGGGCAGCGGAATCAGTGTGCAGATTTGCGGGCGCGATCTGGATACTTTGCAGGATTTGGCGAAACAGGCAGCCGAGATTGTGGAGCAGACGAAAGGGACGGTGGACGTGGACGACGGGCTTGACGATACCACGCCGTCTTTTACCGTCCGCGTGGACAAAGAGAAAGCGGCGGAGTACGGTATGACGACGGCACAGGTATTTCAGCTGGTGTACGCAAAGCTGGCGAGCGCCACCTCCCCGACGACGATCTCGACGGATGTGAGAGATTACGAGGTCTATGTGCAGAGTGAGGAACAGTCGGAGGTCACGCTGGAAGCGATCAAAAAGCTCACGTTTACACATACGGACCGGGAGGGAAACGAGAGCGAGATACCGCTTACAAGAATCGCCGAGTTTGTGGAGGGCAATTCCCTAAACACGATCTATCGTGACGCGCAGACGCGCTATATCAGCGTTTCCGCCGGCGTCGACGAGGAGCACAATGTTACGCTGGTCAGTGATGAGATTCAAAAGAAGCTCAGTAAAATTGACCTGCAGGAGGGGTACGAGATAAAAATGACCGGTGAGGACGAGATGATCAATGAGGCGATGCACCAGATGTATCTGATGCTGATTTTGGCGGTGATCTTTATCTATCTCGTCATGGTGGCGCAATTTCAGTCGTTCCTGTCGCCCTTTATCATTATGTTTACGATTCCGCTGGCGTTCACCGGGGGGCTCTTTGCACTATTCTTTACAGGAAACGAGGTCAGCGTCATCGCCATGATCGGTTTTGTGATGCTGGCAGGCATTATTGTAAACAACGGTATTGTTATGATCGACTATATCAATCAGCTCAGAAAGGAGGGCATGAGTAAGCGGGAGGCCATCATAGAGTCGGGCAAGACGAGGCTGCGCCCGATTCTGATGACCGCGCTCACCACGATTCTGGCTATGTCCACGATGGCTCTGGGCATCGGCGGCGGTTCCGAGATGATGCAGCCGATGGCCATTGTCACGGAGGGCGGCCTGATCTACGGCACGCTTCTGACGCTGGTCGTGGTGCCCTGTATCTATGATGCGTTCCACCGTGAGAAGAGTATGGTGGAAGAGGAGCTTTAGGCGGTAATCATTGAAGTACTCAAAAATTAACCTTAGATACGGCACATGATAGTGCGGTAAGGTTCATTTTTGGGTGCTTTTTATTTTTTACAGGGAGGCTGCAACCATGTATATCAACATTTATGAAGGTTTACCAGAGGAGGCGCAAAAAATCCGTGAAGAAGTTTTTGTAAAAGAGAAGTTTTATTGGACAATATGGTGATTTCTACCGTTATGACAGGTATTTACCTTTATTTGACGGGGGAATCCCTGTCGCAACATGCCGCTTTTTTCAGAAAGAAGGGCGAGGAGATTAGTATTTCGGTCGAATTGCGGTTCTAAAAGTATACCGGGGGAAGACTCGGGCGTATTTATTGCAGGCGGCGGAGAAAGAAATCAAAAAGACTGGCGGGGGAAAAATTTGTTTGCATGCACACGTAAGGGCGGAGGCATTCAATCAAAAACAGGGCGATTGCAGCTATGGGGAGATGGATGCAGAGGGAAATTGCCCGCATATATGGATGTGCAAGACGGTCAAATAGTTTTTGACAATCCGGGGTTGTTTTTGTATGATAAAAATGGCAAGAGCGGTATACGGGCCGCATGACAGGCGGTATGGTATGTATAGCGGGCAAAGTGGCAGGGATAAGGGTACAGGGGAAACGAATGAGAAAACGGTTGACAGAAGCTTTTTTTGTATGGATGCTATTTATGTTCTGTGCTCTGGTCTGCGAAGATGCGTCGGCTGTTGGTTTCGAAAATTTTCCCTACGTGACAGGGGAGTATTTGGACGAGGAACGTGTAGACAAAACGGAGTGGCGTATAGACGATGCGGTGGAAGGCATAGACGGAACGGAGAAATCTTTGGATGAAACGAAAGAGCCTGCTGACGGGCAGGAAGGGCGAACAGGCGATTTTAGGACTTCCGCAAAAATATTGCCAAAGCTTCCTTGGAGCGGCCGGGAAATTTCCGATTTTTTGGCGGAGGGCTGGGAGCTGATGGACAGCGTAACGCTGGATTTCAACAGGGATGGGATTGCGGACTATGTCGGCGTGCAGCAGAAAAAATTCGGGGAGGACGCAAGCTATCCCGTTCCTGATTGGCGTATCCTGTTTGCGATCGCGAGTGAAGGACAGGGGGAATATCGGCTTGATTTTTGGGATGCCAACCTGGTCCCGGCCAGGAGGGAAGGCGGCATGACGGAAGACGCCTATCTGCCGCTTACCGCGGACGGCGCTTCCTTTACGGTCAGCTGCGCCGGCGACAGCGCCTGGAGATGGTGGGAGGAATCTACTTATACCTACAGGAACGGTACCTGGTATCTCGCGCTGTCGGAGAGCGAATATGGGTGTGGAGCATATGTGACGAGCTATAAAAAAGATGACTGGGAGAAAGGTGTCGGTATCCGAAAGGAACGGAGCAGCGACTGGAAAGAGATGGAGAAACATGCGAAGGAGGAGAATCCGCCCTATGATCTTGTCTATGAGCTCTCGTTGGATGAGGCGCCCACCCTGCGGCAGGCGAGTATGAGACGGTGCTTGGCCACAGACCGCGTGACGGACTGGGAGGTATCCTCCATAAAGTGGGCAGAAGACGCCGGCTTGGTGGATGAGCTGGTGACGTTGCCGGGGGGAATCATGCCTGATCTTTATCATGACGAAGACTGCGTCTTATATACGATAAACCCGAGCGCCACCAGTTATTATGTTGCCATGTACCGCTGGAGCGATAAGACTTTGTCTGTGCTGGCGAAAGAGCGGGGCTCCATCGATCACCTGAGGTTGTACAAGGGGAAAATCTACTATGCCGCGAGGATTGTAGAAAATGTCGCGTACAAGGCAAAGCGGGATGGCAGGGAAATCATTTTGGAAACAGAGCTTGAGGTAGGGATAAGCCTGAAGCGTATGGATGTGGACGGGACAAATAAGGAGGTCATTTTTGCGTACCGGCACCCGCTGGCGGAGCAGGAAAGTGATTCTTTAGACCGCGACCTGACAAGCGCGCGGGGGCTGGCCTCTTTTTCTTTTCCAGCGATGGAGATCAGCGGGGATGAAATTGTGGTGGAAGTGTATGTCTGGGAGAGCGAGAATCTGGTGTACCGGATGAATACCGACGGCAGCGGGCTTAGGATGATTGGGAAGATACCGAACGAGCGAACGGGATAATGCTGAAAAACACTATGCCGCGGGGAAATACACCGCTGATTGCTTGGAGCCAATACCGTTATGGGGCCACAGGGTCTGCCCTATTCGCCAAAGGCGACTTTAAATGGGCAGCCTCCGTTACAATTTGCACCTGCATATAGCAAAAGCTTGATGATATCTGGTGTGTGTGAATTGTAATCCCAAATTTAGAATTGCGAAGGTTTAGGACTATGGATTTGACATCATACAAAATCCATGATATAGTAAAAGCGTTTTGAGGCATAATAAGTTAAATTTCAGACATTGTATTCTGGTGTTTATTCCTGTTTATGAAAGTGAACCCGGGTAAACAAACGAAAACAAAGAATTAAATTTAATCTATTAGGTCTGGCGAAGCTTCTTTGCGTACGGGAGAAGTGCGTCTGTCAGGCTATTATTATGCCTTTTAGTAAAAATATTTTTATTGAAAGGTTTTTTTATGGGAAGAGAATTAGTTTACAATATGGTTCAGGCACAGATCGGGTATCAATTTCATAATCTTGATTTGCTAGATCAGGCGTTCACAAGGCGTTCCTACTCGGAGGAAAACGGTGGAGAGAATAACGAGGTTCTTGAATTTATCGGGGACAAAGCTCTCGACTTCGCAGTTATTAAATTACTGATTGCCAAATACGGAAAAATGAAAAATGGCGATCCGGTAGACGGGACAACATTTAACGCTTGGGAAAAAGAAATTCGTCGTCAGAAGGATGCAGACATTTGCGATGGTGCGAATGAATTTTCCTGTGACCGTTCGGAAGGTGAACTTACGAGATTAAAAAGTCGGATGGTGGAAAAGAAAAACCTTGCCAGAAGAATGGTTGAAATGGGATTTGCAGAATATTTGATAATGGGTAACAGTGATATTAAAAACAATGTTATAAATGAGATGTCTGTAAAAGAAGACCTATTTGAGGCAATCGTCGGTGCAGTAACGCTCGATAGCGGGTGGGATTTTTCTGTAATTCAGTCGGTTGTTGAAGCAATGCTTTTACCTGAAGATTTTATAGAAAACGATAGTGACGATAATTATGTAAGAATGATTTATGACTGGGAAATGGAAACAAATCATGTGGTTCCGTGGTTTTGGTTTAAGGAGCAATCCTATGAATCTTCCTGGTATCTCCCTTTTAAAGGTATTTCACAGCATTTTCCTGTGTTGGGATACGATTATTCCCGCTTAAAATTTCACTGTGAATTAAAACTTTTAGACAGTCTCCCTATTTTTCGTGGATTTGGCGTTTCTAAAAGCGAGGCTCGAATGAATGTCTGCAAATTAGCGTATGAATATTTGAAAGAAAACGGATACATCCAATCTATGACCATGCGTGACGAGATAGATAAGCCTGCAAAAGAAAGCGCAATAAATCAACTTGAAATCCTTGCCCGCAGAGGTTATTTTTCAATTCCTGTCTATGATTTTAAAGAAATACATGACAATAATGGAAATCCAATTTGGAAATGTCGATGTATAATCAAAGAATATAACAGGATTTTTGTTTCAAAGTCATCATCCAAAAAGGAATCAAAAAAGTTATCGGCTTTAGAAATGTTATATTATGTTATTGAGGAGGATGAGAAGAATGTCTAAATAGTGTTTTAATTATGAAACTGGATTCGTTTGATGAGACAAAATTGCTTCTTGACAAAAACAGCCCACATTTGTATTATATAGTATATTATGGTGTGATTCATACGCACAGCAAACGGTGATGAGAGAGAGGAGTACATGTATCGCCCCCTGCCAGAGAGAGAAACCCACGGGCTGCAAGGTTTCTCACAGGAACCGTACATGGAAGTAGCTTTTGAACCGGACTGCCCAGAAAGCCAGGGAGCATAAGCAGTTCCGTTTCATCCGCGTTACTGGATGGAGAATGAGAGATCTGCCATTGGGCGGATAACAAAGGTGGTACCGCGCTAATACGCCCTTTACGTTTGTCGGAACGTAGAGGGTATTTTTTATGCGCAGGGGGAGCGCGGCGAGTAGGGGGAAACTCTTCCCTACCCGATTGCACAGGGGAGCGTAAGGAAATTAGCAGCTTTGCTGCACGCACCCCGCGCGGCGAGTAGGGGAAGACGGTTCTTCCCTACTCGAGTTAGGAAATTGCGTCGCCAGACGCATCAAAAAGAGAGAGGAGCAAGATTGAAAATTAAAATTTTCAATCGCGAGATTTGTGTCTGCGCGCTGCAAAGCCATTTATGGCTTACACAAACTCGATATGCGCAATAAAGCTAATGCGAACATAGTTCGCAATGCAGAAATGGAGAAAATCATGGGAAAAGAATTGGCAAAGACCTACGACCCCAAAGGGATTGAGGAACGTTTATACAAAAAGTGGGAGGACAACGGTTATTTTCACGCGGAAGTGGACCGCAGCAAGAAGCCGTTTACGATCGTCATGCCGCCGCCCAACATCACCGGGCAGCTTCACGCGGGACATGCGCTTGACAATACGATGCAGGATATATTGATTCGTTATAAGAAGATGCAGGGCTACAACGCGCTCTGGCAGCCGGGTACGGACCACGCCTCCATCGCCACTGAGGTGCGTGTGATCGAGACCTTAAAGGAGCAGGGCGTGGACAAGCGGGAGCTCGGCAGAGAAGGATTTCTGCGCAGATGCTGGGAATGGAAAGAAGAGTACGGCAACCGCATCATCAGCCAGCTCAAAAAGATGGGTTCGGCCGCGGACTGGCAGAGGACGCGTTTTACCATGGACGAGGGCTGCTCGGACGCCGTGCTGGATGTGTTTGTCAAATTATATCATAAGGGTATGATTTACAAGGGCAGCCGCATCGTCAACTGGTGTCCGGTCTGCAAGACGTCTATCTCGGATGCCGAGGTGGAGCACGAGGAGCAGGAGGGACATTTCTGGCATATCAACTATCCGGTTGCCGGCGAGGAGGGGCGGTTTGTGGAGATTGCAACGACGCGGCCGGAGACGATGTTCGGCGATACCGCCGTTGCCGTGAATCCCGACGATGCGCGCTACAAAGATATCGTGGGCAAGACTTTAAAGCTGCCGCTTACGGACCGCGAGATTCCGGTGATTGCGGACGCCTACGTCGACCAAGAGTTTGGAACCGGCTGTGTAAAGATCACGCCGGCCCATGACCCCAACGATTTTGAAGTGGGCAAACGCCATAATTTAGAGGAGATCACCGTGATCAACGATGATGCGACCATGAACCATTATGCCGGCAAATACGCGGGCATGGACCGCTATGCGTGCAGGCGGGCGATGCTCGAGGAATTGGAGGCGATGGGGCTCTTGGTGAAAACCGAACCGCACTCCCACAACGTTGGGACACACGACCGTTGCGGCACTACCGTAGAGCCGATGGTCAAGCAGCAGTGGTTTGTGAAGATGGACGAGCTGATAAAGCCCGCCGTGGAGGCCGTAAAAAACGGAGACGTCAAGCTTTTGCCCAAGCGCATGGAAAAAATATATTTCAACTGGACCGACAATATCCGCGACTGGTGCATCTCCAGACAGCTCTGGTGGGGGCACAGGATTCCGGCTTACTACTGCAAAGAATGTGCTGAGATGGTGGTAGCCAAGACTGCACCGGAGAAATGCCTCAAATGCGGCTGTACCCATATGGAGCAGGATCCGGATACGCTGGACACCTGGTTTTCGTCGGCGCTTTGGCCGTTTTCCACGCTGGGCTGGCCACAGCAGACGGAGGACTATGATTATTTCTATCCGACCGACGTGCTGGTGACCGGATACGACATTATATTCTTCTGGGTCATCCGCATGATATTTTCCGGTTATGAGCACACGGGAAAGGCGCCGTTCCACACGGTACTCTTCCACGGGCTGGTGCGGGATTCCCAGGGAAGGAAAATGAGCAAATCTCTCGGAAACGGGATTGACCCGCTTGAGGTGGTGGACAAATACGGCGCGGACGCCCTGCGGCTGACGCTGATTACCGGCAATGCGCCCGGCAATGATATGCGTTTCTACTGGGAACGCGTGGAGGCGTCGCGCAACTTTGCCAACAAAGTGTGGAACGCATCGCGTTTTATTATGATGAATCTGGAAAATGCCGACGAGTCCGCCGACGTGGGCTTAGACGATCTGCATACGGCCGACAAATGGATTTTGTCGAGAATCAATACCCTCGCCAAAGACGTGACCGAAAATATGGACAAATTTGAGATGGGGATTGCGGTGCAAAAAGTCTATGATTTTATCTGGGACGAGTTCTGTGACTGGTATATCGAGATCACCAAAACGCGCACCTATCAAAAAGAAAGTGACCCAGCGTCTGCCAATGCGGCTTTCTGGACGCTGCGCACAGTATTGACCGAGGCGTTAAAATTGCTGCATCCGTTTATGCCGTTTATCACGGAAGAGATTTTCTGCACGCTCCATCCCCAGGAAGAGACCATTATGCTGGCAACATGGCCGGAATACAGGGAAGAATGGAATTTTCAAGCGGAAGAAGAGGCCGTGGAACACTGTAAGGACTTGGTGCGGGGCATCCGCGGTGTGCGCGCCGACATGGAGGTTCCGCCGTCGAGAAAAGCGAAAGTGTTTATCGTATCCGAGGAGCAGGGACTGCGCGAGCTGTTTACCCAAAATGAAGAGGTGTACCGGAATCTGGCGGGAGCCAGCGAGGTCAGCGTGCAGGTTGATTTGAGCGGCATCGAAGAAAACGCGGTGTCGGTAGTGATTCCGGGCGCTACGCTTTATCTGCCGCTGGAAGATCTCGTGGATTTTGAGAAGGAGAGGGAACGTCTCCTGAAAGAAAAGGAACGCCTGGAGAAAGAGCTGGCGCGCTCCAAAGGAATGTTGTCCAATGAGAAGTTTATAAGCAAAGCCCCGGCCGCAAAGGTGCAGGAAGAGAAGGAAAAGCTCGCGGGCTACGAGCAGATGATGGCGCAGGTGGCGGAGCGCCTTGCGGCGATGGCACGGTAGTTTTTTGCCTGTAACAGGACAGCTTGTCATTGCGGTTACAGGCGTTTAAGAAAAATTGTAACAGTTTGCTCAGGACTTTGCACTCGCTGCAAAGTCCGTAAGAACGCGTATATCTAGCCAAGCGGGAATCCGGCTCTTTGGCGAAGACAAACTTTAAATGAGCCGGATTCCGTAACTATGAAGCCGAAGGCGGAATAGTTACGAAAAATTGGTTGATATTGTCAGATAGTTCTTGAAAAAATGGTAGGAAAATAGTATTATAGAGATGTATATAGAATTATTTGAGACATATAACGAAACGGGGAGTTATTATGCCAGAAACAATAAGCCTAAAACCAACAGTTAGAATTAAATACGATAACATGGAAGCTTATATGTCCTTACCAAAGCCTGAGGAGGGGGAAGAGTATAAGCTGCCTCTTTTGCTACAGACGTTGACGGAGTCTGGAGTGCATGCCGGCATAGATCAGGATATTCTCACAGCGATGATCAATGACAGAGCGTATGATGAAGAGCGCCTGGTGGCGAGCGGTGTTGTGCCTGTGGATGGTATCGACGGCTATTATGAATATAATTTTGATACTACCGTGGATAAAAAACCCAAGGTGCTTCCTGACGGCTCGGTGGATTATTGGTCCGTGCACAGCATCGAGGAGGTCGTGGAGGGACAGGTGATCGCCGTGTATCATCCTGCGATTCCAGGCAAGGACGGCGTCAACGTCAAAGGACAGGTATTGCAGGCAAAGCGCGCCAGAGAGCAGCAGGCATTAAAGGGCAAAGGATTTACAAAGGGCGACGACAATGTCTCCTATGTGTCTTCCATGGACGGCAAGATCGAGATGCAGAATGACCGCATCATCATCCAGCAGATTCATGAAGTGTTCGGAAATGTCGATCTGCGGATTGGCAACATCGATTTTCACGGCGACGTGGTAGTGCACGGCAATGTGGAGAGCGGCGTAGCCATCAAGGCCACCGGTTCCATCACTGTGGACGGCATGGTGGAGGGATGTGAGCTCAACGCGGGCAAAGACATCATTCTCAGAAACGGTATGCAGGGCGGCAACAAAGCGCTGGTGCGCACGAAAGGCAACGTCACGGCGCGATTCTTTGAGTTTACCAGAATCGAGTGCGACGGTATGCTGCAAACGGATGTGCTCTTAGACTGCGTGGTACACTGCAAGAGCCGGATTGTCATCAGCGGCAAAAAGGGCAAGATCATCGGCGGAGATGTCCGCGCGGTGGAGGGCGTAGAGGTATACTGCCTTGGAAATGACGCTGAGAAGAAGACGGAGGTGACGGTGGGCGCCGAGACCGAGACCTGTATCAAGCTGCGCGCCCTGGAAGTGAGTATGCAGGAGAAGCGGGAGAACCTTGACCGCATCGAGGAGGGGCTTGCCAAGTTTGCCGCGTTAGAGGCGGCGCAGGGAGTCAGCTATGCCAATGATCCGCGGCGTATGTCGCTGTTGCGCGTCAAAATCCAGGAAACCGCGACATTGGCCAGCGATGAGGTGGAGGCGAAGAAAATGCGCAGCCTGGTAGAGCGTGGCAAAGGCGCTACGGTTACCGTGACGCACAGCGTTTACCCGGGCGTTATCGTCTATATTGACGATATGCGTTTCAGTGTCCATAATTTCGCACAGGAGATCGAATTCTACAAGAGACCGGACAAGATTGCGACCAGACCTTATTATGGCAATATGGCCTGAGCAGAGGCGTCGATTCACCGCTTTTTTTGCGATAAAAGAAAAACTTTAGAAAAATTTACTTGATTATTATCACCACTATATTATAATGATGAATGGTTTCTATAATATAGTGGTGATTTTTTTAGATAAAGTGCGGTGTGTCTTTGCTTCGGCACAGGAGGTAAATATGATTGATTTCGAGGAAGAGTTAAAGAATTTTAAGCCGAGTCTTGAGGTGGAGGAGGCGGAAGCTGCCATATATAATCATGAACTGACCGATTTGACTGATATTTTGCGTGAAATGATGCAGGATATGAAGCACGGAATTTAGGGCGCGCTCTGCGGGTCAGGTACGGCTTGCCCCCATATTTTGTCAAAAGTGTGCGCTGACAGGGAAAGGCATGGTTTGTTAGATGAAATGTTTTAATTGCGGCAGTGTGTTGGACAGTGAGAATATCTGTGCAGGCTGCGGTGCAAACGTAAAGATATACAAAAAAATAATAATGGCATCCAATACTCATTATAACGAGGCGTTGAAAAAGGCCCAGGTGCGCGATTTGTCCGGCGCAGTCTCGAGTTTAAAGCTCAGTCTGCGTTTCTATAAGATGAATACAGACGCCAGAAATCTGCTGGGGCTCGTCTATTTTGAGATGGGGGAGACGGTTGCGGCGCTCTCCGAGTGGGTCATCAGCAAGAATTATCAGCCCAGGGAGAATCGGGCAAGCGTCTATCTGGATGAAGTACAGAACAATCCCTCCCGTCTGGAAACCATCAATCAGACGATAAAAAAATACAACCAGTCCCTGCAGTACTGCAGGCAGGACAGCAGAGACTTGGCGGTGATTCAGCTGAAAAAAGTACTGTCCATGAATCCCAAGTTAGTCAGCGCCTATCAGCTGCTGGCCCTGCTGTATTTGGAAGAGAGGAAGTATGAAGCCGCCCAAAAAGCGCTGCACAGCGCGGCGAAGATTGACGTCAACAATATGCTGACTCTGCGATATCTGCGCGAGACACAGGAAGCGCTAAGGCAGAACGACACCGGAAAAAAGAGCCGGAAAGAGGCCCAGATCTCCTATCGCAGCGGCAACGAGACGATTATTCAGCCAAGGTATGTAAAAGACACTTCCGTGGCGCAGACGATGCTCAATATGGTCATCGGCGTCGTCATCGGCGCTGCCATCACGGCATTTTTGATTGTGCCGGGCGTGCGGCGGGAGATGCTGAATTCGGCCAAGAGTCAGGTATTGGAGGCCAACAACACGATCGCGTCGCAAAATCAGACCATCAGCACGTTAGAACAGCAGGTGGATCAGTTGACGGCGGAAGTATCGCGCGTGCAGGAGAGCGCGGTGGACTGGGAGAGCCGAATCAGCAGCTATGAACAGTTGTTGCAGGCTTATCAGAAATATACGCAGGAGGATATCGAGGGTTCCGGTATGGCGATCGCCAATGTCAATGTCGAATATCTGAGCGACGCCGCGAAAGCCGTCTATGAGTCGATCAACGCCGAGATCAATGCGGAGTATGTCCGCACCATGTACGAGGAGGGGACGGCCGCCTACAACAGCCAGGACTACGAGACGGCGGCGGCGGATTTTGAGAAAGTGATCGCCATCGAGGAGACGTATGACAATGGCAATGTGCTTTACTATATTGCACAGTGTTACCGCAAACTGGAAAACTGGGAAAATGCCCGCATCTACTATCAGAAAGTGGTAGAGCTGTATCCGGGTTCTGAGCGCGCCAATATTGCGCAGAACTATTTGGCAAGCAGCGAGATGCAGCAATAGCATGTGAACGATATAACCGTATGAAAAGGTCTGTGCCGATTTGACGTTTACCGTGTCGGTCGGCAGGACAGGCAGAGAGAAACGAAAGACATCACTTGTGAAGGGAGATTCACAGGGATGTCTTTTTGCTTGCAAAAAATGAAAAGCGGAGGTTTTACCTATGGAAAGTCATTATGAATTTAAGGACGGCAGCCTGATTATCGGTATGCCGCGGGAGCTCGACCATCATCAGGCGAGCCAGCTGCGCATGGAGGCGGACTTGCTGATCGAGGCATACCATGTGAAAAAGCTGGTGTTTGATTTTTCAAACACGGAATTTATGGACAGCTCCGGAATCGGGGTCATTATCGGCAGGTGTAAAAATATGCACTGCTATGGCGGCAATGTGGAGGCCAAGAATTTGAACGACCGGTTAAAGAAAATTTTTTTGGTTTCGGGCTTACATAATGTGGTCGATGCGGTGTAAATGGAGGACAACCAATCATGAATAAAAATGAAATGTATATCAGTTTTGACGCCCGTTCCGTAAACGAGGGGTTTGCGCGGGTGGCGGTGGCGGCCTTTCTCACGGAGGCGGACCCGACGCTCGATGAGATCGCGGATATCAAGACGGCGGTCTCGGAGGCGGTGACAAATGCGATTATTCACGGGTACGAGCGTCCCGAGGAGAAGGTGGAGCTGTCCTGCCGGCTGGAGGGAAACGAGGTGGAGATTACGGTAAAAGACCACGGCTGCGGAATTCCAGATGTGGAAAAGGCGAGAGAACCGTTTTTCACCACCAAGCCTCAGCTGGAGCGTTCCGGCATGGGGTTTGCTTTTATGGAAGCGTTTATGGACCAAGTGGAGGTGATCTCGTCGGTCGGAAATGGAACAACGGTGATTATGAAGAAAAAAATAGGAGTGTAGGCGCATGATTCCTGATGCAGACCTGATAAGGCGGTCACACGAGGGAGAAAAAGCGGCGCGGGATGAATTAGTCAAGAAAAATATGGGACTGGTCTACATGGTCGCGGGGCGGTTTAAAAACAGAGGCCATGAGATGGAGGAGCTGATTCAGGTGGGGGCGATCGGGCTTTTGAAAGCGGTCGACCATTTTGACCTTTCTCTGAATCTGGCCCTCTCCACCTATGCGGTGCCAATGATCGCCGGGGAAATACGGAGGTTTTTGCGGGATGACGGCATGGTGCGGGTGAGCCGCAGCCTGAAGGAAAATGCTTACAAGATAAACAAGGCGCGCGAGGCATTGCAGGAATCCTTGCAGCGGGAGCCTGGAATTAAGGAGATCGCGGAGGCCACGGGGTTGCAGCCGGAGGAGATCGTACAGGCGATGGAGGCGAACCGCGAAGTGGAATCGATCTACAAGCCGGTGTACGCAAAGGACGGCGAAGAACTGCTGTATGTCGACAAGATATGCAGTGAAAACCGGGAGGAAGAATGGATTGACCGCATGGTGGTGGGACAGCTCATAGAACGGCTGCCGGATTTGGAACAGAAGGTCATAACCATGCGCTATTTTGAGAACAGGACGCAGACGAAGACCGCACAAGAGCTGGGGATGAGCCAGGTGCAGGTGAGCCGGCTGGAAAAAAAGATACTGGCGCGTATGCGTAGGGAAATGGGACGCTAGCGTGAGAAGAACTTCTAATCACTCGCAGCAGAGGCTGCTTCGTGAAGAAGTTCTAATCTCACACCAGAGAATCCCCGAAAACAGGGGATTCTCCGCGCGGATTTGAGTCGCGGCAAGGCCGCGACATGTAGGTTCGTGTGAGAAGAACACACTTGCTTCACGGTGTATTTGGTGATAAAATGATATTCATAAATGCGAAATTTGTTCCGCTTTGGAATGGAGGAAAAAATGGAATTTTGGGATATATACGACAGCGATAAGAAACCGACAGGACGCACGATGAAACGCAACGACTGGTGTTTGAAGGACGGGGAGTATCATTTGACGGTGCTTGGCGTGGTCCTGCGGCCGGACGGGAAGTATCTGATCACCAAACGGGCCATGGACAAGGCGTGGGCGCCGGGCTGGTGGGAGGTTTCCGGCGGGGCGGCAATGGCCGGCGAATCTTCGGAGGATGCCGTGATGCGCGAAATCAGAGAGGAGACGGGGTTAGACGTGTCCGGCGCCGCGGGCGGTTATGTGTTTACCTATCACAGGGAAAATCCCGGCGAGGGCGATAACTATTTTGTGGATGTGTACCGCTTTGTCATGGATTTTGAGGAGAAGGACGTTACCGCACAGAGGGAAGAGACGACAGCGTTTATGCTGGCAGACAAAAAACAGATCGAGGCTTTTGCTGCGGAGGGCATTTTTTTACATTACGACAGTATCAAGCGGGTGTTTGCATAGACAGCCAAGAGACGGATGCACTTTGCAGGAGCTGATATGCACGGTAAGATGTGCGCAGGAAGGGAACAGTTTGGAGATTTTATGAGGTTTTTTCATATCTCCGATTTGCATATCGGAAAACAATTATATTATTATAGTTTGAGAGACAGTCAGCAGGCCATCCTGCATGAGATCATTGATAAAGTGAGAGAATACCGGCCGGACGCCGTGCTGGTTGCGGGAGACATCTACGATAAGGCGGCGCCTTCCGGCGAGGCATACGAGCTGTTTGATGCATTTTTAAACCAGTTCGCAGACATTGTCCCGGCAGTGCCGCTGCTTATCATCGCAGGAAATCATGACAATGCATTGCGGCTCAAGTACGCGAGCGCATTTCTGGAACGTCATCAGATCTACATATCCGTTTTACCACCTGTGGAGGAAGAGGAATACTTAAAAAAGGTCACACTCAGGGATAAGTACGGTGAAGTCAATTTCTATTTATTACCTTATATGCGGCCGGGGTATGTGCGTCATCTCTTTGCGGAGGGCGCCGTGCGCGATGAAAATAGCGCAGTCGCCGCAGTGCTTGCAAGGGAAGCGATCGACACCTCAAAGAGGAACGTGCTGCTCAGCCATCAGTTTTATGTAGCCGGGGGGCGGCGGCCCGAAACCTGCGATTCCGAGATCACCGCGATCCTGGCGGGAGGGATTGGGGGCGTCGATGTTTCGTGCCTCAAGCCGTTCGACTACGCGGCGCTCGGCCATATCCACGGGGCACAGAGTGTGGGGGAGCCTCACATACGCTACAGCGGGACGCCTTTAAAATATTCGGTCAGCGAGGAACGCCACCAAAAGGCGATCACGCTTGTGACTATGGAGGAAAAAGGCGCGCCGGTGCGCTGGGAGCCGATACCGCTGAAGCCTTTGTACGATGTATACAGTATCCAGGGGACTTTGCGGGACGTGATCGACCGGGCCGGGAAGGGCGTTTGTGATGATTTTGTCAGCATTACCCTGACCGATGAAGAAAGCCTCTATCGGCCCAAAGATCAGTTGTCGGAGCACTATGCGCATATCCTGGAGGTGAAGGTGGACAACCGGCGTTCGAGAGAGCAGCTTGCGCAGGATTCCTGCGAGACGGAGAGCTTGGAGCCGATGGCCGCGTTTCGGGACTTTTATCAGCAAATGAATGGGGAACCGCTCAGTGAGGAACAGGAGAATGTGATGCGGCGGGTGATCGCCGATGTGGCGTCGGGGGAGGTGTAGCAGGGTATGAGACCGATTTCGATTGAAATGCGCGCGTTTGGTTCGTACCGCCATGAGACCATAGATTTTTCCGGTATCGGCGGCGGACTGTTTTTAATCACCGGGGATACCGGCGCGGGAAAGACGACGATTTTTGACGCTATGGTATACGCCCTCTACGATAAGACCAGCGGCGGAGCGCGCGACGGCAGGATGATGTTGAGCCAGTATGCGCCGCCGGGAGATAAAACCCAGGTGACGTTTCGCTTTTCCTATGACGGTCAGGTGTATCAGGTGACCCGAAGCCCGGAGCAGCCCAATTGGAAGAAAAAGACGGTGGACGGCAGGGAGGAGTATGAGGAGTTAAAGCGTCCTCTGCCGCCAAAGGTAGAACTCATCATGCCGGACGGCAGCTGCTATCCGGGCAAAAAGAGGGAGATCGACGAGAAAATAGAACAGATCATCGGTTTAAATGTCGGGCAATTTACCCAGATCGCCATGCTCGCGCAGGGAGAGTTTATAAAGCTTCTGCACGCTTCTTCACAGGAGCGCAGAGAGATTTTCGCCAGGCTGTTCGACACGGCGCTCTACGGAAAGATTGAGGAAGAACTGCGAAACAGGGCAAAAGAGTTGAACATCGCCCTGGCAAAAAATAAAGACCAGATAACGCGCGAGTTAGAGCAGGTGCGGCTGATTCCGGAAAGCAGGCTTTTGGAGCGGTGGCTTGGTTACGATGAAAAGTTCAGTGAGAGCGACGGGGACGCGCTCTTAGCGCTGGCAGCGGATATCTGCCGGGAGACGAAAGACGCCATGGGCCGGGCGGGGGAAAAGCTTGCGCTGGTGAGGAAGGAAAAGGAGCTGCTTGCGGAAAAGATCAGGGCAGCCGCGGCAGTCAACCAAAAGCTCACCGAATACGAACTGGCAAAAGAAAGGCTCTCGTTATGCAAAGAGCGGGAACCGGAAGTTGGGCGGAAAGAAAAGCGGCTTTCGGAGGGAAAGCGGGCGCTTTTTGTGCAGGGGGCCTACCACAACCTGCGGGAGAGCAAGGAGCGCTTCCATGAGCAGCAAAAAAAAGCACAACAGCTACAGGCGTGGATGGACGAAAACAGCGGCGGACTTTCACAATTGCAGCGATCGGCGGAGCAGGCCAGAGCAGAGTATGACGCGAAGGCGCCGCAGCTTATCGCGCAGCGGGGCCGTCTTCGGGAAAGCCTGCCGGAGTATGATGCGTTAAAGCAGGAGAGAGAAAGACAGGAAAAGCTTAACGGGGAGCTTGCACGGGCACAAAAGCGTTTGACGCGCCTGAAAGAACAGCTTGCGGACGGCGAGGAAGAAGAGAGACGGCTGGGTGAAAAGCTGACAGAGCTGCGGGAACAGATTTTTATAAAGGAGCAGGTTGACCTGCTGCGCCAGGGATTAAAAGAGGGAGAGCCGTGTCCGGTCTGCGGCGCGCTTCACCATGTATATGCGCCCGGCGGGGAGCCGGAAGCTGCAAAAACGCAGGGAGTGACGACGAAAGGGGCGCTGGCCTCCGGGATGCCGGAAAGCAGGGAGCAAAAGACAGACTGTCTGGTCATGCCGGAAAGCAAAGAGAAAAAGGCAGACTGCCAGGTCATGCCGGAAAGCATGGGGCAGGAGACAAACTGTCAGGTCATGCCGGGAAGCATGGGGCAAAAGGCAGACTGTCAGGTCATGCCGGAAGACAAAGAGCAAAAGGCAAGCTGCCAGGTCATGCCGGAAAGCAAAGAGCAAAAGGCAAGCTGCCAGGTCATGCCGGAAAGCAGGGGGCAGGAGACAGACTGTGCAAAACTACCGGAAACCGGGGAGCAGGATATCGTCCTTTCAGCCATAGAGGAAGAAAAGAGATTGCGCGACAGGCGGCAAAAACTGCTCCTTGAGAACCGTGCGCGCAGCGAGCAGGCGGAAGAACTGCGCGAGCGCGTTGGCGAACTGCAGCGCGGGCAGGCGGGGTTGGAGGCCGCGCTGGCGCAGAGGAGCCAAAAGCTGCCCTATGAGACGAAAGAACAGGCCCAAAGAGAGCAGGACCGCTTAGAGACGGCGTTAGATGCATTGGAACAGCAAAAAAACGATTGCGGGCAGGCATTTCAAGCGCTCCAGCAAACATATATGGAAAAGAGCGGACAGCTTTCGCAGGCGAAGTTGAATGTTGCGTCGGAAGAGAAGCGTGTCAAAGAGGCGGAGGCCGAATTTGTGCGGCAGATGACAGAGCAGAGATTTGCGGGCGAGGACGAATATTTGCAGAAGTGTATTTCACAGCAGACCATTGATGCGCTGGAAGCAGAGATATCGGAATACCAGACCAATCTGGCGCTGGCAGTAAACGACGTCGAACGGCTGGCAAAAGAGACGAGCGGCAAGGTAAAGCTGGATACCGCGTCATACGAAAGCGAGCAGGCGCGCTGTCAAGAGGAGCAGGAAACATTGACAAAACAGGAGCGCGACCTGTACAGTATGCTGGAAGTCAACGAGAGGGCGAAGAAACAGGCAGATCAGTTGTACCGCGCGCGCAGTCAGTGGCGCAGGCAGTCGGCCGTGCTCTCCCATCTGGAGGAGACGGCGTCCGGGAAGCTCTCGAAGCGGCATATGAATTTTCAGACTTACATCCAGCGGCGCTATTTTAAACAGATCATCGACCGTGCCAACCGCAGGCTATACCCGATGTCCGGCAGTCAGTTTTTGCTGCGCTGCCGTGATGTAAAAGATTTGAGTACACAGGGGGCGGTCGGCCTGGATTTGGACGTATACAGTGTCGTCAACGACCAGATGCGCGACGTTAAGACGCTCTCCGGCGGGGAATCCTTTATCGCTGCGCTCTCTATGGCGCTGGGTATGGCCGACATGATACAGGAGAGCCGCGGCAGCGTCCATATAGATACTATGTTTATCGACGAGGGGTTTGGCTCGCTCAGTGAAGAGACGAGAAATCAGACGATCGCCATTTTAAACGAGCTGTCGGGCGGCAAACGCATGGTGGGCATTATCTCACATGTCAGTGAGTTAAAAGCGCAGGTAGAGACGAGGCTTACAGTGCGAAAAACAGAGAAAGGCAGCAGGGCGCAGTGGCAGCAGGGATAGCGGAGCCGGCCGCCGTTTGAGCGGCGACGGGATGATCTAGGCGCCGCGGCCGGGAACGAATTGTTTTATTGTGAGGGAAAGTATGAGTGACGAGATAAAAAATTATAAAGCACGGGCCATTTTGGAGGACAATCTGACACAAAAGAAACACTGGTCTTCGTTTCAGATCATTGCATGCGGATTTGTGCTCGTGATCCTGGCGGGAAGCCTTTTGCTGATGCTGCCGTTCGCCACGGCGGGGGGAGAGGGGGCGTCTTTTGCGGACGCCTTGTTTACGGCGACGTCTGCCACCTGTGTGACGGGGCTTGTGGTGCAAAATACGGTCACCTATTGGTCATTGTTCGGCCAGCTTATCATATTGCTGTTAATACAGATCGGCGGCATGGGAGTGATCACGATGGCGATCATTATCGTGGTCATTTCGGGGCGGAAAATCAGCCTGATGCAGCGCAGCACGATGCAGGAAGCGATCGCGGCGCCCAGTGTGGGCGGTATCGTGCGGCTGACGCGGTTTATCATTCAGACAAGCATTGTCATCGAGCTGATCGGGGCGGCGTTGCTCTTTCCGGTGTTCATACAGAATCATTCACTGCCGAAAGCGCTCTGGTATTCGCTGTTTCACGCGGTCTCGGCCTTTTGCAATGCGGGCTTTGACCTGCTCGGTGAGCAGGTGCCGTTTTCATCGCTGACCTCCTATTCATACCAGACATGGATACACGTCGTCATTATGCTGCTCATTGTCATCGGCGGAATCGGGTTTGGAACCTGGAATGACGTGCGCGAACATAAGTTAAATGTTCACCGTTATACGATGCAGAGCAAGGTGATCTTTTTTATGACGGCAATTTTTATCGTGCTGCCGGCCGTGTTCTTTTTCTTTTTCGATCTCTCGCAGCCCAAATGGGACGGCATATCCACCGGAGGAAAGGCGCTGCACGCGCTTTTCCAGTCTGTGACGATGCGCACGGCCGGGTTTAATACGCTCGATTTGGCAGAGTTTAGCGAGGGCAGCCGCATGATTATGATTATTTTAATGTTGATCGGCGGTGCGCCGGGTTCTACGGCCGGCGGGATGAAAGTCACCACGGCTGCGGTGTTATTGATTTCGGCGGTGGCGGTGTTTAAGCGCAGAGAAGAGGTGCGCTGTTTTGGCAGGAGAATTGCCCCGGAGACGGTGCGCTACGGCGCGACGATCCTTGTGCTGTATCTGGTAATGAGCGTTTTTGGCGCGATCGCCATCAGTTGTATCGAAGGTCTGCCGGTGCTCGATTGTCTGTTTGAGGCGGCTTCCGCAGTGGGTACGGTCGGCCTGTCGCTGGGTTTGACGCCGGAGCTTGGCATGGTATCGCGCATGATTATTATTGTGCTGATGTATGTGGGAAGAGTGGGCGGCCTGACCCTGGTTTTTGCGGCGATGTCGAGGAAACGTCCGCATGTGTCCAAGCTGCCGCAGGGAAAGATTGTGGTCGGATAAAGACAGAGAAAGCACAGGTTATGCAGTGGTTGGGTAACGGCAGACGCATATGTCGTTTCCGATAAAATAGAGAGCAAGCGGGAAGGAGAATCATGTGAGATGAAATCAATTTTATTGATCGGCCTGGGAAGGCTCGGCAAGCATATTGCCATGAAGTTAAATGAACTCGACCATCAGGTGATGGCGGTGGACAGGATGGAGGAGCGCGTGGATGACGTGCTGCCCTATGTGACAAATGCCCAGATCGGCGACAGTACCAATGAGGAATTTCTGCGCTCGCTGGGAATTGGCAATTTTGACGTTTGTATTGTAGCCATCGGCAATGACTTTCAGGGGTCCTTAGAGACGACGTCACTGTTAAAGGAGCTGGGAGCCAAGTTTGTCGTGGCGAGAGCGGAGCGCGACGTGCAGGCAAAGTTTTTGCTCCGCAACGGCGCGGATGATATCGTTTACCCGGAAAAACAGCTTGCGTACTGGACGGCGATTCGTTACAGCTCCGAGCACATCTTTGACTATATCGAAGTCGATGAGGATTATGCCATTTTTGAGGTATCGATACCGAATGACTGGCTGGGCAAAACGATCGGCGAGATTGATATCCGCAAAAAGTATAATGTCAATATTATGGCGATGAAGCGTCAGGGCAAACTGCATATGACGATCACACCGGACACCGCTTTTCACGAGGATGAGACGATGCTCGTCCTGGGGAGAAATAAGGATATCCAGAAATGTTTTCATATATAAGAAAAGGAATCTATGAGTAAAGGCAAAAAGGATTTATTATCAAATATCCGCAATGGCATGGAGCTTTCGCGCGGGGAGAAAATCAGTCTTGCCCTGCGGCTGAGTATGCCGGCGATGATGGCACAGATCACTTCCATTGTGATGCAGTATATCGACGCTTCCATGGTGGGGCGGCTCGGTTCCGATGCCTCCGCTTCCATCGGGCTGGTGGCGACTACCACATGGCTGTTTGGCAGCGTCTGTTCGTCGGCGGCAGCGGGATTTTCGATTCAGGTCGCGCAGGAGATCGGCGCAAAGAATTTTAAGCGGGCCAGGCAGGTGTTAAGACAGTCTTATATCGTGGTTTTTGCGGTGGCGCTAATCCTGGCTTTAACGGGTGCGGCGATAAGCGGCAGGCTGCCCTTTTGGCTGGGCGGTGCGGGAGAGATCTGCAAGGATGCTTCCCGCTACTTTATGATTTACGCGTGGATGCTGCTGCCGATGGCCTTAAACGGACTGGCGGGCAGTATGCTGCAATGCAGCGGAAATATGAAGGTGCCGGGAATACTAAATTCCTGTATGTGTATTTTGGATGTGGTATTCAACCTGTTTTTTATTTTTCCCTCGTGGAATCTGACCCTGGGGAATGTCACGTTTCGTGTGCCCGGCGCCGGACTTGGCGTGATGGGTGCGGCGCTCGGCACCGCCTGTGCCGAGCTGGTAATTATGTGTATGATGATGAGCTGGTTGATTTTTCGCACACCGCTGCTGCGGGCAAGGAGCGGCGAGGACTACAGGCTGGAGCTTTCCTGCGTCAAACGCGCCGCAGTGCTCGCCCTGCCGATCGGATTTGAGCATTTTGTCGTGTGCTTAGCGCAGGTATTTGCGACCAAAATCGTGGCGCCGCTCGGCGTGGTTGCCATCGCGGCCAATTCATTCGCGGTGACGGCCGAGAGCCTTTGTTATATGCCGGGGTACGGTATTGCCAACGCAGCCACTACATTGACCGGGCAGAGTGTGGGGGCGGGGCGCGGTAAGCTTGCCATGTCGTTTGGCCGGATTACGGTGGGCATGGGCATGGCGCTGATGGCGGTGACGGGGGCGCTCATGTATCTGGCGGCGCCGTTTATGATCGGACTTTTGTCTCCCGACCCGGCGGTCAGGGAGCTGGGCGCAAAGATTTTGCGGATTGAGGCGTTTGCCGAGCCCCTCTTTGGGGCTTCGATCGTGGCCGCCGGCGTGCTGCGCGGAGCCGGCGACACGTTGATTCCGAGCATTATGAACCTCGTGAGCCTTTGGGGTGTGCGCCTGCCGCTCTCATTTCTTTTGGCAGGAACCTTTGGGCTGCGGGGCGTGTGGATTGCGATGGCAGTCGAGCTCTGTTTTCGGGGCACCATATTTCTCGTGCGTCTGTTTCGGCAGAAATGGCTGAAGAATATAAGAAACGTATAGATTAGTTCACGATATCAAGTGAGACACGCATCGGTAAGATTGGAGAACGGCATGATGACATTAGGAAAAAACAGAAATCAATTGATTGAGGAACTTGCTAAATTGCGGGAGGCGGATTATTCATCGAACACGGAACTTGCCGCCATCTACAGACGTCTCTGTGCGGGAAAGGCGCAGTTTGAGGCTGTTTTGGAAGAAAACATGAAGGCGTTGATGCAGCTGAGTGCGCTGGATTTGACTTTGGAGCAATATAATGAGAAAATGACGAAGCTCTCCGGGCAGGTTGCGGGTGCGACCGGAATTATTTTTCAGGCGGCAAGGGAGAGCGCCGATGTGGCCGGACGTGTCTCCGAACAGCACGAGGAGCTGACCAATACGATGATGAAAGCGTCCGAGGACAGCTCCCTGATGTTAGAACACATCGAGGCGGGACAGAGTGAGCTGACGCTGATCCGCGACCTGTCGGGGCAGATGATCGGGGCGTCGCACGAGATGCAGCGCGATATGTCTGAATTGTATGACGTGATTGATCACATGAATGATGTGATTGCGGGAATCAATGCGATTTCGGCGCAGACGAATCTGCTGGCGCTCAACGCTTCCATCGAGGCGGCGAGAGCGGGGGAAGCCGGAAAGGGTTTCGCCGTCGTGGCCGAGGAAATCCGCAAGCTGGCGGAGGAGACGAAGAATCTGATCGGCAATATGAGCCGGTTTGTGGAAGGCATCCGCGCCGCCTCCCAAAAGAGCGCCGACAGTGCGCAGCAGACGATTGAAGGATTGAACGATATGACGGAGAAGATCGGCCATGTCTGGGAGATCAACGAGGGGAACCGCTGTAATGTCTCCGGCATCAACGATTCCATCAGCTCTCTGGCCGCAGTCAGCGAGGAGATCAGCAGCTCCATGGTTGAGCTGGAATCGGTGGCGGCCAATATCGAGGAGCAGTGCGGACAGCTTCAGGGTGATACCGACGCGATGCACGAGGTAAGCAGCGGCCTTAAGAAAGTCACGGAACCAGTGGTACAGGTGGAGGCGATGCTGGACGGTGCGGCCAAGATCATGGGGAAAATGTCTTTGGACGCGTTTTACCGGCTGGAGAAGCGTGCGTTTGACAAGTATATCGATAATGCGATCGGGGCGCACAGAAACTGGCTTGCGACCTTGGAGCATATGGTGAGGGAGCATGAAATACTGCCGCTTCAGATCGACCCTTCCAAGTGCGGTTTTGGTCACTTTTACTACGCCATGACGCCCAACCGTGAGCAGATACGTGTGAACTGGAATCAGATCGGCGACAAGCACAAGCGTTTTCACAATTATGGTTCCCAGGCGCTGAAAGCTTTGTTTGACGAGGATTATGCGAAGGCGGAGCAGATCTATCAGGAGGCGGACGCTTATTCCAGGGAACTCCTAAAAGATCTGGAGGATTTGAAGAAGTAAGATCTTTACTTTTACACTTTGATGTGCTAAAATGTATCGCGTATGGAAGCGTTGAAATAATTTTTGCGAAGGAAATGCCGCAAGCGCGGCGGAATGAGAGGAAAGATGAAAGAAGTATCCAAATTGATGAATTACCGCCCGGATATTCGCGTGGTTGACGCGACGCTTCGCGACGGCGGTCTGGTGAACAATTTTCAATTTACCGATGAGTTTGTGAAAAAACTTTATGAGACCAATAGAAAGGCCGGGGTCGACTATATGGAGTTCGGCTATAAGGCATCCAAGGATATGTTTGACGTCACGAAGTTTGGCAAGTGGAAATTCTGCAATGACGAAGATATCCGCGCGATTGTCGGGGACAACGACAGCGATTTAAAGCTCGCGGTCATGGCGGACGTGGGGCGCTGCAATTACCAGAGAGATATCGTAGACCGGCAGGAAAGCCCGATTGATCTGATTCGCGTGGCCACCTATCTGAGCACGATCCCGGCGGCTGTGGATATGATTGAGGACGCGGTGAAAAAAGGCTATGAGGTCACCTGCAATATTATGGCGATCTCAAATGCGCAGGAGGAGTATTTAAAGACGGCGCTGCAGATTCTGGGGGAATCGCCGGTGGATGTGATATATATTGTCGACAGTTATGGGGCGCTCTACCCGGAGCAGATTGAGCGCATCGTGGATATCTATGCCGAGTTTGCAGCAAAGTACAACAAAAAGATCGGGATTCATGCCCACAACAATCAGCAGCTTGCATTTGCCAATACCATCGAGGCGGTCGGGGACGGCGTGGACTGGCTGGACGCCACCTATCTTGGCATGGGCCGCGGCGCGGGCAACTGTGCGATGGAGCTCTTGCTGGGACTTCTGCGCAATCCCAAGTACCAGTTATTCCCGGTCATTCAGTTTGTGGAGAACTATATGAAAAAGCTGCAGGAGGAGGGCACGGTATGGGGCTATGATTTACAGTACCTTATGACCGGTATCCTCAATCAGCATCCGCGCACCGCGATCGCTTTTACCAACGAAAAGCGGAAGGATTATTCGGACTACTATAAAGAGCTTACAATGTTGGATTAAATTGTGAAAGAAAGAGCAGGCTGTCGGTTTTTCGTGAAAAACCGACAGCCTCTTTTGGTAGGCTTTAAGCCTGTTCCTCATTGAGGAGTTTCTCAAAAGAGAAACGGAACTTTGAGGAACAAAAAAACAGGAAACCTTTTCTTATTCAGAGGTATCCAAAATCTGCAAATCTCCTTTGCGAAGCCGAAAAACCACATCAGCCTCTTTCGCCAACTCATTGGAGTGCGTTACAATCACCACGCATTTGCCTGATTTATGGGCGCTGTCTTTCAGGATGGCTGTGATCTCTGCGGCAGTATCCTCGTCCAAGTTCCCGGTCGGTTCATCGGCCAGGATTACCTGCGCGTCGCTGGCCAGAGCACGGGCAATAGCTACACGCTGTTGCTGGCCCCCGGACAGCTTCAGCACATTCCGCTTTGCTTCTTCTGCGGTCAATCCCAACTGCTCCAGAATGGGGAGCGGCGGAAGTTTGGAGGTCAAAGCTACGTTCTCTATAGGGGTCAGATAGTCGATCAAGTTATAACTCTGGAAGATGAACGCCACATGACTGCGTCGGTGATCGGCAAGGCCGGTCTTTGCAATGTCCTCCCCCTGGTACAAAATCTGGCCGCTGGTGGGGCTGTCCAAACCGCCCAGCAGGGACAGCAGCGTGGTCTTACCGCACCCGGAGGGGCCAAGGATGGCGTACATTCTGCCCTGCTCCATTTGGGCGTTGACGCCTTTCAGAACTTTCTTTTTGCCATCATAGGCATATTGAACATTTTGGATTTCCATGATATTCATAAAACCGCCTCATTTCTGTATAAAATTATTCCATCTGCGATAGGATGGTTTTCGGCTTCAGCCGCATGATGGGGATACAGGATACCAGTACCGCCGCAGCCAGCAGGATGCTTCCTGCCACCGCCACTAGAGTAAAATGCTGGGATGTGACGATCACATTTTCTACGGTTTTGCCTAATAGCGTTCCAAGGGTTCCTGCGGCCTGTTGGCTTGCAAGATATGCCAGTGGGAACGCCACGATTGCGATTAAAAATGTTTCCAGCGCATATTGGAAAATGACGGCTGGCTTTGCGATACCTACCGCCAGCAGAATCCCAATTTCATGTTTCCGGCCGCGGATGGACATGGAGAGGATCAAAATAATCAGCACCATGCTCACAGCGGTAATAAGAGCAATCAAGGTCGTAATCAGAGAACTGGTATCAGTGAGTGCGCCGGAAATGTTCTGGTATACTTCGTTATTGGCAGTAATCTTGAAATTGTCCCATTCAATAGAGGAAATACCCTGCACTTTTCTTATCACATTGTCTAATTGGGCGGCATCCGTGACATAGAAATAAGCTTCTGAAATTCCGTCGCTATCTTCGCCCCAGCCTTTCAGCATATCTTCCGATGCCTTCATACTGCAAAAAATGTAGTTGGAGTAGTCGTAATAGGACGCATCGTCATACATATTGATCTGGTCGCCTTTGTCAGCTACAATATCAAAAATGCCGATAATCTCCATATCTACCGCAGGAGTATTGTTTTCTGGATAGTAGATACCTGTCACGGTATCCCCGATCTTCAAACCATTTTGATCTGCAAGCTGCCTGCTGATAATCGCTCCGTTCGTCAAATCATCCGTGATGTGCGTACCCTCCACCAGTTCAAACCGTCCTGACAGAAACAGTTCATGATATTGGGAGTTGTACGAGCCATAGCAATAGCAGCTAAAGTTCGTTTCGATTACCAATGGTTCACGCTTGCTGTTGAAAAAGCGGGGCAGCGTAATCAGGGTAGCGTCATATCCGGCGATACCATCTGTTGCGGCAATCTTTTGAATCATATCCTCTGTCATAAATCTTTGCGTACTGTAGCCGCTTGTCCAGCCGCCTGTGGATAGATCCCGCTCTACCGTGAAGCTGGCCCCTGTCGTGCCGCGCACCTCCTCTGTCTGTTTCTCCTGAGCGTCGGCTATGGCAAGCCCGGACAGCACCAGTGTTGTGATCGTCAGTAACAGGCAGAACAGCAACAGGGTCTTTTTCCATTTCCTTCCGGTATACAGAACCGCTCGTATGACTAAATTCATTGTGCGCCTCCTTAACTCATCTGCGTTAAAATGCTCTTGGGCTTCATCTTCATAACCGGGTAAGCGGCCAGGGCGGTGGATGCCGTGCAAAGTACCATGCCGAAGGCCCACACGGTCAGGTAGTCCTTTGCCGAAACTGCCACTATGATCTCCGACAGGCCCAAATCCCCGGCAGGTCCTCCACCGCTTTCAGCGTTCCCGGTCAAATCTACTGCTTCATAGGTTTCCGTAGTCACTTGGGACAGCAGACGGCTCCCAATCTGGTTGGATATAGCCGAACTGACACCATAGGAAAGAAGCAAGGCGATAGCCGCCGCCAAAATGACCTCCAGCAGATATTGCAGCAACACGGAACCTTTTGAAATGCCCATTGCCAGATAGACGCCTGTTTCGTGGACACGCCCACGAAGCCGCAGGGTCAGAAACAGTGCCAGCACCAAAAAGCAAATTACCGACACCACGGCGATTGCAATAAAGACGATGTTCCGCAGGCCCTCCAGGGATTCCTTTGCGTTCTGATAATCGTTGTCGTAGCGGGTCAGCGTACAACTTTCCCAATCCATTCCCGGAAGTCTCTGCACCTCAGTCATGATGCGGTCAAGATCGTCCGGGTCGTTCACATAGAAGTCTCCGTATTGGCTGCTGGCCGTGCCATCACCATAGAGTAGGAAAGAAGCGGTGGAGAGGTCGGTAAACACGATGTTGTCATAGAGATCGTAGGATGGAGCGATTCCAATGGAATCCTGCTCCTTTGTGTTGGTAAAGATTCCAGCCACCGTCACCGGGATTGTATGAGCGTTCTCCGATACATTTCCCAGCAGCATGGTATCGCCCACAGCCAGTCCATTGTGTTGGGCAAATTTTTCGTGAATCAGCACCTCATTCCTGCTTCCGGCAGTGACGGCGCTGCCGCCGGTCAGCACGAAGCCCCCATCTGTGAAATAGCTGTCCTCCTGCGAATTGGAGTTCGCCACGATCTTACCGGCATTTTCGTACCCCTCTGGCACCTGGGCCGCGCCCTCGGTGTTGATCTCCAGCGGCTTTCCGTCCGCGTCATAGTAATTCGCATGGGAATAGGAGCGCAGAGTGTACCTGCCGCTCAAGCTGTTTATGGCAAGAATGCTGCTTACCGCATCCTCCGGGATGCCGCTTTCCAGGTGCTTGGCGTTGATGGTGAAATACCCCAGCAGGGCCTTCTTGATGTTGGCGTTTGCTGTTTCTGTGGCAGACTGGATGGACAGGCAGGTCAGCATCATGGTCGCCATGACCAGCAGAAACGCCAGAAGCGTGATCGTCTTGCCCTTTTTCCGTATGGAATACAGGCAGGCCCGTTTCCATAGGCTCATTTCGCCGCCACCTCATTTCTCCCGATACCAAGATTTTTTCGCATGATTCGTCTGTATACCTCCCTTTGCCTTATTATCAACATTGTGGGGAAACGATTGACAAAGAGTGTGTGGTGTGCCCCAAATGCGGCAAACAGGTAGGGGAGATTAGCGGCGCGGATAAAAATATTATTATCAACAATAATAATAGCGCTTCTTCGGCTGCAAGTGCATCTGCAAACAACGGGATGATTGGAAATTTAATTAGTCCAAAGAGCCGCCTTGTTACGTTGCTTCTATGTTTCTTTTTGGGATGGATTGGAGTGCACAGATTTTATGTCGGGAAAGTTGGAACGGGTATCTTGATGATTGTCCTGATGTTTACAGGAATCGGTGAAATATGGTTAGTGATTGATTTTATTATAATCTTGTTGGGAGGATTTACAGACAGTCACGGATTTAAAATAAAAAATTGGTAACAATATAGAGCACGAAATCAATGCCTTTCCGCTTGACTAGATATACACGTTCTTACGGACTTTGCAGCGAGTGCAAAGTCCTGAGCTGAACGGTTACTGCCTTTCTACAGATATGTGGATGGGCATTTTTTATGCTTGCGTATCCTATCAACGAGGGGTAAACTAATTGACAACAAGTCGGCATACCGATATGATAATAAGAAAAACCAGCAGATAACCGGGAGGAAAATATGACATTGCAGCAGATAGCCAGAGCGCATGTATATTCTGTGGAAGATAGTGTGAAAAATACATCTAAGGCAGCAAAAAACACTGCCTAAGAAGTATTAAGTTTCACACAAGAAAAACGCAAAAGCGGCGTTTTTCATACCTATTTGAGCCGCCAAAGGCGGCATGGGGATTAGTATGGCTTATACGGGCGAAGATATGGAACATGGCTTACCGGCCTGTGACAGCTATCTGGAATGTGGGCTGCCTGAGTTTTTGCGGGAATCCGTGCAGGCCATGGCCAGGGCATGGGAAATGCTCGACCGCGGGCAGGAATATCTGCACTGGGATTGCGACTATTGCAGCCTGCAAAGCGATAGCAACAGTGCAAAGGTCAACCAGCTAATCAGCGCGGAGCAGACATGGTATTTACGGGAGAAATATTTAAGAATGAAAAAGGGGGACTGCAATGAAACAAATATTGATAGTCGAGGATGACGCTGCCATCTCGGCGGAACTGACGGAATTATTGAAAAACGCCGGCTATCAGGCGGCGGTTTTGACGGATTTTGCCCAGGCGGCGGAAACGATCGCTGCGGCAGGCGCAGACCTTCTGTTGCTGGATATCAACCTGCCGGGGCTAAACGGGGAGCTGTTGCTGCGCGAAATACGAAAGACCTCGCAGATGCCGGTGATCATGGTCACGAGCCGTACATCGGAAGCCGACGAGGTGCTTTCAATGAGCTACGGGGCGGACGACTACATCACCAAACCGTACAACCCGACGATTCTGCTGCTTCGGATTGCCAATATCTTTAAGCGCATCGACGCGGCCAGTGAGGGGACCGCCGCGCTGCACTACCGGGACGTCCTGGTGAACCCGGCAAAAGGCACACTGGTGCGGGGGACGGAAGAGCTTTTGCTGACCAAAAATGAAATGATCATTTTCCAGCTGCTGTTAGAAAATCAGGAGCGCATAGTCTCAAGGGATGCGCTGATGACCGATCTGTGGGATAACAATGAATTTATCAACGATAATGCCCTGACCGTCAATATCAGCCGCCTGCGGGCAAAATTGTCCGAATTTGGATACCCGGATGCGATCGAGACGAGAAAAAAACAGGGGTATGTATTAGTGCGCTGACCGATATGGCACAGCTAATCGTGTCAAATAGCCAGATTTTTGTGGTAACGGAAAGGATAGGCCCATGCGTTTTACATCTTATATAAAAGACAAGTTATTTTGCATTGTCACATATGTGGCATTTTTTTTGGTGTTTTGGCTGATGATGCTTGCGTTCCGGTCGCCGGCGCCGCTGATTAGGGCGTTTGCATTGCTGCTGTTTTTCCTGGCGGCGGCAAATTTGTCATGGGACTACCTGCGCAAGAGAAAATTCTATCAGGAATTTCAATATAATCTCGAGTATCTCGACAAAAAATATCTGGTGCTTGAAACCATAGAAAAGCCGGGCTTTTACGAGGGGCAGATCTGGCATGGCGCCATGTACGAGATCAACAAGTCCATGCTCGAGCATTTGAAAAGATATGAGGAGAGTATCCGCGATTTCAAAGAATATATTGAATTGTGGGTGCATGAGGTAAAGCTTCCCATCGCAAGCCTGCTCTTGATGTGCCACAATAACCGCGGAGCGTTGGAGAAGAAATATGTGGAGCAGATACGCAGGGTGGACGGCTATACCGATCAGGTGCTTTATTATGTGCGCTCGGAGCACAGCGAGAATGACTATCTGATAAAAGAGGTTGCGCTCGCAGATCTTGTACGGAAAACGGCGTTAAAAAATAAGGATGATTTGTTGGAAAACGAGGTTGAATTTTCTGTGGAGCATGTGGATGTTTCGGTCATCACGGACGCCAAGTGGATGGAATTTATTCTCAATCAGCTTGTCAACAACAGTATGAAATACAAGAAAAAAGAAGATTCGTCTGTCATCCGTATTTTTGCCAGACAGGATGCGGATAAGACGGTGCTGCATGTATGGGACAACGGCGTGGGGATTGCGGCAGGGGATCTGCCGCAGGTCTGCAAGAAAGCCTTTACCGGGGAAAACGGCAGGACGCACGCCAAGTCGACGGGCATGGGACTCTTCATTGTCAAGCGGCTGTGTACCAAATTGGGCCACGGGATTGAAATCAATTCCAGGGCGGGGGAATATACGGACGTTGCGATCACATTTACAAAAAATGATTATTATTTCAGGGATTAACAGATGGATTTTGCCGTTTTCAACGTGTGAGGATAACCCTACAATTTTGTAAGGTTCCGTAAGTTTGAGAAAACGACAGCCAGGAGGATTTCTCGTAAAATAAACGTGTCAAATGAAAGACAGGGCTAAACTTTTCATGAGCCGATTTTGCAATGGAAGTGTAAGGCTGAATCGTTACAAGAAAGGAACGGGAAACCTATGGAAGAGATTTTAAAGATTGAACAGATCGAAAAGTATTACGGCAGTAAGTCGAGCCTGACGAAAGCGCTCGACAATATATCGTTTACCGTGGGACAGGGGGAATTTGTCGCCATCATGGGAGCGTCGGGAAGCGGAAAGACCACGCTGCTCAACTGTATTTCCACGATTGATCATGTCACGAGCGGCCATATCTATGTGGCCGGCGCGGATATCACGAAGCTGCGGGGAAATGACCTCAATAAATTCCGCAGGGAGCAGCTTGGCTTTATTTTTCAGGATTTTAATTTGCTCGATACGCTGACGGCCTATGAAAATATCGCGCTGGCTCTGTCGATTCAGAATTATTCGGCGGCCAATATCGACAGCGCCGTGGAAAAGGTGGCGGCGGATTTGGGTATCGCGGAGGTGCTGCACAAGTATCCGTACCAGATGTCAGGCGGGCAAAAACAGCGCGTCGCCTCCGCGCGCGCCATTATCACCGATCCCAAACTGATTTTGGCCGACGAGCCGACCGGGGCGCTCGATTCCAAGTCCTCCAAAATGCTTTTAGAGCGATTCCGCCATCTCAATGACGCGCGTAATGCCACGATTTTGATGGTGACGCACGATTCCTTTACCGCGAGCTATGCGGGCAGGGTAATTTTTATCAAAGACGGAAAACTGTTTCATGAGATTCACCGCGGGGAAGATAGCCGCAAACAGTTCTTTGATAAAATCATAGACGTGGTGACATTGTTAGGAGGTGACGCGGGCGATGCTCTTTAAAATATCTTTGCGAAACATCAAAAAAAGCATGAAAGATTACGCGGTATACTTTTTCACATTGATTGTCGGCGTGTCGGTTTTTTACATTTTTAACGCCATTGAGACGCAGTCCGCAATGATGAAGGTTTCCGCGTCCACGAAAGAGATTATAAAGCTGATGACGACGACGCTCTCCGGCGTGAGTGTGTTTGTGTCCTTTATCCTGGGATTTTTGATTATCTATGCCAGCCGCTTTCTGATGAAACGGCGCAACAAGGAGTTTGGCCTGTATCTGCTGCTTGGCATGGGGAAGCGAAAGGTGTCGATGATTTTGTTTTTTGAGACGCTGCTCGTAGGTCTGATTTCTCTGGGCGTGGGCCTTTTGATCGGAGCCGGTCTCTCGCAGGTGATGAGCGTGTTTGTAGCCAATATGTTCGAGGCGGATATGACGGAGTTTGCGTTTGTATTCTCCAAGGGCGCGGCGGTGCGCACGGTGCTTTATTTTAGCGTGATGTATGTCGTGGTCATGATTTTTAACACGTTTTCCATCAGCAAATGCAAGCTGCTTGATCTGCTGCAGGCGGGAAAGCGGTCGGAGCAGGTGAAAATGAAAAATCCGTGGCTGTGCACGTTCGTATTTTTGTTGTCTGCCGCGGTACTTGGCGCCGCTTACTATATGGTAACGGCCAAGGCGAGAATTTTGACTGCCGATCAGCTCATGGTGCCGATTGCTATGGGAATCGTTTCTACATTCTTTATCTTCTGGTCGGTTTCAGGACTTTTGCTGCGCATCGTTATGTCTTGTAAAAAGCTGTATTTTAAAGGGCTCAACAGTTTTGTCCTGCGCCAGATGAGCAGTAAGATCAATACGATGGTATTTTCGGTGACGATCATCTGCCTGATGCTGTTTATCACGATCTGTGTGCTTGCGAGCGCCTTTTGCATCAAGAATTCGATGAATTCTAATCTCAACGAGCTTGCGCCTGCGGATTTGGAGCTGACGCAGAAAGTCAATCTGGCGGATTCCGGCCTGACGGAGATGTACAGTGAGACACAGCTGGCCAACTCCAATATGAGTATTTTAGATGTTTACCGGGCTTGCGGCATTGATATCGAAGCAGATTTGGCCGAATATGTGAGTGTCTACGAATATGGAAGCGGAGAGCTTACATTTGCGACGAGCCTGGGAGCTTGTCTCGATGAGGTGATGGAAGAGTTCCGTTTCCTCAATTACGATACGCCGGAAACAATACTTAAAGTCAGCGATTACAACAGAGTGGCGCAATTGTACGGAAAGGAAACATATACCCTGGCCAAAGACGAGTATATGGTGCTGGCAGATTTTGATTCCATGGTGGCGATTCGCAATAAGGTCTTAAGCACAGGGCAGACGATCGAGATTTTTGGCCGCACGCTAAAGCCCAAGTACAAGGAATGTCAGGACGGTTTCTTGGAAATGAGTTCCAATCATATCAATACGGGGATTTATCTGCTGCCGGATGAGGTCGTGCCGGAGGAAGTGAGAGTGCGGGAATATTTGATTGCCAATTACCGCGCGGATACCAGGGAAGAAAAGCAGGCAATCGAGGATAAGGCCAATTCACTTGCGGATGCGGAACATGTCGGAAACTATATGCCGATCGACGGCACCAGCCGTATTACCATATCCGAGATGAGCTTAGGGCTCGGCGCCCTCGTCACCTTTATCGGACTTTATCTGGGGATTATTTTTCTGATATCCGGCGCGGCCATTCTGGCTTTGAAGGAACTGTCGGAAAGTGCGGACAATGTGCAGCGGTTTTCCATGCTGCGCAAGCTCGGCGCGGATGAGAAAATGATCCGCAGGGCGCTGTTTCGCCAGATCGGGATATTCTTCTTACTGCCGCTTTTGCTGGCATGCGTGCACTCCGTTTTTGGCATGATGTTGAGCAACACCATCTTGGAGACGCTTGGCAATGAACAGATGCTGCCGTCACTGGTAATCACGGGGGTTTTGGTCGTGGCGATATACGGCGGATACTTCCTGTTGACTTATATTTGCAGCAAAAATATAATAAAAGAGCGTTGATAGGTTGGGAGAGTAAGAAAGTTTTAAGAAATTCCCCATGGTTTTTGTAAGGTGTTCTTTTTATGATAACTGTGGTTCAAGGGTTACTCATCTCGATTTGAGTCGCGGCAAATCTGCAATAAGAAAGCTGCGCTGGAGTTGTGATATGAGGATTTTTCGTGCGGGCGAGGTGGATATGGGCGAGAATATTTTGGTGGTGGATGATGACCGGGAAATTGTAAAGGCGATCGCGATTCTCTTAGAGAAAGAGGGCTATCAGGTTTACCGGGCCTATGACGGGATGCAGGCATTGGAGCAATTGTCGGGCAATAAAATGCATCTGGTGATTATGGATGTGATGATGCCGCGCTTAGACGGGCTGTCGGCGGTGCTTAGAATCCGTGAAAAACAAAATATTCCCATCATTGTGCTGAGCGCAAAGAGCGAGGAGACGGATAAGGTGCTGGGCTTATCGATGGGAGCCGACGACTACGTCACCAAGCCCTATAATCCGAGCGAGCTTGCCGCGCGTGTCAAAAGCCATCTGCGGCGCTATACCAGCCTGGGAGATATTCACACTGTCTCCAAGGATGAAATCAGGAACGGAAGACTGTGTTTTCATCTTGATGAAAAGCAGCTCTATGTGGACGGCGAGCCGGTGCGGCTGACCGCCACCGAGACGAAAATCGTGCAGCTTCTCATGGAAAATCCGGGGCGGGTTTTTCCGGCCGAGGAAATCTATGAGCGCGTCTGGAATGAACCGGGGTTTTCCACGGAAAATACGGTGATGGTGCATATCCGCCGCATCCGCGAGAAGATCGAGCTTAACCCTAAGGAACCAGAATACTTAAAGGTGGTGTGGGGAATTGGATACAAAATCGAAAAAATGGAGCATTAGGATTGGATTTTTTAGTTTCGCCCTGGCAGTATGCCTGCTTATGACAGGTGTGCTTGGCGTATTGTCGTATGCCAGGTGGGTACCTCTTTCTAAGGGGGAGATTGGCGCTTTCTTGAAAAACGATTATCAGGAGACCGAGAGCTTCCGCAGCTATGTCTCCGGGAGGCTTTACCGCTTTCTCAACATGGCATGTGGGACATTCCGCGCCGATGTTTATGAAAATGATGAAACCGTGTATTGGGCGGATGAAACGGAGATCGCGCTTGAAGAGAGCAACTTTGCCGCGGATGTTGCGGCGGGTGAATACGGCGTCGGGTACAATATTGATTCTTCCTATGCCGCGATACCGCAGGAGGGCATAGGCGGTTCGGGTACGGTGCTCTATTCGGAAAAAGAGCAGAAAGAGCTTGCGGATTATTATCACGGGCGCATGGAATGGGATAAAAATATGTATTACAGCGTTTCCTATCAGGGAAAAGAGCTGTATACCAACATGGAAGGGCTTGACTGGAACGGTTCCGCAGATTTTATGCCGCCCGGCTACAATTTTTATCTTTGCTTTGACGGGGAAGAGGTGACCATCCGTAAAGGCGTGGAGACGCCGGATGTGTACGGGGACGGCGTTTATCGGGAGGAGAGCGGCGACTGGTATGTGCCGGGCTATGCCAATATACGCAGCGAGAAAGCCTGGGAAGACGCGGAGATTGTGATTCTTGTGGCAGAGCAGCCGCTGCTCTATAGCGGCGCCAACCGCGGGAGCTATAGTTGGTCGGAAAATTACGATTCCTACTATCTGTGGAAGAATTTTGTGCAGAACCGGAAAAAACTTATGGCGTCTGCCGTCTGTCTGGCCGCCGGGCTCTTTTTCCTGATCTGTTATCTGATTTTGCGCAGGCAAAAACAGGAGGCAGACGCGAGGATTGCTGCGTTTACAGGGCGTATCATTTTTGAGGTGAAAGTCTTGCTGCTGCTCGTGTTTCCGGGGCTGTTGCTATTATCTTTAATGCGGGGATACTGGGGTACGGCTTATGATACGGCGGTGTTGACAGAGGCGGGTGTCTACGGCGAATATTTTTGGGAGAATGGCTTTTTGTCTTTCTACGGCCTGAGTGAGAAACCGTGGCATGTGCTGTTTAGCTTTTGGCTGCTGTATCTGTTTGTCAACGATATCAGAAAGAATCAAGCGGTGTACCGCCATGGGCTGGCGGCTAAGTTGATCGCGGTCGCAGATGCCAAAGCGTTGAAATTATCTTTGTCGGCGCGCCAGACGAAGCGGTTTTGTGTGGTGATGATCATCACGGCGATATTGTTTGTCGGCTCACTCTTACATCTGGGTGTGTTTGCGGCAAATGCCTACCAATTTTCCAATGTATCGACATGGATTGTCCTGTCGCTTGGCGGAATCGTAAGGACAATACTCCTCGCGCTGCTGCTTGCGGTGGAGTACGGGTATCAGAAGAAAAATATGCGCATGATGTCCGATCTTGACATACTCTCGGCCCAGATTCGGACGATAAAGAGCGGGAATTACCACACGAAAAATGACGTTTCGCCTGCGGACTCCGAGCTGGCGGTACTGGCAGAAGATTTAAATGATATCCAAAGCGGTATGGAGACGGCTCTCTCGGAGCGCATCAAGAGCGAGCGCATGAAAGTGGAGTTAGTGGCCAATGTCTCCCACGATATTAAGACGCCGCTGACTTCGATTGTCAGCTATATCGAGCTGTTAAAACAGGAGGAAGAGCTGCCCGATTATGTGAAGGATTATGTGAAGATTTTGGAACAAAAGGCGGACCGTCTCAAGGATATGGTGCAGGATGTATTTTCGGTCAGCAAGGCGGCGTCAGGGCAGCTTGAGGTCAACAGAGAGCAGATCGACTTTGCCAAGCTGGTTCGCCAGACACTGGCGGATATGCAGGAAAAAATAGAGGGAAGCCGGGTGCAGCTGAAAGTAGAGCTGCCCGAACAGGTTATTTTGATCGTGGCGGACGGCAACCGCATGTACCGCGTCATCCAAAATCTGCTCGACAATGTGCTAAAATACTCGCTCGACGGTTCCCGGGCATATTTGACCCTGACGGGCGGCGAAAAACATGCGACCTTAACGATCAAAAATATTTCCAATCAGGAACTGAACGGCGCCATTGATTTTACGGAGCGCTTTGTGCGCGGAGACGAGAGCCGCACCGACGGCGGCAGCGGTCTGGGGCTTTCGATCGCCAAGAGCTTTACCGAGGCATGTGGCGGACAATTTGCGATGAAAACCGACGCGGACTTATTTACCGTAACGATTGTGTTTGAAAGAGTGGAGAAGAGCATGGAAGATGCCGATAAATAACTTATAAGCAGACACAAAAGGAGAGGATTTTAATGGCTTTCATCAACGGGACCATCCGCAGCCAGGTAGAGATGGCGGCGCTAAACTGCAAGTGGATGCAGAAGAAAGAAAATATCGGGAAAAAGGAAAATATGACTGCCGAGGAGCGCAGGCTGGAAATGTATAAGCAGCAGGCATACGACATCCGCGAGGGCAAGAAAAAGTACGAGCTTTCCGCCAAGCTGGAGAACGGTTCCAACCTGACGCCGGACGAGATCGACTATCTGCGCAAGACGAATCCACAGGCGCTGCGCGAGTACGAGGAGAGCCGCAGGGAGGTCGCCGGCTACGAAAAACAGCTCGACGACTGTGAAACGAAAGAGGAAGTGGAAGACCTTCACATGAACAAGCTCAACGGATACTTGTCGCAGGCGAAAGACATTTCCAATAATCCGTACATCCCCAAAGGGAAAAAACTGGAAATGCTTGCCAAGCTGGTGAAAAAAACAGGCGAGATCGAGAAGGCTCATGCCGCGTTTACCGCTTCCCTGAAATATCAGTCGCTGCCAGAGGACGAGAAAGAAAAAGAGGAGCAAACCGAGGGAAGCGCGGAGCAAGAGCGTAAATCAAAACATGAGCCAGAGCTTTTGCCAGGCGGTGACGCCGGAATGACAATCGGTGAGGATACGCTGCGCCGTCTCATGGAGCTTAGGAATGGCGTGCAAGGGCAGAAGGGTGGCGCAGAAGCGGCGGTAAGAGAGCCTGGCGGGGAGGAAGACCAAAAAGAGGCAGGTGCGGCGGAGACCGTAGCGCGGCCCGGCGGGGAGGAAGAGCAAAGAGCGTCAGAAGCGGCGGGGACCGTAGCGTTGTCAGGTGGGGAGGAAGAGCAAAGAGCGTCAGAAGCGGCGGAGGCCGTGTCGGCGGTAAGAGAAGGAGAAGTGCCGAAGACCGTAACGGCGATGGAAGTGGAAAATGCTGATGGAGGAAAGCCGCAAAATGCAGCAGGTGCAGCGGTGATTGATATTTATTTGTAAGTGTTGGCTCCGTATTGAGATCAAATAGGTTAAAAAATCAGCTTGATAATTGCCAAATGTTTTAATACAGAGAATAGCAGGTGTGTCGAGTAACTGGTGGGATGGTTCACAGTGATTCGGCGTGCCTGTTTTCTTTTTATTGTCTATCAAATTTAGATGTGATATACTTTGGAAGTAGGAAATGTAAAAACATGAAACGGATTGATAGGTTTAGGCAAAATCTCGCAAAGCGAGATTCCTTTTTCATGGAGAAACTTCTGATAATACTGGGTTATGAGAAGGAGGAGTGAGCATGGGTAATTTTGAATTTTTGACTACAAATTGGGCGGAGCTTGCCAAAATGGGAGAATTGGCGGAACAATATTTGTATTCAGACACCAATACCTGTTTTATAAAAATGGGGATGTTGGCGGAACACATCGTGAAATATATGCTCGCATATGATGGGATAGCGGAACCAAAATACGATAATACCCATGCAAATAGAATTAAGCTGTTAAAGCGAAATGATATACTTCCGGTAGAAATAAATAATATCTTATATGTGCTGAGGAAAACAAGAAATGATGCGGCTCACGCAGGGATGGATTCATTGGAAAAAGCGAAAGAAAACCTGGTGTTGACTTATGATTTGGCATCGTGGTTTATGCAGACATATGGTGATTATGCATATGAACCAGCGGATTTTGTTATGCCGTCAAAGGTAACAATAGATGCAGCCGCTCTTGCGGAAAAGAGCAAACAACAGGAAGCTTATATAGACAATTTAAAGAAAGAAATTGAGGTTTTGCAGAAAAAAGGCAAAGCTTCCCTGGAGCGCAAGGATAAGGCGAAAGCGAATGCTGCAAGATATCCTCTATCCGAATATGATACCCGAATGATTATTGATCGTCAGTTGCGGGAGGTCGGTTGGGAGGCAGATACCGATATGATCAGGCAATCCAAAGGATGCAAACCGGAAAAAGGCCACAATAAAGCGATTGCAGAATGGAAAGTAGGGTCTGCCGTCGGAAAAAATGGATATGTCGACTATGCCTTATTTGTCGGAGAGACGATGGTGGGAATCATTGAGGCCAAAAGGAATCATATGGATGTGCCATCCGTTTTGGACGGACAATGTAAAGAATATGCCAGTCATATCATAAAAGAAGATCGGGAAAAATATTGTATTGGCAAATTTGGAAAATATGATGTGCCGTTTTTGTATGCAACAAACGGACGGCCCTATTTAAAACAGCTTGCCACCAAATCAGGGATATGGGAGCTTGATGTGCGGGAAGGAACGGCCCCTAAAGCTTTGCCGGGTTGGAAGAGCCCTTACGGAATGATGGAGGAACTGCAAAAAGATATAGAGGCAGCCAATACTGTATTAGAGAGGACAGATTATTCTATTTTACAGGATAAAGATGGTTTAAATCTAAGATATTATCAGATTGAAGCGATACAGGCGGTTGAAAAAGCTATAGCACAGGGAAGGCGGGAAGTACTTTTGTCGATGGCTACCGGGACAGGAAAAACCAGAACTGTATTGGGTATGTTGTATCGATTCCTGAAAGCAAAACGTTTTCACAGAGTACTATTTTTGGTGGACAGGACAGCGTTGGGTGATCAGGCTCTTGATACTTTTAAAGAAGTTAAATTAGAAGACTTAATGACTTTGAATGAGATCTATAATATCAAAGAAATGGAAGACCATGGCTTTGAGCCGGAGACAAGAGTACAGATTGCCACGGTTCAGAGTCTTGTACAAAGGATTTTGTATAATGAGAGTGAGAAGATGCCTGCTGTCTCAGACTATGATTTGATTGTGATAGACGAGGCGCACCGCGGATTCATCCTGGACCGTGAATTGGGTGACGAAGAATTACTGTACCGTGATCAGCGTGATTTTATGAGCAAATATCGCTCGGTAATAGAATATTTTGATGCCGTAAAGGTGGCGCTCACGGCAACGCCGGCACTTCATACGACACAGATTTTTGGAGAACTAGTTTATACATATAGTTATAGAACGGCAGTCATTGATGGATTTTTGGTTGACCATGACGCTCCGCATATAATAGTAACGCAGTTGAGTCATAATGGAATTAAGTTTAAAGCGGGAGATGTGGTGCCTGTTTATAATCCTGAGACAGGTGAATTGGAGAACGGTGAAAAGCTTGCGGATGAATTGGATTTTGAAGTCGAGGATTTTAACAGGAAAGTAATTACGGAGAATTTTAACAGAACTGTATTGAAAGAGATTTTTTTGCCGGAACGTCCTACAGAAGGAAATACAGGGGTTGATCCGGAAGACCGGATGCAGGGCAAAACGCTTATTTTTGCGGTTGATGACGATCACGCGGATATGATCGTTCAGATTTTAAAGGAGATGTATGCCCAGGTTGGGATTGACGAGGACTGCATCAAAAAGATCACGGGTTCTATCGAAGGGAGAAATAAGAAAAAAATAGCGGAAGTAATCCGGCATTTTAAAAACGATTTAAAACCAAGCATCGCAGTCACGGTAGATTTACTGACTACGGGAATTGATGTGGAAGAAATTACAAGATTAGTTTTTCTTAGAAGAATCAAGTCCAGAATTCTCTTTGAACAGATGATGGGGCGTGCAACAAGATTATGTGATGAAATACATAAAGATCACTTTGAAATTTATGATGCAGTCGGTGTATATGATGCGTTGGAGCCGGTAAGTGCTATGAAACCGGTAGTAGTGAATCCTAAGATTACTTATGATGCGATTATTGATGGACTTTCCGTTCTTGATCGGGCTGAACAGAAAAAAAGTCAGATTGATATATTGATTGCGAAGCTGCAGCGGGATATAAAGAAGATGACTGATGGGCAAAAAAAGAATTTTGCAGATATTTCTGGAGATTCTATAGAGGTATTTGCAACGAAGATTAGAGAGATGGAAGTTACAGAGGCATCAAAATATATACAGGATAAAAAAGAGGCTTTTGAGGTATTTCATACATATCACTATACGCCAAAAACAAAAGTATATAGTTTTCATGATGATTCTGTTTATGCCCATACAAGAGGTTACGGGAAGGCCCAAAAACCCGAAGATTATTTGGAAGAATTTAAACAATTTATTTTTCATAATATGAATGAGATTGCGGCGTTGTCAATTGTGTGTCAGAGACCGAAGGAGCTGACAAGGGCAGAATTAAAAAATTTGAAAATTGAGCTGGACAGAAATAATTTTACAGAAAAAATGCTCAATACGGCATGGAACCAAATGACAAATCAGGATATAACAGCAGATATCATAAGCTTTATCAGGCAGCAGGCGCTGGGAGATGCACTGGTTGGCCATGATAAAAAAATCAAAGCAGCGGTATCAAAAGTAAAAGAAAAACATTCTGAATTAAATGCCATACAGTTAAAATGGTTAGACCGTATCGAAATGCAGCTATTAAATGAAACGATTTTGAATCGTGAAACATTTGAACTGGGAGCGTTCAAAAATGTCGGTGGATTCAAAAAAATTAACATGGCGTTTGGCAATCATTTAGATGTGATTATTGATGAGATTAATGAAGCGCTTTATGAGAGTGCATAAAATTTTTGTGTGATCAGGAGGAAATTCGGTGAATAACAATGAAATTGTATCAAAGCTTTGGAATTTATGCAATGTGCTGCGGGATGATGGGATTACTTATCATCAGTATGTGACGGATGTGATATGTTGTGAACTGTAGATGTAAACATTTCTGCCAAACGCAGTATTTTAGCGGAAATGTGCGTCTGCTAAAATACAACATATGCGGCT